>DASURL010000106.1:0-11681 GCA_036280075.1 Gemmatimonadaceae bacterium | reverse complement strand
ATCCGCGCGTAGATGTCCATCACCTCGCGCACCACGTGGTCGGAGTCCACGCGCCCTTCCCGCACCCATTCGTCCAGCCGGTCCACGCGCCGCCCGGGGCAGTACTCGAGCACGAGGCAGCGCTGCCGGACCATCGCCGTGTACACCCGCGGCACCCACACTTCCCGCCGGCCGGCGAAGTTGCTGCCGATGGCGATGGCGTGCGCCGCCTCGCAGCGGAAGTCCATCTCCTCGGCGACACGCACGGCGAACTCGTCGATCACCACGCGAGTGCCGATCACGTGCGGGTTGGGCCACCAGCGCTCCACCACCCGGATGATCCGGCGCGACGCCTTCACGTCGGCGGCGACGAGCTGCTCCACTCCCGGGCGCAGCACCTTGATCACCACTTCCTCGCCCTCGTGGCAGGCGCGGTACACCTGCCCGAGCGACGCGGCGGCGAGCGGCGTCCAGTCGAAGCGCTCGAACAGCTCGTCGGGCGGGGCGCCGTACTCCTCGGTGATGACGCGCGCGATCTCGCGCGACGGCACCATCGGCACCTGATCGGTGAGCGTCGTGAGCGCCTTCGCGTACACCGGCGGGAGGATGTCCGCGCGGCCAGCGAAGAGCTGCGCCATCTTCACGAAGGTGGGGCCCAGCGCGGCGAGCTGGGCGACCAGTCGTTGTGCCCGCCGCTCGTGGTCGGCGGCGGTGCGTACGGCCGGCGCACCGAAGAAGAACCAACGCTTGTAGTCTCGCCAGAAGGCGAGCGCCAGCGGCAGCAGCCGGTAGAGGATGACGAAGAGGCGCATGGCCGCAGAGCTGGCGAGGCGCGTGCCGCCGCCGGTCAGCGCTCCCGCATCGAGGCGGGATCCACCCCCGTCTCCCGCAGCCACGCTTCGTACGCCTGCGGCATGATCTCCGATGGCTTGATCTCGCTCCGGCCGCCCCAGAAGACGTTGGTGTAGGCGACCGGGATCCCGGCCTCCATCAAGTGCTGGTCGATCGCCGCCTTGTGGGCGAGCACGACCGCCTTCTCGGTGCCGTGGGCCACCGCCATGATGTTCACGTGCGCGAACTCGTCTCCACCCTCGCGCCAGTACGCATGGGTGAGGATATGATGCCGTCCGACCTCCTGCCCCGCCTCGATCTCGCGGCCTTCGGGCACGCGCCAGTGGAAGAGCGCGTTGTAGCGCGTGACGCGCTCGCCGGAGGCCGACGGCTTCACGTGCTCGAGGAAGGTGGAGAAGCGCCCGATGACGCCGCGCTCGGCGAGCCCGCGCGACACCCGGAGGAACTCCTCGTACGGGATGCCGGCCTCCTCGGCGCGCGCACGCCACGGTTCCTCGCGCAGCTCCGACGGCTCGAACTCGCGCTTGAGCGGCCCGAGCACGCGCCACTCCAGCTCGTCCAGCTCCACGATCTTCGTGTCGATCACGCGGCCCGGCTCCTCCGTGCGACTGCCAGGCGACATGCCGCGCCGGCGCACGTGGCCCACGCCGAGGGCAAACAGCCGGTGCGCAGGCATGATCCGGAAGGCGGTGGCCCCGATGCGTTCGGCGAGCAGCTCACAGTGCTTCTGCATCGAGAACCCCTGCGGGACCTTCAGCGTGGTCCACAGCCGATAGACCGACCCGGTCGTCTCGGCGTCCGTGCTGCGAATGACCACGTGCCCCGAGAAGGGATCCACCTTCGACAGGTACTCGAACGCGGCGTCGAGCTTCTCCGGCGGGACGTTCCACGCCACCAGCGCCCCGGGGGCGAGGTTGGTGGCCATGAGGGTCTGGCGAATGCGCCGGATGACGCCGCTCTCGAGCATGGCGCGCAGCCGCTCGAGCACGATGTCGACCGGCAGGTCGCTCAGCGTCGCGATCTCGGCGAAGGGGTCTTCGAGAAAACCCGCGATGCGGTCCTCGCTGACAGCGAGGATGCGGGCGTTGACGGGGTCGGTGATCTCGGTCGGGATGGTGACTGCCATGGAAGAAAGATAGCAGTCGGACCCACTCGCCGGGCTTCGCCCGGCTCGGCCGAAGGCCGCCGAACGGGTCCGACCCCTCAGTACCTTGGCAGCGAATGCCGCACCGCACGCGCGCCAGCCGCCACGCCGGCTCCCACCGCGAAGCCGACGCTCAGCGCCGTCCCCAGCCCCACGAGCGGCAGCAGGCCGAAGATCGGCCAGGCGATGACCGCGGCCCCGACGCCGGCGATGACCGGGGCGAGCGCATTCTGGACGGCGTCCACGTAGCGGAGGCGACGCATCACGAAGTTGCGCGACTGCGCATAGGCCAGCGTGGCGAGCGCCAGCGACACGAGAAAGCTCAGGATAACGAACATGTGGTCCTCATCGGCTGCAGGTCTGATGTGCCGTACGTCACGACTCATCGTCGGTTTCACGGACGCCGCTGGCTGCACGCCTCGCCGCGCCGTAGCTTCTGCCCACCTTCACCACCGGCTGCATGATCACGCTCCGCGTCACCCGCCACGACCGAAACGAGCAGCTGCTCGCCGAATGCCAGAGTGCCGTCATTCCCGCGCGCGGCGAGGTGCTCCAGCTCGACACCGTGGAGAGCGACGGCTCCATGTCGCGACCGAGCACCCTGTGGCGCATCGTCGCGGTCACCGTGCACGTGCCGTCGCTCAACTCCGGCGCACCGCATGACGGCACGCCGCTGTGCGTCCGCACGGTGGAGGTCAGCGTGCTCCCCGACGTCTCGCTTCCCGCATTGCACCAGGCCGCCGAACAGGTGCTCGCGGAATCGCGTATGTGAGGTGGCCGGCGCCGTGCCCGCGGCGCCCGCGCTGCCTCCCCCTCTCCACGCTCGCTAGCTTTCGGCAGTGACCCGTTCGTCCACGCCCGCCGTGTTCTCCGACGCCCGATCCATGCGTCCGCTGCTTCCCACGGGAGGCCATCACCGCGTCAGCCTCACGCTGCCCGACCACCTGGCGGCGTGGCAGCTTCCGCCCGGGTGGAGCTGGGGGTCCGAGGGGGTGTGGGAGGACCATCGGCACTTCCAGGAGATCGTGGACGCGCTCGGCCGCTCCCTCTCCCTCGTGAGCGCGCCATTGCCCGAGCATGCCGCGTGGCTCGAGGCCGAGGCGCGAGGCCTCGCGCACCGGAACCATCCCGCGGTTCCCACGACCTATCATTACTGGACCGCCAACTCGGACTCCCGGCGTGGTCCGGGGTACCTGCGCCGGTGGATCGCCGGCGAGACGATGGCCGCGCGGCTCGCGCGTGCCGGTGCGGAAGACATCCCGACGGTGCTGCGCGTCATGCGCGAGGTGGGCTCCACGCTCTCGTACCTGCACGACGGGGGGAGCGTGCATGGTGCCGTCTTCGTCGGCAACGTGCTCGCGTCGCCGATGGGGCGTCTCTGGCTCCTCGGCTGGCAATGGGCGGTGCCGATGGAGAGCATCCCCGACCGCATCGCGCCTGACGCCACCACGATGCCCATCCCGCCCGACTGGCGCGATGGCTGGCAGCCGACCTTCGCCTCCGACCAGTGGCAGCTCGCCGCGTTGTGCTTCCACGCGCTCACCACCGAGCCGCCGCCGCCGGACGACATTCCCCCGGTGTCGCTCGTTCGCCCGGACCTGCCGCCGTCGGTGTCCGTGGTGCTCGACCAGGCGTTGCAGCCAGATCCGGGGAAGCGGTACCCGTCCGTGGCCGCCATGGTGCGCGCGCTGGACCGCGTCATCGGCAGTCGCACGGTGCTCACGCTGAGCGGTGAGCATTCTGCCGCGGCGCGCGAGTCGCCCGAGGTGCGCCTGCGCTGGGCGCTTGCCGACGATTACGAGGTCATCGCCCCGCTGGGGGCGGGCTCCTTCGGCTCGGTGTGGCGGGTGCGCGACCTGTCACTCGGCCGCGAGGTCGCGCTCAAGCTGCTGCATCCCCACGTCGCGCGTGACGAGCGTGCCGTCGGGCGCTTCCGGCGGGAGGCGCGCCTCGCTGCGCAGCTCGCGCATCCCGCCATCGTCCCGATCTACGACTGGGACAGTCGCGGCAACGTGGCCTGGTACACCATGGAGCTCGCGGAGAGCGGCTCGGTGGCGGAGCTGGTGGCGCGCGCCGGCGCGCGTCCGCTGGCCGAAATAGCGCCACAGATCGACAGCGTGCTCAGCGGGCTCGCCGCCGCGCACGCCGTCGGCATCGTGCATCGCGACCTCAAGCCCGAGAACATCCTCATTGACCGGTACCGTCGGTGGCGCATTGCCGACTTCGGCATCGCCAATCCGGCGGGCGAGGAGCCGGCGGGCGCGTCGGGGACTCCGGCCTTCTCGCCCCCCGAGCAGCTGCTCGGCGAGGCGCAGGACGTGACCGCCGACCTCTTCTCCCTCGCGGCGATCGTCGCGTTCATCCTCACCGGCACGCCGCCCTTCGGCGAGGCGGATGGCAAGACGATCCTCGCGCGCGAGCTGTCCGGGATGCTCGACCTCACGCCATATGCACCCGAGATCGCGGCGTGGCTGGAGCGAGGCCTCGCGTCCGACCCGGAATCGCGCTTCCCCGATGCGGTCGCCATGCAGGAAGCGTGGCGGGAGGCGGCGGGCGCCGTGCTCGAGCGCGAGCGGCGCGTGCCGTGGTGGCGACGGCTCTTCGGCGGCGAAGAGGCTGGCGAAGGCTGGTGGCGCGAGGAGACACCGGTCGCGGAGTGAGCGCGCACGCAAGCTGCATGCTGCGCGACGCATGACATTCCGTTCGATCAATCCGGCCACCGGGCAGGTGCTCGCCGAGTTTGCGGCCCATGCACCTGCCGATGTGGAACAGCGCCTGGCCGCCGCCTCGGCATCCGCTCCGCGCTGGCGCACCACGCCGGTGGCCGAACGCGCGGCGATGGTCCGTCGACTTGGCGAGCTGCTCGAGGCAGAGAAGGAACGGCTCGGCCGCATCATGACGCTGGAGATGGGGAAGCCCATCCAGGCCGCGATCGACGAGGCGGCGAAGTGTGCCGTCGCCTGCCGCTACTACGCCGACCACGGCCCGTCGTTCGTCGCCGACCAGCAGGTGGAGGACGAGGGGCATCGCTCCTTCATCGCCTACGATCCGCTCGGCGTGGTGCTCGCCGTGATGCCGTGGAACTTTCCCTTCTGGCAGGCGATCCGGTTCATGGCACCGGCATTCGTGGCCGGCAACGTGGGGCTGTTGAAGCA
Source organism: Gemmatimonadaceae bacterium (assembly GCA_036280075.1). Lineage (GTDB taxonomy): Bacteria > Gemmatimonadota > Gemmatimonadetes > Gemmatimonadales > Gemmatimonadaceae > AG11. The sequence goes on along the minus strand of DASURL010000106.1, from coordinate 6,551 downwards.
CGCGTCGAACGTGCCGCAGTGCGCACTCGAGCTCGAGGCGCTGGTCCGTCGCGCCGGCGCTCCCGAGGGGGTGTTCCAGACACTGCTCATCGGCTCCGATGCGGTGGCCGGCGTGCTGTCGGACCCGCGCGTGGCTGCCGCCACGCTCACCGGCAGTGAAGGCGCCGGAAGCAGCGTGGCGTCGATCGCGGGCAAACACATCAAGCCCACGGTGCTCGAGCTCGGGGGGAGCGATCCCTTCATCGTGATGCCGAGCGCCGACTTCGATCGTGCGGTGGACACGGCGGTGAAGGCGCGCACGATCAACAACGGACAGAGCTGCATCGCTGCAAAGCGCTTCATCGTTCACGAGTCCATCTTCGACCGCTTCCTGCGCCGCTTCACCGAGGGGATGCAGGCCCTTCGCGTGGGCGATCCGATCGACCCCTCCACGCAGCTCGGGCCCCTCGCGTCGGCGAAGCAGGCGGAGGAGCTCGAGGAGCAGGTTGCCCGGTCGGTGGCGGCGGGAGCGCGCCTCGTCTGCGGTGGCAGGCGCAACCGAAGCGACACCGCCTTCTTCCCCGCCACGGTCCTCACCGACATCCCGGGAGGATCGCCGGCGTGGAGCGAGGAGCTGTTCGGCCCGGTGGGATGCGTCTACCGCGCGCGCGACGTCGCCGACGCCATCCGCATCGCGAACTCGACCCGCTTCGGGCTCGGTGCGAGCGCCTGGACCAGCGATGCGGCGGAACAGGACGCGTTCGTCCGCGGCATCGATTCGGGGAGCGTGTTCGTGAACGAGATGGTCGCCTCCGATCCGCGATTCCCCTTCGGTGGCGTGAAGGCGTCCGGCTACGGGCGGGAGCTGAGCGACCTGGGCCTGCGCGAGTTCACCAACATCAAGACGGTGCGCATTCGGACGGGCGCGACCACCGCCCGCACGGACACCGAGTGACGGCGTGCCGGCGACTCCGGGTCGCCGGCGCCGCCTCAGGCCGCGCGCAGCACGACGCGCACCGTGGTGCCCTGGCCTTCCCCACTCTCGATGGTCACCTCGCCGCCCCAGCTCTCCACGAGGCGGCGAGTGATGGGCAGGCCGAGCCCACTCCCGCTGGTGCGGGTGGAGAAGTGCGGCTCGAAGATCTTCGGCAGCACGTCGGCTGGGATGCCGCTCCCATCGTCCGTCACGACGAGCATCACCGCGGGAGCACCGTCACTCGTCGCGCCGGGTCGGACGTCAGTGCGCACGTGCTGCGCACCGGCCAGGCGCGCGTTCTCGTAGAGGTTGAGCAGCACCTCGCGCAGCTCGTCCTCCCTCGCCAGCGCCCTGGGTAATGCGCTGGCGGCGGAGAGGGTCCATTCCACCGTCCCCTCGCCGAGCTGCTCCAGCGCCACCACGTCGTCCGCGATGTGGGCGACGTCGGTCGCCTCGGCGGCTGGCCGTTCTTCCGGTGCGCCACCGTAGCGACTGAAGGAACGCGCGATCTCGTCGAGGCGGTCGATCTCAGTGAGGATGCGCGACACGTTCTGGTCGAGGATCGCGTCGAAGTCGGCACGTCCGCGCGCGCGGCGCAGGTGCTGCACCCCGAGGCGGATGGGCGTGAGCGGGTTCTTGATCTCGTGCGCCACCTGGCGCGCCATCTCGCCCCAGGCGAGGACGCGCTGGGCACGCGCCAGCTCCGTCACGTCGTCCAGCGTGAGCACGGCGCCGCCGCTCGAGAGTCGCGTGAGCTGTCCGCGCAGCGTGCGCCCGTCACGCTCCACCTCGAAGCCGTCCGCCTCGGCATCGCTGGCGAGGAAGCGAGCCACGCGCGCCGCCACGGCGTGCGCGGCCATCGCCTGCAGCGGCGCACCGGCGGGCGGCACTTCGCCCAGCAGGGTGTCCGCGCGCGGATTGGCGAGGATGACGCGGCCGCGGTCGTCCACCGCCACCACGCCGCTGGCCACCGTGCGGAGCACCGCATCGGTGCGACGTTGCGCTTCCTCCAGCGCCGCGCGGCTCTCGCCGAGGTCGGCGGCCATCGCGCGGAAGGCGCTGAATACGGGAACGAACTCGCTGGCCGCATCGCGTGGCAGCGGAACCGCTGTCTCCCCTCGTCCGACGGCGCGCGCCGCGCCGCGCAGCGCCGCTATGGGACGCGCGAGCTGGCGCGCGGCGAGCGCACTGAGCCAGAGCGCCGCCGCCGCGCCGAGCGCGCTGGCGAAGAGCACGAGCACGCCGAGGTCGCGCCGTCGGCGGTCGAGGAGGAGATCATCCACGCGGGCGGGCGCCCCGATGACCGCGTTCCCCCCCGCCGCCGCTGGCAGCACGCGGTAGCCCATCATGCCGGTCGCGCCGGCGAGCGGTTCCGGCTTCGTCGCCGTGACCTCCTCGGCCACACTGAGCTCGAGCGCCACGTCCGGGCGCAGCAGGCTGCCCATCGGGGCGAGCTCGGCGAACAGCGAATCACTCGCGCCGACGAGGACCCCGGAACGGTACAGCAGGAGCTTCGTATCCAGCCGCGCGCTCTCGCGGCGCAGCCAGTCCGCCTGTCCTACCCCGGACACGGCCCGCACCGTCTCCGTCACCAGCAGTCGGCGCGACGCCTGTGCATCGTCGAACAGCTGGCGCCAGCTCCAGAACGCGAAGACCACCGCCGGCACGAAGAAGAAGGCGAACAGCGCCACGGAGAGCCGCGTGCGGTAGCTGCGCAGGCGGCGACGACGCAGCCGCAGCCAGCGTCCCGCGCGTCCGTCGGCAACGGCGCCGAGCAGCCAGACGAAGCCGACGACGGCGATGTCGACCAGGACCAGCAGTCCCCCGCGCGGCACCAGCGAATCGAGCCCGCGCAGGTCCACCTCCACGTGCGCGCGTGCCGCGCCGAATGGGGCGTGCACCGGCCAGTCGCCGTGCAGCTCGGTTCCCTCGCGCCGCCAGCGGATCGCGTCGCGCGGGGCGAGCGAGTCGGCCACGAGCTGCACCGTGTACGGCGGCTCGTTGCTCTCGCGTGCGGACAGGCCGAACCAGCGCGCGTACGCGTCGTTGCCGATGAGGCGCGTGCGGGGCGCCACGAGGATCGTCACGACGCCGCCGCGCATCGGCACCGCGACCACGCGCACGCCATACGCGTTCGGCCGGATCGTCGTCACCACGCGCGCCTGCTCCAGCGACGCCGCGGCCGCGGCGACGGCGACGGTGTCGAAGGCGACGTCGAAGGGCGCCGAGCCGAAGGTCGCCACCGGCACCGCACCCACCCAGGAGGTGAGCGCAACCGGATACCCAGCCGCCGCCAGGTCCGAGCCGACGTACTCCTCGAGCAGCGCCTGCGAGCTGCGGGGCAGCTCGCCGCCCTCGAGCGAGCTCGCCAGGCGGGCCGCGAGCGTCACGCCATAGGCGTCCGGCGAGTCCAGCCCTCGGACGTCGCGCTCGGCAAGCTCCACTCGACCGCGCGACGTGCTGCCCCAGACCACCGTCGTGGCAGCGAGGCCGGCCACCAGCGCTGCGGCGAGCAGGGCGCGCCGCGAGGGGCGCGACACGACGAGCGCGCCGACCGCGAGCACCCAGAGCAGGCTGTACCACTGGGGCCACTGGCCCGGCGCGTTCCACACCAGCGGAGCCACGGCTGCGGCGAGCAGTGCGAGCAGCGGGCCGGTCGCTGGACGCACGCCGCGGCCCTCGAGCGCCGAACGGCCCGCCCATCCGGCGAGGACGAGGAGCGCCGTCGCGGCGAGGCACAACGGCACGTTCCAGTTCAGCCACAGCGACGCTCCCGCGCCGTCCGCCGGGGGCGTGATGCCGCGCGCGAGCGCCCCGACGATGAACGGGCCGAAGCCGATCGTGAGGAGGGCGATCGCCGCACCAGCCGCACGAGGAAGTCGCGACCCGACCCGCCGCACGACGAGCAGCACGACGAGCAGCAGCGTCCCCGCCGTGAGCGCGAGCGCGCCCGCATTCGCCGTGAGCGCCCCGCCGGCCGGATGGAAGTACACCGCCGGGTCGAAGAGGCGCGAGCGCGTGGAGAATTCGCTCAGCGGCACCACGGCAATGCACCGCAGCACCACGAGCGCGCCGACGGCGGCGGCCAGGACTCCCGTCTCGCGGCGCGCGACCATGACCATGAACGCCACGAGCGCGACGAGCAGCGCCACGCCGACTCGCACGCGCGCGCGCTCGAGCAGCCGGAAGCGCACCTCGCCCTCCGACGGCACCATCGCCCGCGCGACGAACAGCGCCCGTCCGCGGTCCACGTACGTGAGGGCGCCAGGCAATCCGCTGTCCGCCGGCGGCGCGAAGCTGAACCCCTCGGCGATCTCGTTGCTCGGCAACCGCTGTGCGAGTCCGCGCGACAGCCGGTCGGCGGGCGGCCGCGAGACGAGCAGCGACGTGGCGACTGCGCGCGTCCCGTCGCTGTCTCGCGCGACGTACACGGTGAGGCCGAACGGCGTGGAGATCACGCCGGACGACGCGACGAAGGCGAGCGGATTCGCGTGTACCGTGCCCGCCCACACCACGAGCGTGTCGGCACGCATCACCATGATCGCGCGGTGATTCTCGTCGCCCAGCGAGCGGCGAAGGGTGGACACGGCCGATGCCGGGTCCGCGGCAGGCGTGACGGCAAGGGCGCGGCCGGCCACCTCGCGCAGCGCCACCAGCTCGTCATCCAGGCGGCGCCGGAGCACCTCCTCCAGCGCTGCCGCCTGCGTGGCGCTCACCGCCGCCGGCGCGCGCTCGAACCGCCGGAGCCGCAGTTCCGCGCGCCCCGCCGAAAAACCGGCCACGAGGAGCGCGAGCACGATCATCGCGAGCGGCGTGCGTGCCGAGCGCGGGGCCCAGCGCAATCCCGTCCAGCAGGCGACCGCGGTGGCGAGCACCACGGCGATCACGTAACCTATCCTCTGGTCGGCGAGCCAGCCGCTCGCCAGCATCAGCGCCGCCGCCGCGGACGCCGGCGCCACGAGGGCGCGCACACCTGCGGCGGGCAGCCACCGCCTCAGCGTCTCGCGCAGAATGACCTATCCCTCCCTCTCGCCGGCGCCGTCAGACACGCCGCGCCGCATCAAGGAGCTGCGACCCGGCGAGGTCGCGGCCATTCTCGCCGCGGATCCGCGCCTCATCATCCCCGTCGGCACCTGCGAGCAGCACGGACGCCACCTCCCCCTCGGCTCCGACACCCTCATCGTGGAGCGTCTCGCCGACGACTTCTCGGCCGAGTTCGGCATCCTGCGCGCGCCCACGCTGGAGTACGGCGTCAACGTGGACACCGAGCGCGGATTTCCCGGCAATGCGTCGCTGCGCAAGAAGACCCTCCACCGGATGTTGAACGACCTGTTGAACACGTGGGAGATGACGGGGGTACGGGAGTTCATCCTGCTGACGGCCCACGAGCACGACCCGCATCAGGAGGCGCTCGCCACGGTGATCACCACCCTGGCACGCGTCCGGGTGGTGGACATCTTCTCGGTGGACTTCCACACGCTGCTGGAGGGCCAGTCCGAACCGATGCACGGCGACGAGGTGGACACCTCGCTCATGCTGTACATCGCACCCGACCTTGTGCGGATGGACCTTGCTGAAGACTATATGATGTCGCGTGAGGAGCTCCGGCGATACCGCCGAGGGTGGCTGAAGATCCCGCGCGGCAGCTCCGGCTCCATCGGCCGACCCTCCCTCGCCAGCGCCGAAAAGGGCGCTGCCATCTACGCCTGCATCCGCGAACGCGTCCGCTCCCGCGTCTTTCTCTCCCCGGAGCCCGACATCGACTGATTGAAACCCCGTCGTCGCCCATTCGTATGAGGCGGTGACCCAATCACCCAGGACCTCCCCCCCGATGCGTACACTGGTGTCCGTCGCGCTCGCCGCCGCGCTCTTCCTGCCCGCGGTGGCCCACGCCCAGGATAGCGCGTCCGCGGGCGGCGTCGCCCTCACGCTGGAAGAGGCGATCTCGCTCGCGCGGCGCAACAATCCCGCGTTCCTCTCGCAGGCGAACGATCGGTCCACCGCGGACGCCGCCGTGCGCAGCGCGCGTGGCGCCTTCCTGCCGAGCGCCGACGCCTCGTTCGCCACCCGCTTCCAGCAGGGCGGCCAGCAGGTGTTCAACGGGCTGTCGTTCAGCAACAGCTCGGCCACGCGCCAGTCGAGCTACGACCTGAGCCTCAACTATCGGATCAACAGCGCCACCTTCGTCAATCCGAAGGCCGCGGTGGCGAACCGGAATGCGGTCGAAGCGGACATCACCGGCGCCGCCGAGCAGCTCCGCGCCGCGGTCACGCAGCAGTACCTCACGGTGCTCCAGGCGCAGGCGCGGGCGGCGCTCCAGGATACCCTCGTCAACACGGCGCAGGTCCAGCTCGATCTGGCCAAGGCGAAGCTGGCGGTGGGTTCGGGCACCATCCTCGACGTCCGCAGCGCCGAGGTGGCACTCGGCCGCGCGCAGGTGGCGCAGCTCACGGAACAGAACAACGTCGAGGTCGAGAAGCTCCGGCTCTTCCAGCAGATGGGAGTGCCCCAGCCGAACGGCGTCCGACTGACGACCGAGTTCCGGCTCGACACGCCGATGTTCTCGCTCGATTCGCTGCTCGACCTGGCGCGACGG
>DASURL010000105.1:0-49830 GCA_036280075.1 Gemmatimonadaceae bacterium | reverse complement strand
AAGCAGCGTGTTCACCACGCTGCCGTCGAGGGCGGACATGAACGTGCCGATGCCCACCGTCGTCAGCACGAGCCAGCGCGAGCGCGCAGGCAGAACGTGTGCACCAGCCACTACCCCTCCATGGTCGTGCGGGGATCCGGTCAACTCATGCCTCGGAATCGCGATTCGAACTTGACGTCGCCGTCCTTTTTCCGTAGTCTGTTTCCATGCGCTCGCGTGCGTTCAACCTGCCGGCCAACAATGCCAATCGGTGCTCCTCGCGGAGGTCCGGCTAGCTCGCACGCGCTCGCTTCACACGCTGCCACGCCCGCCAGGCCTCCCGCCGGCGGGCGTTCGTGTTTTCTTGGGGTGTAGGTCAACTGGCAGACCGCCCGGCTGTTACCCGGGAAGTTGCAGGTTCGAATCCTGCCGCCCCAGTCTTGCAGTACGTCGCCAGTGCTCCGGTGGCTGGCCGGCCTTCGACTCTGACGCGAGGCGCTCATGCATCGTCGCAGGCTGTATCCCATGCTCGTCGCGTGCATCGCGCTCCTTGCCGCGTGCGGCGACCCCGACGCCGCGGCCGCCGGCGGGTCGTCGCGCGCCGTGGACACCGCGACAGTGCCGCTCGACCCCGAACGCGCCGTACGACGCCTCGTCACCCTGTTCGGGTCACGCATGCAGACGGTCTCGCTCCTTGCGCCGGACAGCATCGCCGCATCGCGGCTGCAGGAAGCGTATGGCACCCTCGTCACGCCGGACCTGCTCAGCGACTGGATGGCGAGGCCGATGGTCGCGCCCGGCCGTCGCGTGTCGAGCCCATGGCCCGACCGGATCGAGGTGACGTCCGTCACCCCCTCCGGTGCCGACGAGTATCTCGTCACCGGCTCGCTGATCTTCGAGAGCAGCGCCGGCGAATCCGCACAGCGCGTGGCCAGCCGCCCCGTGCGCCTGCACGTGCGCCGCGGCGGGAGCGGACGCTGGCGCATCAGCATGTACGAGCAGGCCGCGGCCGGCGGCGACGCGTCCTGATCTCGCGTGCTCGCCGGCGCGCGCTCGCCGGCGCACACGAGCGGCGAGTTGGATCAGGTGCCGAATCTGGCGCCGGGGAGCAGCGCGCCCAGGGCGAGGCCGAGGATGTACAGCCAGCCGAAGGCGCGGTTGTGCACCAGGCACACGCGATGGTACCAGAGGGGCCACCCCACGTAGCCGTCGGGTGGCTCCGCCGGCGCGGGCGACGACATCACCCGCACGGCGCGGATCGCCCGTGGCGCCGCGAACAGCACGAGCAGCACGAACGGCGACAGCGCGCCGAACACGATGCCGGCCGCCACGACCAGGTACATCCCGATCACCGCGGCGCGATTGAGCGTTCGCGCCGGCCCCTCGCCGAGCACCACCGGCAGCGTGCGCTGGTGCTTGCCGGCGTCGAACTGGCGCTGGTCGATGTGCTTGCCGACGAGGATGGACATCACCCCCAGCCCGTAGGGCACCGACGCCAGCAGCGCCCCGGCAGAGACGTGGCCCGAGACGACGAAGTATCCGCCCGCCACCATGAGCGGCCCCCAGACGACGAACGCCGCCACCTCGCCAAGGCCCAGCTCCTTGAGCGCGCGCGGCGCCGCGTCGTAGGCCCAGAGCAGCAGCGCGCCTGCCACGACCAGCCACACCGCCGGCCACCCGCGCAGCCAGACGAAGTATGCGCCGATGGCCGCCGCGATCACCGCGAGCACCACGAGGCCGCGCACGAGCAGCGAGGAGCTCACGGCGCCGCTCAGCACCGGATGCACCGTGTACCGCCGCCGCGGCGAGTCGTCGGTGTCGTGGCCACGCCGCGCGCCGAAGTAGTCGTTGGACAGGTTGCTGATCGCGTGCAGCACCACGTAGCCGATCACCAGCAGCGCGAAGGGGAGGGGAGCGAAGCGCCGGTCGGTGAGCGCGAGCAGCCCCGCGATCAGCGCGGCCTGGAAGGAGATCACCAGGATCACGCTGCGCGCCGAATAGAGGAATCGCGCGACGGGATCCAGCGACGCCAGGTCCTCGGCGAGCGGCGGATAGAAGCCGGTGAAGGCGCGGGCCCATTCGCGCGGACCGCGTCCGGTCGGCCGTCGGCCGGCGGGAACCGGAGAAGGTTTCGTGGAAGCGTGCGTCATCGCGTCCTGCTCGCTGTTCGGTGGTGCCTAATCATACACGGTTGCCGCGTCCCCGCGCGTTGCGCATCGTATCAGGTCTCGACACGCACTCGCGGAGGATGATCGCGCCATGTACATGCATCGACAATCGGGCGACTTCATGCTGCTCGTGCTGCTGCTCCCTGCCTTCTTCTGTGCCTGGCTGGCGTGGACCACTGCCAATCGCTGGCTGTATCTCCTCGCCGTCGCGTTCGTGGTGGTGGCGTGGCTCTTCTCGTCGCTCACCATCGAGGTGAATGACCGTGAGCTGGTGAGCTGGTTCGGGCCCGGATTCTGGCACGTCCATGCCCCGCTGGAGCGGATCGTCGCCGTGGAGCGCACCGCCTCGTCGGCCCTCGAGGGCTGGGGAATCCGGATCACCACGCGCGGCATGCTCTACAACGTCTCGGGCCGCGATGCGGTCGAGATCCGGCTCGACACCGGACGCCGCTTCCGGCTCGGCACCGACGACCCCGACGGGCTCGTCGCCGCGCTGCGGGCACACCTGAGAGCGAGGAACTCCGCATGAACGCCCCGCTGCCAGAAGTCTGGCTTCGTGGACCGCTTCCCGACGTGCCTCCACTCCTGCAGCCGGTGGCGCACAGCCTCCTTCAGTGCCGCGAGGAGGTGGACGCGAAGCTCTCCACCCTCGATGCTCCCCGGCTCGTGGCGCGGCCGGCCGGGGCAGCATCCGTCGCCTTCCACCTCACGCATGCCATGGGCAGCCTGGATCGTCTGCTCACCTACGCGCGCGGTGAGCAGCTGTCCGACGCTCAGCTCGTCGCGCTGCGAGCGGAGTCCGGAGTGGAAGCGGTGCCGCAGGACGCGGCCGCACTGGCGAAGCGCTTCGGCGAAGCCGTGGAGCGGGCGCTCGTGCAGGTGCGTGGCACGTCCGAAAGCGCGCTGCTCGATCGACGCGAGGTAGGCCGTGGCCGGCTGCCCTCCACCGCCATCGGCCTGCTGTTCCACGCGGCCGAGCACACGCAACGGCACGTGGGCCAGGCCGTGACGACCGCACGCATCGTGGCCGGCATGGTGACGCAGTGAGCCAGCGCGCCATGCTGCGCCGGCGGCTGGCCTGGGCGTCGCTCGTGGTCCTGCTGTGCAGCGTGGTGGCGAGCCTGCGCCTGTACCGGCGCAGCGTTGCCGCCGCGGTGCCGACTGCCTGCCGTGCCGCGCGGCGCGACAGTGTGCGCGACGCTCGCATCGCCACCGACACCATCGGCGTGCTGCGCGCCCGTCGTCAGCACGTCAGGCGATTCTCGTCGACACCGGGCGGCGTCGAAGTGCGTACGGAGGACGATGATACGCTCTCGGCGCACGATGGCGGCCTCGCCGCCTTCGACTGTGCGGGGCGACTCACCTTTCTCTGGCTCGACGGTGGCTGAGCTCGCGGCCACGTGGCATCTTCGGTGACGCGATTCGCGGCGATCCGCATCGTCGACGCATGGCTGCATCACGGAGGGACGATGTTCGGACTGCAACGCTGGAAACCCGGAACCCTGCTCGCGACCTGGGTCGCGTACTGGGCAGGGCTCATCGGGGTCAGCATCGGACCGGGGCTCTTCAAGGCCTGGCGGCTGACGCGCGCGCCCGGGTCGCACGGCACCGCGAGCGCATCCTTCGACAACGGCAAGCTGCTGTTCGACGTGAACGACGCTGCCGGCGCCGGCGCGTGGTCGTTCCACACCTCGATGGCCGCGGCGATCGCGTGGATCGCCATCCCGCCGCTCGCCCTGTGGGTGCTGTGGATGATCAGTCGTCCTCGTCGGGATGCACACCGGGTTGAAGATCCCGCCATGCTCCATGCGCCACAGCCGGTTGTGTCGGCCGTGCCGGGGGTGCCGTCGCGCCACCAGGCCGAGCGCGTGGAGCACAGGTCGTGAACGTCGTCGCAGCGCGCACTCGACAGACACGCACTCTTGCCACCGCGCTCCTGCTGTTGGCCGGATCGATGCAGGCGCCTGGCCACGAGCTGTACGCCCAGGCGCCGTCGCCGCGCGCGCCGCGAACGATCCTCGCCATCGGCGCACACGCCGGTGACATGGAGCTCACCGCGGGTGCGCTGCTCCTCAAGCAGCACGAGCTCGGCGACCGCATCGTGCTCCTGCACCTCACGCTCGGTGAAGGGGGCAACCCGAAGCTGTCCCCGGCGCAGTACGGGGAGCAGAAGCGTCGCGAGGCCCGGCAGGCCGCAACGATGCTCGGTGCGCGCGTCATCTTCGGTCCATACAAGGACGGCGAGCTCCCGAACACGGAGGAGGCGCGGCGCTACGTGGCGGAGGTGATCCGCGAGGTGAAGCCGACGCTGGTCATCACGCACTGGCGCAACAGCATCCATCGTGACCACTCCAGCACGCACGCCATCGTGGAGGACGCGGTGCTCCTCGCGTCGCTGGAAGGCGTGAAGCTCGCCAGCCCGCCGCACCGCGGCGTGCGCCTGTGGTACGCCGAGAACTGGGAAGACGCCGAGGGCTTCTCCCCGTACCTGTACGTGGACGTCTCGGGACAGATGGACCGGTGGCGCGAGCTCGTGAGCAGCTACGAGTTCGTGCGTGGCGGCATATCGTCCTTCGGCTATCTCGACTACTATGGCGCGCTCGCCACGCTCCGCGGCGCCGAGGCGCACCGCGGGCGTGCCGAGGCATTCGACATCGATCCGCTTGGCAAGAAGCAGGTCCTGAACGCCGTACCCTGAAGCCCTCACGCCGAGCTCGCCAGCGAAACGACGACCGGCGGTCGCGCGTAGTGGCGGCTGACACGACGACCCGATAGGAACCCGGAGCCGAACATGATCGATTTCCTGCCGATGCACTTCCTGGGCACCATGCGAGAGCATTACGTCCTCCTGTTCGGCGCAGCCGGGGGAATCGGACTCATGGCTGGCTTCGTCGGAAGCTGGATCGGCGGCTGGCTCGGTGCCCGGCGTGCGGTGCGCTCGGCGCACCTGCAGGCGCCCGTGGCCAGCGACGCGTCGCGCGTCCAGATCGCCCAGCTCAGCCAGATGGTGGAGGCGATCGCGATCGAGGTGGAGCGCGTCGCCGAAGGTCAGCGATTCACCACGCGCCTGCTGGCCGATCGCATGCCGCACGCCCCGTCCGACCTGCGGCCGCGGGCCTCCGACCTGACGACGCCGCACTAGGAACCATTCGTGCATTTCGTGCGTTGGTCGGTCACTTCAACCCGGACCAGCGCACGAATTCATGCCCGAAACCCGAGACGTTGCTGTCTTCGTCGGCAGCCTGAGACGTGAATCCTGGACGCGGCGCATCGCCGTCGCGCTCGGCCGCCTCGCGCCGTCGCAGCTGAAGCTCGACATCGTCGAGATCGGCGACCTGCCGCTCTACAACCAGGATCTCGAGACCGAGACTCCCCCCGAGCCCTGGACGCGACTGCGCACCCGCATCCGTGCCGCGGATGCCGTCCTCTTCGCCACGCCGGAGTACAACCGCTCCGTGCCGTCGGTGCTCAAGAACGCCATCGACGTCGGTTCGCGCCCCGCCGGTAAGGCCGCCTGGAACGGGAAGCCGGGCGCGGTGGTCAGCGTGTCTCCCGGCGCACTCGGCGCCTTCGGCGCCAACCACCACCTGCGTCAGTCGCTCGTGTTCCTCGACGTGCCCACCCTGCAGCAGCCGGAGGTCTATCTGGGCGGTGTGGCGAACCTGGTGGACCCGGAAGGCACCATCACCAACGACAGCACGCGGGCTTTCCTCACGAAATTCATGAATGCGTTTGCGCACTGGATCGAGGTGCAGCGATGCCAGCCGTGAGGAAGGCGCTGGCGCTCTGTATCGCGCTCGCCGCGTGCAGTGGACAGGGCTCACGCGAGGCGCCGGCGGAGCAGGTGCTGCGCGAAGCAGTGCAGGGCGCCGAGCAGGGAACGGATTCCGCAGCGCGGTCGGCCGACTCCGCCGCGGCAAGCGCGTCCGTGACGCGTCCCGCGGGCTCCTGCGGACGGCCCATCGTGGACGGTGATGGCGTCGGGAGCATTCGTATCGGCATGTCCGTCGACACGTTGAAGTCGCGATGCGTGGTCGCCCGCGATACGGTGGAGCGGCGTACCGAGGGGCAGCTCGAGCGCATCCTCGTCGTCCCCTTCGAGCAGGACACCGCCGTCGTCGAGGTGAATGAAGGCAAGGTGTGGCGCATCGAGATCACCGAGCCCGGTCTCCGCACCTCGAACTGGCTCGGGGTGGGCACTCCACTTTCCGCGCTGCTCGACCTGAATGGCGGCGTCCAGGGGCTGGTCGGTGAGGGCAACCTCTTCCTCGTCTCGCAGGCGCTGTGCGGCCTCAGCTTCGAGCTGTCGGAGCCACGGTCGCCCTCCGGCAGCTGGGACATGGCACGGCTGCGCACCCTGCCGAAGTCCACGGTCGTGAAGCGCGTCCTGGTGATCGGCTGCCGCGATCAGTGAGCCCCCCGACCTTCCGCCGCGATCAGGCCATCACTGGCGACCGGCAATCCAGTCGCGCCTTGAGGAAGGCGAGCACTTCCGCCTCGTGCTGGCGAAGCGGAACCACAGCGGCCTGACGCTCCCGCCAGACCGGCGCGGGCACCGGTGGCAGCACCGATCCCTCGAGGTATGCGCCGAGCAGCTCGGGATGGATGTAATACTTGCGACAGACGCTGCGCGTATTGCCGAGTCGCTCGGCCGTCCGGTCGATCGCGGCGACGATGTTCTTCTCCGCCTGACGCCGGGATGGCGCAGGCCCCATGGCGCGCAGCGACTCCGCGGTGAGCATCGTTCCCGCCCAGGTCCGGAAGTCCTTGGCCGTCACGTCGCGGCCCGCGATCTCGTGCAGGTACGCGTTCACGTCTTCTGCGTTCACGCTCTGTCGCGCGCCGTCGCCGTCCACGTACTGGAACAGCTCCTGGCCCGGCAGCTCCTGGCACCGCTGCACGATGCGCGCGATGCGGCGGTCAGTCACCGCCACGGAGTGCACCACGCCGCTCTTGCCGCGGAAGTCGAACCGCAGCTTCGAGCCGATGACTCGCACGTGCCGCTGGCGCAGCGTCGTGAGGCCGAACGACTTGTTCGCCTTCGCGTACTCGTTGGAGCCGATGCGGATCAGCGTGCGCTCGAGCAGCCACACCACCGTGGCCATCACCTTCGCGCGCGGCAGCCCTGGCAGCGCAATGTCGTGCTCCACCCGTTCACGGATGGCGAGCAGCACGTCGCTGAAGGCGATCATCCGCTCGAACTTGATCCCGTCGCGCTGCTGCCGGAAACCGGGATGGTAGCGGTACTGCTTGCGACCACGAGCGTCGCGGGCGGTCACCTGGAGATGGCCGTTCGGGTCGGGGCAGATCCACACCTCCGTCCACGCCGGCGGGATCACCAAAGCCCGGAATCGTCGCAGGGCCTGGGGGTCGCGGATCGTGCGCCCGTCGGGATCCAGGTACGAGAAGCCGCGGCCGTGACGCCGGCGACGAATCCCCGGCATCTCGTCCGTCACGTAGAACAGCCCCGCTGCCCGTGCGGAGCTCACGTACTCCTCGTCGGCGGCCAGCTCCATCGGCTTCCCTCCGCGCGCGCGTGTCATGGTCCTGTCCGGCTCCGCGCTAGCGCATGGACGTCGAGACCACTCGCGCCGCAACCGCCATCCCGAAGAAACACCGATATATTTCGTGCAGCGCACGGGTCGCGCCCGCGCACGGCAGCAGGCCGCGCCGGTTCGCGACTTGCCCCGATGCTCGCTCACAGGGATTCTCATCGACATGATCGAACGACTCCGTACCAGCCTCTTCGCCCTGCACGCGCTCACCCCTCGTGAGCTCACCGACTCGGCTCACGAACAGCTCCGCGGCGACTGCGCCGACGCGCTTCGCCTCGAGCTGGACTGCCCCCAGCAGTCGCTCACCGACGCGCAGCGGCAACCGCTGGCCCGCCTGCGCGAGCTGCTCGACGAGCCGGAAGCGCCAAGCACGGAGCTGGCCAAGGCGGTCCACGAGGCGTGGAGCGTCGTCGTGAAGCAGCCGATCGTCGGCTACCACCTCGATGACGAAGGACACTGGGTCGCCGAGCTCGCGTGCGGCCATGGCCAGCACGTGCGCCACGATCCCCCGTGGCAGGTTCGTCCCTGGGTGACCACACCCGAGGGGCGCGCGAAGTTTCTCGGCTTCGAGCTGGAATGCCTGAAGTGCGAGCGTGGCGAGCCGGTCGGATGACTTCCACTCGATTGGGAATCGCACCGCCCGCGTACCGGCTTCCCGACGCGGCTCATGTGGGAACGGTGGACCTGCAGGTCTCCGACCTCGAGCGCTCCCTCGCCTGGTACCAGCAGGTGCTCGGTCTTCAGAGGCTCGTGCGAGAGGGATCCCGCGCGGAGCTCGGTGCGTCCGGCAGCTCGATCCCGCTGCTGCGACTGCACGAGCAGCCGGGCGCGAAGCGCGTTCCCTCGCCGGGAAGGATCGGTCTCTATCACTTCGCCATCCTGCTCCCCGATCGCGCGTCGCTCGGGCGCTTCGTGGCGCATCTCGCCGAGATCGGAGCACGCGCCGGGGCGGCCGATCACCTGGTGAGCGAGGCGCTCTACCTGCACGACCCGGACGGACTCGGTATCGAGGTGTACGCCGATCGTCCGCGTGACAGCTGGCAGGCGGATGGCGGCGAGCTTCGCATGGCCACCCTGCCACTCGACGTGGCGAGCCTCGTGGAGTCGGCGAAGGGCGAGCGGTGGAGCGGCATGCCCGCCGGCACCACGATGGGGCACATCCACCTGCATGTGGGCGACCTGCAGCGCGCGTCTGCCTTCTATCACGCCGCGCTCGGCCTCGACACCATGGTGTGGAGCTACACCGGCGCGCTGTTCATGTCCGCCGGCGGCTACCACCATCACCTGGGACTCAACACGTGGGCCGGCGCGGACGCCATCGCGGCGCGCGAGGACGAGGCGCGCCTGCTCGCCTGGCAGCTCGTGCTTCCCGATGCGGCCAGCGTCGCGGACGCACGTCGCAGCATCGCCTCCAGCGGCGTCGGCACGCGCGACGCGCGCGACGGGTGGCTCGCCGCCGATCCGTGGGGCACCACGTTGCACGTTGTAGCGGCGCCGCGAGTCGGCTAGCGCGCGTGTCGCCCGGTTCACGAGGGGGAAGCGCGTGCTGAGCCTGACGTCGCTGGCGGGATGGGAGGAAGCGGTGCTGGCGAGCCTGCGCGGGGCGAGCGGCACGCTCGAGGAGCGCGATCGCCAGATCGAGCGGTCGGGCCTGTTCGGCGAGTACCCCGCCATCCTCGGTGCCTACGTGGAGCTCTTCGCCGACCCCGGGTCGGCGCTGGAGGCGCTGAAGCGCGCGCTCTTTCTCGTCTGGCACTCGGCCATCGCCGCGCCGGCGACCACCGGCATCGCCTCCCTCCCGGAGGCGACCGCCCGTACGGTGATCGAGGAGCTGGAAGCCCGGGTCCGTGCCGGTTCGACGGACGAGGAACTCGGGTGGATGCTGGGATGGTACGTCGCGGGGGGGCGGTTCGTCCTTGAACTGTACGGCGCCACCTCCCGGCTGCTCGCCTTTGCCGATGCCAGACCGACCGATGCGTGGCGCTCCGCTCCCATCACCGACGCGACGATGCGCCAGCGGGGACAGATGGGACACTACTGGACCGCGCTCGCAAAGGAGGATAGATCATGACCAAGCTCATGGGCTTCATCGGCGCCACCGTCGGCAGCGCCATCGGCTGGTGGCTCGGCGCGAAGGTCGGCATCATGACCGCGTTCATGGTCTCCACTGTCGGCTCGGGCGTCGGCATCTACTTCGGGCGGCGCGCTGGCGAGCACTACTCACTCTGACATGCACATGCGACGGATCACCCTCGGCGCGGCAGCAGCGACACTTCTCCTTCTCGTGCCCGCCTCGGCTCGCGCCCAGGCGAAGGTGAAGTGGAAGGAGATCGGCCGGACGTCGAGCGGCAACCGCGTGTACGTGGACCCGAAGTCGGTGCACGCGAACAAGGACCTCCGCGAGGCCACCGTGCGCGTGGTGTTCACCAGCCCCGTGGACTCGCCCGATGGGCCGCTCTTCGCCACGCGGACGAAGGGCACCTTCAACTGCACGACCCGTCGCCTCGCCGCGAAGGAGAACACCTTCTTCGGCAACGCGAAGGAGACGAAGGTCGTGGAGCACAAGGTGAACAAGGTGCCGGGCTTCGGCTGGGTGCCCGAAGGCTCGATGGGCGCCGTCGCGATCGCCTACCTCTGCAAGCCGTAGCCCGGCCACGGGCCGTGACGAGCGGCGCCTAGCGTTTCTTGGCGAGGATCGTCCCGCGGCAGCTCGCGGCGCCGCAGTGGCAGGGGAAGCGGCGCTTCGCCGCCGGGGAGTGCCGCTCCTCGAGGACGTACGCGTAGTCGTACGCCAGCTCCTCGCCCGGCTGCACGTCGCGGATCGTCTCGATCCAGATGCGTCCGTCCTCGACCACGGCGTCGCAGTTCGGGTCGCACGAGTGGTTGATGAACCGCGCCGCGTTGCCATCCACCGCTGCGTCGATCACCACCTCGTCGTCGATCGCGAAGAGGAAGGTGTGATGCCGCTCACCGGGCACGTCCGGGTAGCGCGCGTCGGCCTCGGCGGGAGTGAGAAGCTCGCCGGCGTACTCGATGAGTCGCGTTCCCGAAGGAATGAACCGCGTGGCAAAAGCGCCCGATCCTTGCATCGGGGAGGGGCGGATCTCGAACGGCAGCTCGTCGGCCTGGCGCGTCACGCTCGCAAGATAGCGCGGCCGCTCCTGCCACCGAGCCAGCGCAGCGGACGCAGCCGCGCGACAGCATATATCTTCCCTGAATGACACCCAGGACCACGAGTAGCGAACCTTCCGTTCCGGCCGCCGGCTTTGCCGCCCTGGGCGTCGATGAGCGTATCCTCGAGACCCTCGCCGCCCTTGGCTACGAGGAGCCGACGCCAGTGCAGCGCGAGGCGATTCCCCCCATGCTCGCCGGCCGCGACGTGCTCGGGCAGGCGGCCACGGGGACGGGGAAGACCGCGGCCTTCGCACTGCCGGCGCTCCACATGGTCGATCCCGATGCGTCGTGGAAGGAGCGCACGCGCGTGCTCGTCCTCGTGCCGACCCGTGAGCTCGCGATGCAGGTGGCGGAGGCGGTCAACCGCTACGGCAAGCCTCTGGGTGCCTGCGCGCTGCCGGTGTACGGTGGCGCGAGCATGGAGACGCAGATCCGCGCCCTCAAGCGGGGAGTGGACGTCGTCGTCGCCACCCCCGGCCGGGCGCTCGATCACATCCGGCGCCGCACCGTGCACCTCGAGAGCGTGAAGCTCGTCGTGCTCGACGAGGCCGACGAGATGCTCGACATGGGCTTCGCCGAGGACCTCGAGGCGATCCTCGAGGCCACGCCCACCGAGCGGCAGACCGCCCTCTTCTCCGCGACGCTGCCGCCGCGCATCGCCGACATCGCCAACAAGCACCTCAAGGATCCGGTGCGCGTGCGCATCGATCGCGAGGTGGTGCCCGCCGGGGCCGCGCCGCGCGTGCGGCAGGTGGCGTACATCGTCTCGCGCGCGCACAAGATGGCCACGCTGGGCCGCATCCTCGACGTGGAGAACCCGACGTCGGCCATCGTGTTCTGCCGCACGCGCACCGAGGTGGATGCGCTGACCGAGACGCTGAATGCGCGCGGCTATCGCGCCGAGGCGCTGCACGGCGGTCTCTCGCAGGAGCAGCGTGACCGCGTGATGAAGAAGTTCCGCGCCAACACGTCGGACCTGTTGATCGCCACCGATGTGGCGGCGCGCGGCCTCGACGTGCAGCACGTCTCGCACGTCGTGAACTACGAGGTGCCCAGCTCGGCGGAAGCGTACGTCCACCGCATCGGCCGCACCGGCCGCGCGGGGCGCGAGGGCGTGGCGATCACGCTCATCGAGCCGCGCGAGCACCGCCTGCTGCGCAACATCGAGTACCAGACCAAGCAGAAGATCGAGATCGCCGCCGTGCCCACGGTGGCGGATCTTCGCGCCCGCCGGCTCGAGCTCACCCGGGCGTCGCTGCGGGAGACCATTCTCGCCGGCGGCCTGGATCGCTATCGCGTGCTCGTCGACTCGCTCGCCCAGGAGTTCGACGTCATGGACGTCGCCGCGGCCGCGGTGAAGCAGGCCGACGTCAGCGAAGGCGGTGCCGACGAGGAAGAGATCCCCGTCGTGGCGCTGCGCACCGAGCGGCCGCCGCGGCCGGATCGCGAGCGTGGCACCGGCGCACAGGGTCGGAAGGCGGGCGCGACGGCCGCCACGCGGCCCGCCAAGGGCAAGCGCGAGCGGATCGTCCCCGAGTGGGACGTGGCTCGCCTCTACATCGGCGCCGGCCGACAGGCGAAGATCCGCCCGTCCGACCTCGTCGGCGCAATCGTCAACGAGGCCGGCGTGGACCCACGCGCCATCGGCGCCATCCAGATCACCGAGCGCTTCTCGCTGGTCGAGGTGCCGGACGAGATCGCCGACGGCATCATCGACACGCTGCGTGGCTCGACGATCAAGGGACGTCGCGTCCCCGTGCGCCGCGACCGCGAACCGGGGCGCGCCAGTTGACGACACGGCGCTGGATCCGGGACACCTGCTCTCCGCTCCGCGCATCACCCACACCCACCATGAGCTTTCCGATGACACGCCTTCGCCTGCTGGCCTTCGCCCTGCTGACCGTGGGATTCACGGCCTGCCTCGACACCACCTCGCCCCAGTACAACACCGTCGAGAACACCACCTTCGACCCCTCGCTCGGCGTCGACCTTTCCGCGTCGCAGGCTACCGACCTCGGGGTCTACTACCGCGACATCACGGTCGGCACCGGTGCCACCATCGCACCCGGACAGGACAACTACATGTTCTATCGCGCCTACCTGTCCAGCGGCGTGAAGTTCGACTCCCTGCAGCCGCCCAATCCGCCCGCGACCTTCCGCATCGGCACCAATCCGCCGTCGCTCATCACCGGCTTCGAGATCGGCCTTCAGGGAATGAAGGTCGGCGGCAGGCGGCAGATTCTCGTCCCGCCCGCGGTGGCGTACGGGCTCCAGGACCTGCTTGGGCCGAACAACACCGTGATCATCCCGGGCAACAGCGTCCTCGTCTTCGACGTGGAGCTCGTGAATGCCGACGGCAGCCCGGTAGTCCAGCCCGCGCAGTAGAGTCGATCAGGCCCTCCGCTGGCGTCCGCGCCGCCGGAGGGCTATCGTCGTGCTCGTCGCCACCGGACCCGACCGCTCCGCGCTCGCGCGACCCCGGAAACCCCAGGACTCCGACCACCCATACGACCGACCGTGTACACCTACGTCTACTACATCGCCGAGAAGATCCCTGGAGCCATGGAGATGCAGCGCTTCGCGCATCCGATCCACGTGGGCATCGTCTCGGCGAGCGATCACGAGGCGGCGTACAGTGCCGTGCTCGAGGATCTGCGCCCCACCTTCGCCGACGCGCCGCAGCCCCTCGAAGTCCGCTTCGAGGTCGTGACGCCCCCGAAGAGCGGCACCGGCGTCTGGCGTCACGGGAAGCCGATCGACACCGACATCACCTTCACCTCCGCCGACTGATGTCCCTCGCCGACGCACTGGCCGCGGAGCTGAAGCACGAAGCCGCCACCACGCGCCGCCTCATCGAGCGCGTGCCAGACGACAAGGCGTCGTGGAAGCCGCACGCGAAGTCCATGAGCCTGGGGGATCTGGCCATCCATCTCGCCAACATCGAGAGCTACGGCGTCGCCGTGGCGACGAAGCCGGAGCTGAACTTCGCCGCGCTCGACGGCAGCGGCATCACGACCGCGAAGTGGACGTCGCGCGACGACGCGCTCGCCCTCTTCGACCGGAACGTCGAGGCCACGCTGCGCGCCGTGAGCGCCCTCCCCGATCCGCGCCTGCGCGAACCGTGGTCGCTGCGCGCCGGTGATCGCGTGGTGTTCACCCTGCCGCGCGTCGCCGCCTGGCGCACCTTCGTGATGAGCCACCAGATCCATCACCGCGGCCAGCTGAGCGTCTACCTCCGGCTCAACGACGTTCCGGTTCCGCCCATCTACGGCCCCTCCGCGGACGAGCAGTAGCGCCGCAGGCAGGAAAAGCATCGGAAAGGAAACGACGGGAACGACAGAAACGGCAGGATTCCTTTCCGGGAATCCTGCCGTTTCCGCTTCTTCAGTCGTTTCCTCTTTCCTGCCGTGCAGGCCTCGCAGTGCGAGGCTATCGTGTCGCCGTTCGAAGCAACCGAAGCAGGAAGAGCAGGACGAGCGCGCCGATGAAGGCGACGAAGATCGTTCCCGCCAGGCCGCCGAACGGGGAGCTCGCGCCGAGACGCGCCATGATCCAGCCGCCGACGAATGCACCGACGATCCCGATGATGATGTCGCCGATGAGGCCGTAGCCCGTGCCGCCCATGATCATCGAGGCGAGCACACCGGCAATCAATCCGACGATGATCCAGGTGAGTAGACTCATGACGCGTTCCTCGTGGGAGCTGAAGGGTGCCCTCGACCGGGCAACTCACGTGCCGCGGCCGAGGTTGGTTTGCGCAGCTAGCCGGTGATGGTCAGCGTCGTCGGCGTGGCGAGGGACACCACGCGCTGCGAGCCGAGATGCAGGATCCCCTTCACCCAGTCCCAGTCGCGCGACACCCCCGAATTGTCCATCAGCAGCAGCGCCAGCTCGCCCGCCTGGTTCGGGTCCATGCGCAGGCAGCCGTGCGAGTCGGCTTCGCCGAGCGACTCGAGGTCGCCCGTACCGTGGATGTAGTAGTCCGGCTCCTCGAAGAAGATCTTCACCAGCTTCATCGGGTTCCGCGGGCTGCCGGGCGCCGCGGGCTTCTTTCCCCGCGCCCACCTGGAATCGGGCGGCACCCACTTCGGGTTCCAGACGATCTTCTCCACGGTGAACGATCCCGTGGGCGTCGGGTATTGGGGCTTGCCGACGGCCACGTCGTATTCCTTGATGATCTCGCCACCGCGCGTCACCGTCAGCTTGCGCGTGTTGAGGTCTGCGGACAGGGCGACCGCGTCCTCCGGCGCCCGGGTCGGGATGCGAAGTGCGCCGAGTCCGATCACGAGCGCGGTGGCGATCGGAACGGCGAAAAGGGCAATTCTCGAGCTGGTCCGGCGTTGGCGCATGCAACCTCGTGGCAAGGGTGACGATTCTGCGTCCCCCCATGAAAGCAAGCCACGTTCCATGCTCCGGCCCGGCTCGGCGCCGTGGCGCACTCCTGCACGCCACGATATTCTCGCTGGGTTGATGGGGATGTCGTCGGTTCACCTCTCTCGTTCATCCTGATGACACGGCTCGATCGAACCGCTCGTCTCGCCGCTTTCCTGGCCGTCGCCGCCTGTGCCGGTTGTGCCTCGGCCACCGCCTCGTCCAGCGGCCCTGCTGCTGCATTCGCCGCTCCCGCGCAGGCCATCAGCGAGGCCGACGTCCGCCAGCTTCTCACCGCGCTCGCCGACGACTCGCTCGAGGGACGGGGCACCGGCACCGTCGGCTCGGCGAAGGCGGCGCGCATCATCGCCGCGGCCATGCAGCGCGCTGGGCTCCAGCCCGCCGGCGACAGCGGCTATTTCCAGCGCG
The DNA here is from genome assembly GCA_036280075.1 of Gemmatimonadaceae bacterium. Lineage (GTDB taxonomy): Bacteria > Gemmatimonadota > Gemmatimonadetes > Gemmatimonadales > Gemmatimonadaceae > AG11. Next base: position 34,154 of record DASURL010000105.1, on the reverse strand, counting down.
TGCCGGTCGCCATGGTCACGCAATCGCGCACCATGGACAACGGCACCGTCGTCACGCGGACGCGCCCCGTGCTCTTCCCGGGCTTCGCGGCGCTCGACACCGTGCCTGCCGAGCGGCGTCGCACCGCGGTGAACGTGATCGGAATGATCCGCGGCAGCGACCCGGTGCTGCGCGACTCGGTGATCCTCGTCGACGCGCATTACGACCATCTCGGCATCGGCCCCGCCGTGAACGGCGACTCCATCTACAACGGCGCCGACGACGATGCGTCGGGCGTGGTGGCCGTGCTGGAGATCGCGAAGGCGCTCGCCGCCGGCCCGGCGCCGAAGCGCACGGTGATCTTCGCCGCGACCACCGGCGAGGAGGTTGGGCTGCTGGGAACGCGCTGGTACCTGGAGCACCCGGTCGCGCCGTTGACGAGCATGACCGCCAATCTCGAGATCGAGATGATCGCGCGGCCCGATTCGCTCGCCGGCGGACCGGGACGCGCCTGGCTCACCGGTTTCGAGCGCTCCACCATGGGCTCGATGTTCGCCGCGGCGGGGCTGCCGATCGGCCCGGACAAGCGCCTCGACCAGCAGTTCTTCACGCGGAGCGACAACATCGCCTTCGCCCGGGCCGGCATCCCCGCGCACACGCTTTCCACCTTCAACCTCCACTCCGACTACCACCGGCCGAGCGACGATGCCTCCCGCGTGGACTTCGCGCACATGACCGCCGTCATCCGCGCCGCCGCCGCCGCGACGCGCCTGCTCGCCGACGGTCCGGCACCGCAGTGGAATCCGGGAGGACGGCCCTTGGAACCGCAGCGCCCTTATCCCACGCCGCTGCCGGTGAAGCCGGCGCAGGTCGGCCCCAGTGTCGCCGAACGGCTCTCGCGCTACACGACCGTGAAGCTCGTGGCCGACACCTCCACGCTCACGCGCCGCGAGCGGCAGATGCTGCCCCTGCTCATCGATGCCGCGCGCGAGATGAATGGCATCTACTGGATGCAGGCCTACGGCGACCGCGATTCGCTGATGCGCTCCATCAGCGACGCGCCCACGCGGGAGCTGGCGGACATCAATTTCGGGCCGTGGGACCGCCTCGATGACAACACGCCATTCGTGCCCGGCGTCGGTCCCAAGCCCGCCGGCGCCAACTTCTATCCGCACGACATGACGCGCGCCGAGTTCGAGCGTGCGGTGGCGGGAGGCGGCGCGCACGCCGACAGCCTCAAGTCGCTCTACACCATGGTGCGCCGCGGCGCCGGCGGGTCGCTCGACGCCATTCCGTACTCGCGCTTCTACGCCGCCGCCAACCAGCGTGCCGCGGCGAAGCTGCGCCAGGCCGCCGCGCTGGCCGGGAACGCGGGGCTCAAGCGCTACCTCACCCTGCTCGCCGCCGCGCTCACCACCGACGACTACCACGCGAGCGACCTCGCGTGGATGGACATGAAGACGAACACCCTCGAGCTCGTGCTCGGCCCGATCGAGACGTACGAGGACGAGCTGTTCGGCTACAAGGCGGCGAACGAGTCCTTCGTGCTCATCAAGGACAAGGCGTGGAGCCAGCGGCTCGCGAAGTACGCGAAGGAGCTGCCGGGGCTGCAGCGCGGCCTTCCCGTTGACGCGGCGTACAAGCGCGAGACCCCGGGCGCCGACGCCGACCTGAACGCCTACGACGTGGTGTACGTCGCGGGGCAGGCGAACACCGGTGGCAAGACGATCGCCATCAACCTGCCGAACGACGAGGACGTGCAGCTGAAGAAGGGCACGCGTCGCCTGCAGCTGAAGAACGCGATGCGCGCCAAGTTCGACCGGATCCTCATGCCCATTGCCCAGGAGCTCATCGCGAAGGACCAGCTCCCGCACGTGACCTTCGACGCCTTCTTCGAGAACGTGATGTTCCACGAGGTGGCCCACGGACTCGGCATCAAGAACACGCTCGACGGCAAGGGCACGGTGCGCGCCGCGCTCAAGGAGCGCGCCGGCGCGCTCGAGGAAGGGAAGGCCGACATCCTCGGCCTGTACATGGTGCGTCAGCTCAACGCCCGTGGCGAGATGGGGAAGGAGGACATCCAGGACAACTACGTCACCTTCCTCGCCAGCCTGTTCCGGTCCGTGCGCTTCGGTGCCGGCGATGCCCACGGCCGCGCCAACGTGGTGGCGTTCAACTTCCTGCAGGACATGGGAGCGTTCACGCGCGAGGCGGACGGACGCTACCGCGTGGACTTCGCGAAGATGGCCGCCGCTGCGGATGCGCTGTCGCGCGAGATTCTCACCCTCCAGGGGAACGGAGACTACGCCGGCGTGGGGGCGCTGTATTCCCGGCGCGGGGTGATCGGGCCGACCCTGCAGGCGGACCTCGCGCGCCTCGCGTCGAAGAACATTCCCGTGGACATCGTGTACGACCAGGATCACTAGCGCCGCCGAGGCGCCTGGTGATGCGCATCACGAAGCCCGCCCGGGGAGCGGTGGAAACGAACCCCTCCTTCGGGCCGGCTTCGGGTTTCTCCCTCCCCTCCTGAATCGTCCAAGTGAGGAATGGCGGACTCGGCCTTGTGGTCGAGCCCGCCGGCTTCGGTCTCCTCGCTCCCGCCGCACCCATGCTGCACGCCATCCTGCTCGGAATCCTCACGGCCGTCCCTCCGGTTGCGACCAGCCGCCCGGCGGAGACCCCGCTTCCCGTCCTCTCCGGCCCGGTCCACGGCGGTGGTCCGATCGCCCTCGCGGACAGCATCGTGATCGAAAAGAAGGCGCATCGGCTGACCCTCTATCACATGGGCCGCCCGATCCGCACCTACCTCGTGGCGCTCGGCGCCGACGTGGACCAGGACAAAGTCAGTGCGGGCGACCGCCGCACGCCGGAAGGGCTGTTCTACATCGACAATCGCAACCCGTACAGCCAGTACCACCTGTCCCTGCAGATCTCCTATCCCGACGCGGCGCACCGGGCGCGTGCGGAAGCGATGGGCGTGTCGCCGGGTGGCGACATCATGATCCACGGCCTGCCGAACGGGAAGGGAAAGACCGGCGCCTTCCACCGGACCGTGGACTGGACGAATGGCTGCATCGCCCTCACCGATGAGGAGATGGACGAGATCTGGAGCGTGGTGCCGATCGGCACGCCGGTGCTGATCAAGCGCTGACCACGTCCGCATCGGAACGACGAAGCGCCGGCTGCGTGCATCGCAGCCGGCGCTTCCTCATGTGGTCCCCTGAAGCGGTCAGTAGATGTAGACGCGCGTTCCCACGGGAACGTTGTCGTACAGCCACTCGATGTCCTCGTCCTGCAGGCGAACGCACCCGTGCGTGACCGAGGAGCCGATGGAGTTCGCGTAGGGCGTTCCGTGGAGCAGGTAGCCGTCGCCGAGGGCAAGGCGGAAGTGTCCGAGCTCGCCCTTGATGCTGCGCTGCTTCGTTCCCGCGGGCGGAATGAACAGGGTGTTGTCGAAGACGACGTGTTCGTCCAGCACCATCGGGACGAACTCCTTCGTGCCGGGGTAGATCACCCCCACTTCATCGCCGCGTGAGAGGAGCTTCGTGCCGTCCTTGAGCCGGATCACCTGGCCGCGGTGCATCGTGCGGAGCTTGAGGTGGTTCTCGAGGGCGACTTCGGCGTAGTGCCACTCCGGCGGCGTCCAGCTCGGCTCCTTGTCCTTCGACAGGACGCGGCGCACGCCGCGGGGCGTTTCGAAGCGCCAGGTCTTGTTGCCGAAGGTCAGGGAGGCGTTCATGGCCGTGGCGGCCGGGGCGGAGCGCAGCGTATCCGCGCCATCGATGACGTAGAGCGTGTGTGCGAAGAGGTCCACCACGACGCGGAAGCCGCTGGAGCGATCGGCCCTGGTACGCGCGCTCTCGTATTCGAGGCTGTCCTTGCGCGAGTGGAAGACGCGACGCGCCGAGCGTGCGGCCGCCTCGGCGGACACTTCCTCGCCGTCGTAGGCGCTCGTGTCGGCGGCCTGCTCGTCGCTGCGGCGCGCGACCTTTCGCAGGAGGGCGACGAGCCAGCTTCGCCCGTTCTGCGTCGAGTCGGCGCGGGACGCGGCCGGGACGGAGTCGGAGGCCGGCGCAGTGCTGGCTTGCGCGCTCGCCGCTGCGACGGGGGCAGCGAGGAGAAGCAGGCTCAGCCGGAGAGAGGTCGAGGAGAGTCGCATCATGGTCTCAAAACTACACTGCGGAGGGAGTGATGTTCACTCCCTCCGCAGCAAGCGTTCCATCCGTGCAGCGGGTGGGCTCAGTAGATCTTGATGCCGCCGTAGACCGGGAACATGTGGGACTTGCCGTTCTGCAGGGCCGGGTCGCCGGCCTTGGTGAAGATGGTCATGTAGCGGCCTTCAGCGTAGAAGTGGATGTTGCCGACGCTGAAGTCGATGCCCGGGCCGACGTCCCAGTAGCCGTGGCCACCGCTGACATCCGCCTGCTCACCGTTGCCGAAGTTGACCCACTGGCGCGGCACGGTGATGTCACCGAAGTGCGACCAGCCGCCGCCGGCGAACGCATAGAGCACCGGATTCAGCTTGCTCGTGCGATCGAGCGGCATGCGCAGGATCACGTCACCGCCCACCGTCCAGACGTTCGGGCTTTCGCAACCCGGGCAGGTGGTGTCGTAGTTGTTGATCTTGCCCCACGTTGCGTCAGCGCGAATACCGAGGGGGCTGTTCATCGGGAAGTAGCCGACCTGGCCCTGGAGCGCGTACCCATCCTTGAACACCGCGCGAATGTTGTTCATCGGGATGTTCGCGCCGGCGCCGAGGCCGAAGAACAGGCCTGGCAGCCGCTGGAGCGGCGGATACACCATGCGGGTCACGGTGTCATAGCGCACCACCGTGGTCGACACCGTGTCCGTCGTCCGCACCGTGACGGTGTCGACGCGCGTCACCGTCACCGTATCGACACGGGGCGTCACCGGAACTTCCTTGCGAACTGGAATGCGCTTCTGCGAAGTCGCGCGCCTTTGTGCACTGGCCGTCGTCGTCGCGCCAAGGGTCATGGCGGCTGCGAGGCCGAGCGCGTACAACACCGAAATCCGAGTCTTCATTCTTGTCCTCCGTCGCCGTCGCCCTCTTTTCTCGTTCCCCGCGGGCGAGGTTGCGGGTGCGACGAGAGTCGTCGCATTCTACCGGGCTCGGGGAATGGCACACCCCGTGCCGCGGCAGCAGAATTGGACCTGCTAGGTTGCTGCAACTCCTGGTCGTGGCGACCCGCTCCAGCGAGCCAGGATTGTCCTCGTGGTGCTGCCCCCCTCTTGCAAGAGAATCGCCACGGTTCTGCGGAGCGGCGAAAAACGTCACGACGACTTCAGCGACGCCGGTGCGGCAAGTGGGATCCGACGTACGCGACCCTGCTCGACACCCTGCAAGACGGCATTCGGTCACGCCGCCGCGACGATGCTTCACGCGTGTGCGAGTGGCGGTGACCGTCGGTCGCGACGCGCGACCAACCTGAGCAACGCCCTAAAAGTGAAAGGTCGTGCGCCTTCGCGCGAGTCCCTCCGCGCGCCACGGCGTGCACACGTATGTCTCGGTCTGATAAACATTTGAGTGACCTCGCCGCCCGGTGCCGCGCGCGCACCCGGCTCGACCGTCGCCACCTGTGACGCCGGTCACGCTGCGCTGACGTCGGCGGCACGTGCCGTGTATGTTGAAACAGGTGAACGCGCGCCCCGCGCGTCATCGCTCGTCTCGCCGCTTCCTGTCACGCCATGCCTGAGAATCGTCTCCGCCAACTGCACGACGCCGGACAGTCCATCTGGCTCGACTTCATCGACCGCTCCATCCTGCGCAATGGCGATCTCGTGCGCCGCATCCGGGATGACGCGCTCACCGGCATGACGTCGAACCCGACGATCTTCGAGAAGGCGCTGGCCGAAGGCAGTGCGTACGACGACCAGCTGCGCGCCGCGCCGGAGGGCCGCACCGCGATGGAGCTCTTCGAGCTCGTCGAGACCTCCGACGTGCGCGACGCCTGCGACATCTTCGCGCCCGTCTACCAGGAGACCCGGGGCGGCGACGGCTACGTCTCCATCGAGGTGTCGCCCGCGGCGGCGAACGATGCCCGCGCCACCGTGGCCGAGGCGCAGCGCCTCTGGGCGATGGTCGACCGGCCGAACGTGATGATCAAGGTGCCCGGCACCAGCGAAGGGGCGCTCGCGGTCCGCACGCTCATCGGCGCGGGCATCAACGTCAACATCACGCTGCTGTTCGCCATCGAGGCGCACGCGAGCGTCATCGACGCGTATCTCGCCGGCCTCGAGGATCGCGTGAAGGCCGGCAAGCCGATCGCGGGCATCGCCTCCGTCGCGTCCTTCTTCGTGAGCCGCGTGGACACCGAGGTGGACAAGCGCCTCGACGCGATCGCCGCGACGCGGAGCGGCGCGGAGCGCGACCGCGTGCTCGCCCTGCGCGGGCGCGCCGCGATCGCCAACGCGCAGATGGCCTACAAGCTGTTCCGCGAGCGCTTCTCCGGTGCGCGGTGGCAGGCGCTCGCCGATGCCGGCGCCGGCCTCCAGCGGCCGCTGTGGGCGAGCACCAGCACGAAGAACCCCGCGTACCGCGACGTGATGTACGTGGAGCAGCTCATCGGCCCCGACACGGTGAACACGATGCCGCCCGCCACCATCGACGCCTTCCGCGATCACGGCGTGGTGAAGCGCACGGTGGACGCGGACGTCCCGGGAGCGGAGCGCACGCTCGCCGACCTCGCCGCGGTGGGGATCGACCTCACCGACGTGACGAACAAGCTGCTGCACGAGGGACTCGCCAGCTTCCAGAAGAGCTTCGACTCCCTCACCGCCGGCCTGTCGAAGAAGTCCGCGTCGCTCGGTCACGCCATGGCCGACGTCCGCTGAGCCGACAGAGCGGGTGCGGACGTGCCGAGGCCGCCGCACCCGCTCGCCTTCGCACTCCCGATTCCCGATCCGTGGCTCATCCGCGTACCAAGATCGTCTGCACGCTCGGTCCGTCCACCGCGAACCGTGACACGCTGCGCAGCCTGATGGAAGCCGGGCTGAACGTCGCCCGCCTCAACTTCTCGCACGGCACCCACGAGCAGCACGCGAAGACCGTCGCGATGGTTCGCGAGGTCGCCGCCTCGCTCGGCCGCCCCGTCGCCATCCTCGGCGACCTCCAGGGTCCGCGCATCCGCATCGGTGACCTCGCGGCGCCACGCACCGTAAATGATGGCGAGGACGTCGTGCTCGTCGCCGGCGAAGAGGGCGTGCAGCCCGGCCAGCTCCCCACCACGTACGACCACCTGTGCGACGACGTGAAGGTCGGCGATCGCATCCTCGTCGACGACGGCCTCATCGAGCTCGTCGCGCTCGAGGTGCAGGGACGCACGGTGACGGCGCGCGTGCTGCACGGTGGCGAGATCCGCAGCCACAAGGGGATGAACCTGCCTGGCGTGGCGGTGAGCGCCCCGTCCATCACCGAGAAGGACTGGGCGGACGTCGCCTTTGCGGTGGAGCACAACCTGGACTACCTGGCGCTCAGCTTCGTGCGGCGCGCCAGCGACATCGCCGAGCTGCGCGAGAAGATCCCGCGGCAGACGCTCGTGGTCGCGAAGATCGAGAAGGACTCCGCGCTCGAGAACATCGAGAGCATCGTGCTCGCGTCGGACGCGGTGATGGTCGCCCGCGGCGACCTCGGCGTCGAGCTGCCGTTCGAGGAGGTGCCGATCGCGCAGAAGCGCATCATCTCGCTCTGCAACCGGCTCGGGCGGCCGGTGATCACGGCGACGCAGATGCTCGAGTCGATGATCACGCACCCGCGGCCCACCCGCGCCGAGGCCAGCGACGTGGCCAACGCGATCCTCGACGGGACCGACGCGGTGATGCTCTCCGCCGAGACGGCGGCGGGGCAGTATCCGCGGCTCGCCGTCGAGGCGATGTCGCGCATCATCCAGGAGATCGAGAAGCACCCGCGCCGCGTGCGCGTCGACGACCGGAACACCGACGGCCTGGCGGTCTCCACCGAGCACGCCATCGCCGCCGCGGCCACGAGCGCCGTGCGCAGCCTCGACGCGCCCACGCTCATCGTGTTCACGAAGAGCGGCTTTTCGGCGCGGGTGGTGGCATCGCATCGGCCCGGCGTGCCCATTCTCGTGCTGACCGACCAGGAGCGCACGTACCGGCAGCTGGCGCTCGTGTGGGGGGTGGTGCCGTGCCTCGTGCGGCACTGCGACACCTACCAGGACATGGTGAAGCTCGCGCTGGACGCGGTGCGCGGCAGCGGGCTCGCCCGTCAGGGCGACCGCGTGGTCGTCACGGCGGGGGTGCCCTTCGACGTGCCGGGCACCACCAACCTCATGAAGGTCGAGACCGTATGAGGGCGGTCAGCACCGCCGCGCGCGCGGCGTGAAGCTGACCTTCCTCGGCACGGGCACCAGCTTCGGCGTGCCGCAGCTCGGCTGCGGCTGCGAGGTCTGCCGGTCGTCCGACCCGCGCGACCATCGCACGCGCGTCGGGGCAGCGGTGGAGACGGACGGCGGGGCGCTGATCCTGATCGACACCCCGCCCGAGCTGCGCGTGCAGCTGCTGCGGGCCGGCCTCACGCGCGTGGACGCCGTGCTCTACACGCACGGCCACGCGGATCATACCCACGGCATCGACGACCTGCGGGCATTCACGGTGCTGCAGCGCCAGCATCTCCCGGTGTACGGCGCGCGCGACACGCTCGCCGGGCTGTCACGCAAGTTCGACTACATCTTCGACGACGCGATCCGCGCGCTGCCGGGGACGCACAAGCCGCAGGCGCGCGCGATCGCGCTCGAGCCCGGACGCGCCCAGCGCATCGCCGACGTGGACGTGACGGCGGTGCCGGTGCCGCACGGGCCTGTCACGGTATTTGCATACCGCATCGGCGCCCTCGCCTACGTGACGGACGCCAAGCGCGTCCCGCGCGCGGCGGTGGACCTGCTGCGCGGCGCGCGCGTGCTGGTGGTGAATGCGCTGTTCCAGGAGCCGCATCCGTCGCACCTGAGCGTGGGTGAAGCACTCGAGGTGGCCCGCGAGATCGGCGCGGAACGCTCCTACCTCACGCATCTCACGCACGAGCGCTCCCATGCGGCACTGGCCGCCGAGCTGCCTCCGGGCGTCGAGCCGGCCTACGACGGACTGGAGATCACCATCTGACCGCCTCCCCATGATCCATCTCGACTACACCAACATGATGGCGCCGCCCATCGAGGGAGGCATCACGACGGCCGAGTGGCAGGACGTGGCCGCGCGATTCCGCGACGCGCACGCCGGCGTGGACCGGCTGCACGCCAGCGGGGTGCTCGGCTTCCTCGACCTGCCCGACGACGCGGCGCTGCACGCCCAGTCGACGAGCTTCGTGCGCGGGCTGCGCGACCGCGATGGCGCGCGCTCGCTCACCGACGTGGTGGTGCTCGGCATCGGTGGGTCGGCGCTCGGGCCGATCGCGCTCCGCACGGCGCTGCGCCCGCCGCACTGGAACCTGCTGAGCGACGAGGCACGCGGCGGCGAGCCGCGGCTGCACGTGCTCGACAACGTGGACCCGGCCAACATCACCTCGCTGCTCGATCGGCTCGACCTGCACCGCGCCCTGTTCGTCGTCATCTCCAAGTCGGGCGGCACGGCAGAGACGATGGCGCAGTACCTCGTCGTGCGCGGCCGCCTCGACGCGGCGCTGGGACGGAAGGGGGCGCGGCAGCGGCTGGTGTTCGTCACCGATCCGAAGAAGGGCGCGCTGCGCACGATCGCCAGCGCGGAGGGCATCGCCGCGCTCGACATCCCGCCGAACGTGGGCGGGCGCTTCAGCGTGCTCACCCCGGTCGGCATCCTTCCAGCGGCGCTGATCGGCATCGACACGACCGCGCTGCTCGCCGGCGCGGGCCGCATGCGGGACCGGTGTCGCTCCGCCACCCTGACGGAGAACATCGCCGGCGCCTTTGCCGCGCTCCAGTTCCTGGCGGATACCCGGCACCACCGCCCGATCCAGGTGCTGATGCCCTACAGCGATGCGCTGCGGGACATGGCCGACTGGTTCGTCCAGCTGTGGGCGGAGAGCCTGGGCAAGCATCGCGAGCCGAACGATGCGGGAGTCGGGCCGACGCCACTCGGCGCGCTCGGCGCCACCGACCAGCACAGCAAGGTGCAGCTCTTCATGGAGGGCCCGCCCGACAAGACGGTCACCTTCATCGGCGTGGAGAAGGGAGTGCCGTCGGTGGAGATCCCGTCGCTGCACGGGGGCGTCCCCGAGCTGGCCTATCTGGGTGGGCACCAGCTCGGCGAGCTGCTGGACATCGAGCGCCGCGCCACGGCCGGCGCGCTGGCGCGCCGGGGCCGGCCGAACATGACGCTCACGCTGGAGCGGGTGGACGCCGGTCACGTGGGCGAGCTCATGATGCTGCTGGAGATCGCGACCGCCTACGCCGGCCAGCTGTACGGCGTGAATGCCTTCGACCAGCCCGGGGTGGAGCTCGGCAAGCAGTTCACCTATGCCATGCTCGGCCGCGCCGACGCCGAGCAGGCTCGGCAGGAATGGAACCTGCTTCCGAAGTCTGACCCGGCGCGCGTGATCTGAGCGTCGACGCCGCCCCGCAGTGCGGACTTGCCACGCTGCGCGGGTCGGGCGAGCTTCACGAACTCGGGGACGCACCCACTGCTGCCTGCGGCAGCTGTACCACTTTGAGGATCGCAATGCCGGATGTCGAGACCCTGAACGCCCTCTTCGGCGACGCCGTGCGCGTGGCCGACGGACGGCTGACCGTTGCGCGGGCGGAGGCGCTCGCCTCGCCTGCGATGGACACCCTCGCCCGTGCCGCCGTCTTCGGCGAGGCGGAGGAGCGTGAGTACGCCCGGTGGATGATCTGGGAGCTCGGCCAGGCGGTCGGGGTCCGCCCTGCATCCATCAACGATCTCTACATGGCACGCGGGCGCGGCGAGGTGCATGGCTTCACCGTGCCGGCCATCAACGTGCGCGGCGACTCGTACGACACGGCGCGGGCCATCTTCCGCACGGCCAACGCGATGAAGGCAGGCGCCTTCATCCTCGAGATCGCGCGGTCGGAGATCGCCTATACGGGGCAGCGCCCGGCGGAGTACGTGTCGGTGATGCTGGCGGCAGCGCTGCGCGAAGGGTTCCGCGGACCGCTGTTCATCCAGGGCGACCACTTCCAGGTCAACCACAAGAAGTACGCGGCGGATCCGAAGCCCGAGGTGGAGGCGGTGAAGGCGCTCGTGCGCGAGGCGGTCGGCGCCGGCTTCTACAACATCGACGTGGACACGTCCACGCTGGTGGACCTGAGCCGGAAGACGCTCGCCGAGCAGCAGCGGCTGAACTACGAGGTGGGCATCGACATCCTGCGTGAGGTGCGCGCTGCCGAACCGCACGGCGTGACGATCTCGGTCGGCGGCGAGATCGGCGAGGTGGGCACCCAGAACTCCACGGTGGAGGAGCTGGAGGCGTACATGGACGGGTTCAACGCCGCGCTGCCGGCGGGGATGGCGGGCCTGTCCAAGATCAGCGTGCAGAGCGGCACCTCGCACGGCGGCGTCGTGCTGGCTGACGGTTCCATCGCCGACGTGAAGCTCGACCTCGACACGCTGGAGCGGCTGAGCCGCGTGGCGCGGGAGCGGTACGGGCTGGCCGGCGCCGTGCAGCACGGGGCGTCCACCCTTCCCGACAGCGCGTTCCACAACTTCCCGAAGCGGGAGACGGCGGAGATCCACCTGGCGACGAACTTCCAGAACATGCTGTTCGATCACCTGCCGGCCGGCCTGCGCGACGCGATCTACCGCTGGCTGGGTGACAACGCGAAGGACGAGCGGAAGTCCACCGATTCCGACGAGCAGTTCTTCTACAAGACGCGGAAGAAGGCGCTCGGCCCGTTCAAGCAACAGCTCTGGGACATGCCGGCGAATGCCAAGCAGGCGCTCGCCCGGGCCTACGACGACAAGTTCCGCTTCCTGTTCGAGCAGCTGGCGATCGGCAACACGGCGGAGATCGTTGCCCGGTACGTGAAGCCCCCGCTCCAGCATCGGGTCATGCCGGTGGACGCGACGCCGGCGCACGTGGCGGCGCCGGACGATGCGGATCTCTCCGACTAGATGACCGAGGCGATGGAAGCCAGGGAGGCACACGTCCTCTGGCTGTCGCTCGTGCAGCGGTTGATGGGGCGAGCCGCGCACGACGTGAAGGACTCGTTGAACGGGGTGGCGGTGAACCTCGAGGTCATCCGGTCGCGCGCGGCGCGCGAAGGCGCGCCGGCGGCGTCGGTCGCCCCGTTCGCCGAGGCGGCGGGGCAGCAGCTCGAGCGATTGACTAGCTTGCTGGAGGCGCTGCTGGCGGTGGCGCGGTCGGAGCGGGAGCCGGTGAACGTGGGGGTAGCGCTCCGTCGTGTCGCGACGCTCTGTGCCGCCTCCTCGTCCGCCGACGATGCGAAGGTCGTGGTGGACGAGTTGCCCGCGGACGACGCGGTCACGCGGCTGCCGGGCGCGGTGGTACGGCTGGCCCTCGCGGCCCCCCTGCTGGACGCGGTGCACGGTGGTGCGAACGGGACGTCGCCGGTGCGGTGCGCCCTGCGACTGGTGGCCCGGGAGGTCATCGTGAGCTTCGCCGCCGAAGGCCGCACGCTGGTCATGCCGGCGGACGTCACGCGGGTGGTGCGGGACGCAGGAATTCGCTGGACGGAAGGAGCGCAGGAGCAGGGAGTACTTTCACTGGCCTTTCCCCGCGAGTGAGCCGAGGTGCTCATGCGCAGGCCATCGATCGAGGCACAATGAAGCAGGCGAGGATTCTCATCGCGGACGATGAAGCCGCGATCACGACCGGTCTGAGCGCCATTCTCTCGGATGCCGGCTACGACGTGGACGTCGTGTCGGACGGGCAGAAGGCGCTCGACAAGCTGGTGGCCGAGCGTTACGGCGTGGTGCTGGCCGACCTGAAGATGCCGCGGCTCGACGGCCTCGCGCTGCTGCGCGAGCTGCAGCAGCGCGAGATCCCCACGGAGTGCATCATCATCACCGGCCAGGCCACGGTGGACTCGGCGGTGCAGGCGATGCAGCAGGGGGCGTACGACTACATCGAGAAGCCGCTCAACGCCGAGAAGCTCAACCGGCTCAAGGCGCTGATCCCGAAGGCGCTGGACAAGTACCAGGTCCAGCAGAAGAACCGCGAGCTGGCGTCGAAGCTGGAAGGGCTCACCCACTACGGCGAGCTCACCGGCCAGAGCGAGGCGATGCGGCAGGTGTATCAGGTGATCGAGGCGGTGGCGCCGTCCACCGCGAGCGTGCTCATTCTCGGCGAGAGCGGCACGGGGAAGGAGCTCGTGGCGCGCGCGCTCCACAACAAGAGCGACCGCGCCAAGGGACCGTTCTTCGCCCTCAACTGCGCCGCGCTGCCCAAGGAGATCCTCGAGAACGAGCTGTTCGGCCACGAGAAGGGCGCCTTCACCGGCTCGACGAACGAGAAGCCGGGCGCCTTCGAGATGGCCAGCGGCGGCACGATCTTCCTCGACGAGATGGCCGAGATGTCGCCCGACATCCAGGTCAAGCTCCTGCGCGCGATCGAGACGCGCCAGGTCCGCCGGCTCGGCGGCAAGAAGGAGATCAACGTGGACATCCGCATCCTCGCGGCCACGAACAAGAATCTGCAGAAGGCCATCACCGACGGGGAGCTGCGCGAGGACCTGTACTACCGCCTCGCCGTCGTGGAGATCGACCTGCCGCCGCTCCGCGAGCGCTCGCAGGACATCCAGCTGCTCGCGAACGAGTTCCTCGCCCGGTTTGCCCAGCAGAACGGCAAGACCATCACCGGCTTCGACGACGCGGCGTGGGCATGGATCATGAGCTACCACTGGCCGGGCAACGTGCGCGAGCTGAAGAACGCGGTGGAGCGCGCCGTCATCATGTGCCGGGGCACGACGATCGGGACGGACGACATCGTGCCGCGGCACCTGCGGAGCGGGGACGTGCCCACGTCGCTCACGATTCCCGTGGGCGCCACGGCGGCGGAAGCGCGCCAGCAGCTGGTGCTGCGCACGTTCGCCTCCACCTCCGGTGACGCGGCACGCACCGGGAAGGTGCTTGGCCTGTCGGAGAAGGACGTGCGCGCGGAGCTGATGGCAATGCTGCAGGGCGGTGCGAAGGCGAGCGCGTCCGGTGCCGCGAGCAACGGCGCCAGCGAGGACAAGCCGGTCCGTGCGGCGCGACGCAGCGAGCCGGTTCCGGCCCGGAGCACGGCGAAGAAATCCACGGCCAAGCGCTCGCGCTAGGCCAAGTCCAGGAGCGGACATGCGGTATCACGATCCCGACGATCAACCGTACATCGTCATCGAGAAGCACAGTGGCGGCGTTGGCAACCTGCTGCTGGGTGTGGTCATCGGCGCCGGCGTGGCGCTGCTGTTCGCGCCGCGCTCGGGCGAGGAGACGCGCGACGACATCCGGCGTCGCGCGCGGCGGGCGGGTGACGCCGCGCGCAACGTCGCCGAAGGGGTCTCGGACTCCGTGGCCGACACCTTCGAGACCGCCCGCAGCCGCGTGGAGCAGCAGCTCCAGTCGGCGCGGTCGGCGATCGAGCTGAAGAAGCGCCAGGTGACGCGCGCCATGGATGCCGGGCGCGTCGCGGCGCAGGAAGCACGAGGGGACCTCGAGCGTCGCCTTGCCGAGACGAAGGCCGCGTACAATGCGGGCGTCGAGGTGGCTCGGGAGTCGCATGCCGGCGCCACCGGCCAGACGTCCGCCGGCCGCGCGTCCGGCGCCTGAGGCCGCGGGGGGTCACACGGCCACCCAGAGCCTCCCCCGGCGGGCGCGGACGCGCAAGCGTCCGGCGCTCGTCAGCTTCGGCTGGACCCTCCGTGACTACGCGAAGCGCGTCTGGGACAATGCCGGTGAGGACAACGTGCTGTTCCTCGCCGGCGGCATCGCCTTCAACATCCTGCTGGCCGCGGTGCCCTTCGTCCTCCTGCTCGTCTGGGGACTCGCCACGCTGCTCAATGCCTCCTCGGCGGAGGCGAACGCCGTGGTGGTCCGGTATCTCGACCGCCTCCTGCCGGCGCACGTCGAGAATCCCCAAGCCGGCACGCACAAGCTGATCAGCGACATCCTCCGGACGCACCAGACGCTGGGCATCTGGAGCGCGGTCGGATTCGTCTGGTTCTCCACGCGGCTCTTCGGCTCGCTGCGCACCGTGCTGGCGAGCGTGTTCGACATCGAGAGCGAACGCGGCATCGTCCAGGGGAAGCTGTTCGACATCAAGATCACCGTCCTCTCGACCATCCTCATCACGGCGTACACGCTGCTCAGCACCTACGTGCTGGTGGCCACCAAGAGCAGCGTCCAGGTGCTCGAGGAGCTGGGCATCCGGTCGGACGTGATGGGGCAGGCACGAGCGTGGGGAACGCACCTCATGGCGTCCACCATCCTCGCCGTGATGTTCTTCTCGCTCTACAAGTTCCTGCCCGTCCGGCGGGTGCGCACGAAGGCCGCCTGGGTCGCGGCGATCTTCACCACGCTGATGTTCGAGGCGGCGAAGCTGGTGTTCGGCATCTACGTGAGCTCGTTCAATCCCGGCTCCCTCTACGCGGGCACCGTGGCTGCGGTGGTGGTCGTGGTGTTCTGGGTCTACTACGCCGCGCTGATCTTCATCCTGGGGGGCGAGGTGGGGCAGGTGTTCGAGCTGCGCCGCACCCGGCGGCGCCAGCGCGAGGTCTTCCAGGACTGACGGGCCGAGCCGTTGGCGCGAAGGTTGCTTTCGTGCCAGGGCGAACCAACCACCCAACGGAGGAACACATGAAGCGCATCATGTTGCTCGGCGCCCTCGTCGCGCTCCCGCTCGCCGCGTGCAAGAAGACCGGTGAGAATCAGTACCAGGTCGAGACGCCCACCATCGGCACCGACACGCACACGGTCACCACGCCGAACGTGGACGTCGGGACGAAGGTGGACACGATCAACACGCCGGTCGTCGGCACGCAGAAGGACACGCTGATCGTCTCCAAGCCGGTCGTCGGCACCAAGAAGACCGAGGTGAAGACGCCGACGGTGAAGGTCACGAAGCCGTGATCGGGTAGGGGTTGGGTGGGGGTGAACGAGGGGCGGCACCACGGTTAAATACCGTGGTGCCGTCTTTCGTCGTTTCCTCCAGACCGCCATGCACTCTCCCGTGATCGACCTGCGCAGCGACACCGTGACCCGCCCCACCACCGCCATGCGACGCGCCATGGCGGACGCCGAAGTGGGCGACGACGTGCTCGACGGCGACCCCACCGTCCGGCGACTGGAGGAGCGCGTCGCCGCCATGCTCGGCAAGGAGGCGGGGCTGTTCTTCCCCTCCGGCACGATGGCGAACCAGGCCGGCATCGCCGTGCTCTCCCGGCCGGGCACCGAGGCCCTGCTCGACGCGAACGCGCACATCATCCACTGGGAGATGGCTGGCGCCGCGGCGCTGTGGGGGGTGCAGGTGCGCGGCGTGCCGGCCGGTGCGGGACGACTGGTGATGGGCGCGGAGGACCTGGCGCGGATGATCCGGCCGACGTCCATTCACTCGCCCGCCGCGAGCCTCGTGTGCTTCGAGAACACCCACAACGGCGCCGGCGGCAAGATCACCCCGCTGGGCGAGCTGCGCGCGCTGCGCGACGTCGCCCGCGAGCACGACCTGCCGGTGCACATGGATGGCGCACGCCTGTGGAACGCGAGTGCGGCGAGTGGGACGCCTCTCGCCGACTTCGCCACGTGCGCGGACACCGTCATGCTGAGCTTCTCGAAGGGGCTCGGCTGTCCGGTGGGCGCGA
This sequence comes from Gemmatimonadaceae bacterium, assembly GCA_036280075.1. GTDB lineage: Bacteria > Gemmatimonadota > Gemmatimonadetes > Gemmatimonadales > Gemmatimonadaceae > AG11. The sequence goes on along the minus strand of DASURL010000105.1, from coordinate 17,418 downwards.
TCCTCGTTGGCGACCGGGCGACGATCACGCGTGCGCATCCGGTGCGGAAGCGGCTGGGCGGCGGCATGCGCCAGTCGGGAATCCTCGCTGCGGCGGCGCTGTACGCCCTCGACGCACACCTCGGACGCCTGAACGAGGACCACGCGAACGCCCGGCTCCTCGCCGAGGCCGTGGAGGGCGCCGCCGGCGCGCGCGTGGTGCCGCCCGACACCAACATCGTGATGGTGGACCTGCCCGATGGACTGACGAGCGCCGAGGTGGCGGCGCGGGCGCGGGAAGGCGGCTTGCTCGTGAGCCCGTGGAGCGGAACGCGTGTCCGCGCCGTCACGCACCTGGACGCGGACCGCGAGGCGGTGACGCGTGCGGGGGGCGTGCTGCGCGCCGCCATCGAAGCCGCTGCCGCGTGAGGCCTCACGCGGCCGCGTGCGTTGTCGCCACGCGGCCGGCCGGTTAGATTACCGGTGTCCCAGGTCCCGGAGGGCGGCAGCCTTCTAACTCCGTCAGGACCCCGAAGGTAGCAGCGGCATGAGGTGTCTGACGTCGCTTCGTCAGGCCTGGGACATTGGCGCGGGCGCGCAGCGATGCTGCGGCCCGCGCTTCTTTTTTCCCCTGCGTGCACCAGCTTTCGCCGGCGCGCCGCGCGGCGGCCGCGCGGAGCCTGACCGACCGCCGCCTCGGACGCTATTCTTTTCTCCCATGCCGATCGCCCTCGCCCGCAAGTACCGTCCGAAGACCTTCGCCGACGTGGCGGTGCAGTCCCACGTGGCGGCGACGCTCAAGGGAGCCATCGCCCGCGGGCGCGTGGCGCACGGCTACCTGCTGTGCGGGCCGCGCGGCGTGGGCAAGACGACGCTGGCGCGCGTGCTGGCGATGGCGCTCAACTGCGAGCGGCGCGGTGATCCGGCGCTCGATGGCGAGCCGTGCGGCGAGTGCGCCTCCTGCCAGCGCATCTGGGCCGGCGCGTCCTCGCTCGACGTGGTGGAGATCGACGCGGCTTCCAACCGCGGCGTGGACGACGCGCGCGAGCTGCGCGAGCGGGCGATGTATGCGCCATCGGGGGAGGATCGCTACAAGGTCTACATCGTGGACGAGGCGCACATGCTCACGCGCGAAGCGTGGAATGCGCTGCTCAAGATCCTCGAGGAGCCGCCCCCGCGCGTCGTCTTCGTGTTCGCCACCACCGAGCCGCAGAAGATCGCGCAGTCGGCGGCGCCGGTGCTGAGCCGCCTGCAGCGCTTCGACTTCCGGCGCATCGGGCCGGCGGACATCCGCCTGCGGCTGGAGCGCGTGCTCGCCGGCGAGCAGGTGCGTGCCGAGCCCGAGGCGCTGGCGATGATCGCGCGTGCCGCCGACGGGTCCATGCGTGACGCGCTGTCGCTCACCGACCAGGTGCTCGCGATGGGGGACGGCGAGGTGCTGCCCGAGCGCGTGCGTGATGCCCTCGGGCTCGTGCCGGAGGAGGAGCTGCTGTCGCTGCTCGACCTGCTGGCCGAACGGCGCGCGGGCGACGTCTTCGCCTTCGTGGCGCGGCTCGCCGACGCGGGCGTGGATTTCGGCCAGTTCCTCACCGGCCTCGCCGACATGATCCGCGCGCAGCTCGCCGTCACGCTCGGTGGCCATCCGCCGGACGTGAGTGAGCGCACGCGCGAAGCGCTGGTCGCGCGCCGCGAGGCCTTCGCGGCGGGCGACCTGCTGCGGATGCTCTCCGCCATCACGGAGCTCGAGCCCCGCTTCCGCAAGAGCGGCCAGCAGCAGCTGCTGCTCGAGGCGCTCCTCGTGCGCTTCGCGCTGCTCGACCGCACGGTGACCCTGGAGAAGGTGCTGCAGGGACTGGGCGGGGAAGGCGGCGGCAGCGTGCCCGACGCCGCGCCGCGCCGCGAGTCGCCGCGCCGCGAACCGGCACCGCCCGCGCGTCGGGCGAGCGCCGCTGACGCGCCGTCGCCAGAGCCCCGAAGGTCGGCCGGTGCGCCGGCACGTGGAGCGAGCGATGCGCCGACGCGGCCGCCAGCCGATGCGCCGGCACGACCGGAGGCCAATGCATCGCCCCGAAAATCGTCGGCCGAGGCCGGCTCCGCGCCGCCCCCTGACGTGACGCAGCTCGTCGGGCGGTGGGAGGAGCTCGCCGGCGCCCTCCGTGCCTCGGGGCGGAGCGTCGCGGCCACGGCGCTGGAGCATGCCGAACCGGTCGCCGTGAATGCCCGCGGGGAGGTGACCATCGGCCTCGACGAGCCGAACCCCATCTACGAGCAGGCGCTCGAGTCGGTGAAGGGCGAGCTGGTGCCGTTGCTGCAGCGCTGGTTCGCCGGGGTGCAGCGCGTGTCCGTGCGCGCGGCCGGCGGTTCCGCGCCGCCGCCGACGCGCCTGACCGACGAGATGGTGCGCTCGGAGCGGTTGACCGCGCTCCGCCGCCGGGATCCCGTGCTCGGCGCCGCCATCGACGCGCTCGATCTCGACCTCGCCGACTGACGCGCGCGCGGCGCGACTCGCTTGCCCGCACGCTGCGCCACCGGGTACTTTTCGGGTCCCCCGAACGTCGTGTAGCGATGGCCGATTTCATGAAGATCCTGCAGCAAGCGCAGGAAATGCAGGGCAAGTTCCAGAAGATCCAGGAGGAGCTGGCACAGCAGTCCGTGACGGCCTCCTCCGGCGGCGGCATGGTCACCGTCGAGGCGACGGGGCAGGGCACGGTACGCTCCGTCCGGATCGATCCGTCCGTCGTGAATCCTTCGGACGTGGAGATGCTGGAGGACCTCGTGCTCGTTGCCGTGACCGAGGCGCAGAAGAAGGCGCAGGAGCTCCAGCAGGCGGAGATGGGCAAGCTGGCCGGGGGGCTGTCGCTGCCGTTCAAGCTGCCGTTCTAGGCGGCGTCCGTGTCCGCGATCGAGGACCTCACGGGCGAGCTCTCGCGGCTGCCGGGGATCGGCCGCAAGACCGCGCTGCGGCTCACCTACCATCTGCTCAAGCAGCCGCCCGAGCAGAGCCGGCGCCTGGCGGACTCGCTGGTCGCGCTCGCGGAGCGGGTGCGCCCATGTGCGCGCTGCTTCAACCTGACGGAGGAGGAGCTGTGCTCCATCTGCCGGGATCCGCGTCGCGATGCGGCGCTCATCTGCGCGGTGGAGGAAGCCGCGGACATCGGGGCCATCGAGCGGGCGGGTGAGTACCGCGGCCAGTACCACGTGCTGGGGGGGCGCCTCTCGCCGCTCGACGGCGTGACCCCGGACGACCTCACCATTCCGCAGCTCGTGCGTCGCGTCGCCGGCGGCGAGGTGCGGGAAGTCATCCTCGCCACCAACCCGAGTCTCGAAGGGGAGGCAACTGCCTTGTACGTCCAGCGCCAGCTCGCTCCCTATCCGCTCAGCGTGACCCGCATCGCCCGTGGGCTTCCCGTCGGGGGCGACCTGGAGTACGCGGACGGCGTGACCATCGCGCAGGCGCTGACGGCGCGGAGGGCAATGTGAGCGGAGGGATGCGGGTGCGGCTGGCCGCTGCGGGCTTCTTCGGTGGCCTCGCGGCGGGGCTGGTCGTCTGGGGTACACAGGTCCAGCGCAGCCGGCGGGAGCTCTTTCATCGGTCTCCCGTCCGGCGGCTCGCCGCGCTCGGCTACCTGGCCGGGCAACCCGGTGTCGAGACGACGCGGCTGCTCGGCGAGTACGTGAACTGGGAGCCGCGACCCGCGCTCCGCCGTCGTGGTGAGGCACTGCTGCGGCGAATGGAAGCTTACCTCGATTAGGGTATCACCCCCATGGCCGTTGGCAGCGCGAGCTGGTCGTTCACCGAAGACGACTTCGCCGCGATCACGCAGGCACTGCAACGATTCCTCGACGACGCGAACGCGCGGTGCGCGCTGCTGGTGGACCGCAGCGGCCAGCTCGTCGCGACCGTCGGCGAGCAGCCCCGCTTCGACTCGACGGCGTTCGCGACCCTCACGGCAGCGGACTTCAGCGCCAACGACCAGCTCGCGAAGCTCATCGGGGAGCGCGACTTCAACTCCCTCTTCCATCAGGGGGAGAAGGAGTCGATGTACCTGGCGGACGTCGCGCGGCGGCTCATCCTCGTCGTGCTGTTCGACAGCCGCACGACGCTCGGCCTCGTACGCCTCAAGATGAAACAGACCGTGGAAGAGTTGACGAAGCTGTTCGAGCAGGTGTTCAGTCGTCCGCCCCAGGAGCAGGGCGGCGCGCCCGGCCTCCTCGCCGGTGCGGACGACGAAATCGACAAGCTGTTCCAGTAAGCGGAGACGACAGCCATGTCGATGATCAACTACGCCTCGCGCGAGATCAACTGCAAGATCGTGTACTACGGCTCGGGACTCGGCGGCAAGACGACGAACCTGGAGCACGTGTACGGGAAGGTGCAGCCCGATACGCGCGGCAAGCTCATCTCGCTCGCCACGGAAACCGAGCGCACGCTGTTCTTCGATTTCCTTCCCGTGGACCTCGGGACGATCCGCGGCTTCAAGACGCGGTTCCATCTCTACACGGTGCCGGGCCAGGTCTACTACAACGCGAGCCGGAAGCTCATCCTCAAGGGAGTGGACGGCATCGTGTTCGTCGCCGACTCGCAGGTGGAGCGGATGGAGGCGAACCAGGAGGCCATGCAGAACCTGTACGACAACATGGCCGAGTACGGATACGACCTGACGCGCATGCCGTTCGTGATCCAGTACAACAAGCGCGACCTGCCGAACGCGGCGCCGGTGCGCGACCTGCAGGCCGCCTTGAATCCGGGCTGGGAGGTGACGGAGCCGGCCCGGCAGCGGGTCACTCCCGACGCCGCCCATGCGGGAGAGAACCTCATCGAGCAGCTTCCGACCGGTGAGTGGGTGGAACGCGCGCCGTACTTCGAGGCCGTCGCCGTCACCGGCGACGGGGTGTTCGAGACCCTGCGCGCGGTGAGCAAGCTGGTGCTGAAGTCCCTCGCCTGATCCGGGTACGTCCGTGAACCTGCCGAACGCCTTCACCGTTGGCCGCATCGTCGTCACGCCGCTCATCGCGTGGCTGCCGCTGGCCCCCAACACGGCCCTCCGGCTGGCGGCGTTCGTGCTGTTCGTCCTCGCCGCGGTGACCGACTTCGTGGACGGGCGCCTGGCGCGGTCGCGCAAGCAGGAGACCGATCTCGGCCGGCTCCTCGATCCGCTCGCCGACAAGCTGCTGCTGGTGGCGACGCTCGTCCCGATGTTCCTGCTCATGCGTCCGTCGCTGCACACCGACGTCGCGTGGCCGGCGCGCGCGCTCGAGAACGTGCTCCCCTTCCGCACGCCGGTCGGGGACGTCGGCCTCGCGTGGTGGATCGTGGCGATCGTCCTCGGGCGCGAGCTGCTGATGACCGTGTTCCGCCAGGCCGCCGCTCGCCGCGGCGTGGTGATCGCCGCCATCGGGCCGGCAAAGTGGAAGACGGCATTCCAGTCGGTGTGGGTCGGCTCGGCGTACTTCTGGTTCTTCGCCGCCACGCTCGCCGCCACGCGCGGCTGGGAGACCGCGGCGTGGAACGACTTCGCCATGTTCAACGGCATCGTCGGCGTGCTGACGATGGTCGGTGCGGTGGGCCTCACCCTCTACTCCCTCGTGCTCTACCTGCGCACCTACAGCCGGGTGTTCTCCGGCGCGCCGGTGCGCGGTCGCGGCTGAGCGCGGTGCGCATCGAGGTCGTCACCGTCGGCGACGAGCTGCTGCTCGGCTACACGCTCGACTCCAACGCCGCCCACCTGGCGCGCGAGCTCGCGTCGCTGGGCGTGGAGATCGTGCGCCGCAGCACCTGCGGCGACGAAGCCGACACGATCGCCGAGACGGTGCGCGAAGCGCTCGATCGCACGGGCGCGGTGATCACCACCGGCGGCCTCGGCCCCACGAGCGACGACCTCACCAAGCCGTCCATCGCCGCGCTGTTCGGGCGGGACATGGTGCTGGACGAGGAGCACCTCGACTGGATGCGCCGCCGCTGGGCCGCGCGCTGGCCCGAGCGTCCCATGCCCGACGCCAACCGGCAGCAGGCGATGCTGCCCGCAGGGGCGCGCAAGCTGGTGAATCGCCACGGCTCCGCGCCCGGCATCTGGCTCGAGGACGAACGCGGCCGGTGGGTGGCCATGCTCCCGGGCGTGCCGCGTGAGATGCGCGGCATGCTCGCCGACACGCTGCTGCCGCTCATCGCCGAACGCGTGGGCGACGTGCCGCGCGTCGTGCGCTCGCGCACGCTGCGCAGCACGGGGGTGGCCGAGTCGCGCGTGGCGGAGCTGGTCGGGACGCTGCCCGACGGCGTCGGCGCGGTCGAGCTGGCCTACCTCCCGACGATCGATGGCGTGGACCTCCGGGTCACGGTGCGCGACCTCCCGCCCGTCGTCGCCGATGCGCGCCTGGAGGAGGCCGCGGCTCGCCTTCGCTCGGTGCTGGGTGACGCGATCTATGGCGAGGGTGACACCGATCTCGCCGCGGCGGTGCTCGATCTCTGTCGCGCGCGCGGCATCACGGTCGGCATGGCGGAGAGCTGCACCGGCGGCATGCTCGGCGAGCGCCTCACCGCCATTCCGGGGAGCAGCGACGTGGTTCGGGGCGGCGTCATCGCCTATGCGAACGACGTGAAGCGCTCGCTGCTCGGTGTGGAGGCCGACGTGCTCGACGCCCACGGCGCCGTGAGCGAGCCCGTGGTGCGCGCGATGGCGTCGGGCGCGCGCAGGCTCATGGGAGTGGATGCGTCGCTCGCCATCACCGGCATCGCCGGTCCGGGCGGAGGGAGCGCCGAGAAGCCCGTCGGGACCGTGTGGCTCGCACTCGACCTGCGCGGGACGGTGGACGTCGTGCTGCTGCGCCTGTGGGGCGACCGCGCGGAGATCCGGCAGCGGTCGGCGCAGGGCGCGCTGAACCTGCTGCGCCGCGCGCTGCTCGGCGGGAACTGACGCCGCCTCGCGCCTCGGCATGAGGCACGGGCGTTGCACCCCTCCATGCAGGGGGCGACATTTCACGCAGCCCCACACTCCAGTCCGATATCAGGTACGCATGGTGGAACAGCACGACGTGGACGACGATCTCGCGAGGTCCGGTGCTGGCGCTGCGGACGCGCCAGCCGGCGCCGCCGATGCCCGGGCGGCCGACGGCATGCCGGTGGAGAAGGATGCCGGCGCCGACGCGGCGCAGAAGCTCGCCGAACAGCACGACAGGTACCTCCGTCTCGCCGCCGAGTACGACAACTTCCGCAAGCGCTCCAGCAAGGAGCGCCTGGAGGCGCAGGCGCGCGGCCAGGCCGACCTCCTCAAGAGCATGCTCGACGTCCTCGATGACATCGGCCGTTTCGCGCACGTCGACCCGGCGACGACCAACGCCGAGACGGTCGTCGAGGGAGTGGCGATGGTGGAGAAGAAGCTGCAGAAGACGCTCGGCAGCCTCGGCCTGGAGGTCGTCAACCCGGTCGACGAGCCGTTCGATCCCGCGCTGCACGAGGCGGTGATGACCGAGCCTGCGGCCTCGCCCGAGGACGACCACCTGATCGCACGCGTCTTCCAGCTCGGCTACCTGTTCAACGGCCAGCTCCTGAGGCCAGCGCGCGTGGTCGTGAAGCAGTGGAACGGCTGACCGCGTAAGGTCCGCCATGGCTCAGCAAGACTACTACGCCGTCCTCGGCGTGCCGGCGTCGGCGACCCAGGACGAGATCAAGAAGCAGTACCGCAAGCTCGCCGCGAAGCACCACCCCGACAAGAATCCCAACGATCCGAAGGCTGCCGAGACGTTCAAGTCGATCTCGGAGGCGTACCAGACGCTGGGCGATGCGGAGAAGCGCAAGCAGTACGACCAGATGCGCCAGCTCGGCGCGTTCGGTGGCTTCGGCGGTGGCGCACGCCCTGGCGGTGCCGGGGCCGGCGCGCGCGGCGGGGCGTACGGCTATCCGCCGGGCGGCGCGAGCAACATCCGCTTCGAGGACCTCGGCGACCTCGGGGGCCTCGGCGGGCTCGGCGACATCTTCAGCTCGATGTTCGGCGGCGGAGGGCAGCGCGCAGGCGCCGCGGGCGCTCGCCCGCGAGGCCCGCAGCGCGGCGCAGACGTGGAAACCTCGCTCGAGATTCCCTTCCGCACGGCGGCGATGGGCGGCAAGGTGCCGGTCGAGCTGGACATGACGGAGGAGTGCGCCACCTGCCATGGCAGCGGCGCCGCGCCAGGTGCCAAGCTGCAGACCTGTCCCGAGTGCAACGGCCGAGGAACGATCAGCTTCGGGCAGGGAGGATTCGCGGTGCAGCGTCCCTGTCCGGTCTGCCTGGGACGCGGCCAGGTGCCCACGGAACGCTGCCCCACCTGCGGCGGCAGCGGCGAGGTGCGCACGCGCAAGAAGGTGATGATCACGGTGCCGCCGGGAGTGGACGAGGGGACGAAGATCCGCCTCAAGGGGCAGGGCGCACGCGGCATGAAGGGCGGTCAGGCCGGCGACCTGCTGATCACCTTCCACGTGCGCCCCGACCGCTTCTACAAGCGCGAGGGACTCGACCTCATCGCGCCGGTGAGCATCACCATCCCGCAGGCCACGCTCGGCACGAAGGTGAGCGTGAAGACGCTGGATGGAAAGAAGGTGACGATCACCATCCCGCGCGGCACGACCTCGGGGAAGCGCTTTCGCGTGCGCGGGCAGGGGATCGAGCGCGACGGCTCGCGCGGCGACCTGATCGTGGAGGTGTCGGTGACGGTGCCCGACTCGCTCACGCCGGAGCAGGAGGAGGCGATGCGCAAGTTCGCCGAGACGATGGGCGGAAACGCGTAAGGATCGCTTCGGGGCATACTGCCACTGCGGTACCTGGTATCTGGTATCTGGTACCGGGTACGGGGTACACGCGGAGGGATCGTGGTGGCTGGCGAGGTGCCGCGCGTGCACAGCTACATGCGTCCGGTGGCGCGGGGCGGCGTGCCCGGATGGGCGGTCTCCCGAGGCAGGCGCTGGATCAGCGCGCGGAGCATTCGGCGCACGGAGCCGACGTTTGCGAGATAGCGGTCGGCCTGGTGGGTCGTGAGTACGCCGATGTCGCGAGCGACCAGCAGATGGTGCTCGGTCTCCGCGGCGGAGCCGGCGGCGATCTCGAGGAAGCGAATCGTCTCCGCGCGCGAGCTCTTGCCGCAGCCTTCGGCGATGTTGGCGGCGATGGAGAGTGCGGAGCGGCGGAGTTGGGCGGTGATCAGACGCAGCTCCGGCCGGCTCGCCTTGGCCGTCTCCTTGTATACCTCGGTGCCCAGCTCGCGAGCGAGCTGCCAGACTTTCAGTCGACTGAAGTCGTGCATGCGCGGAGCATGCATTCGGCGCGCCGAGCGGGCGTCATCGTGCCGTTGCGCGCGACGCCGGAAGCATCGGCCGGCATCGTCTCCCCGCGAGGAGCCATCGGCGGCGTACTCAGTACCTGGTACCAGGTACTGAGTACCATGTACCACGCGAAGCAGTTGCCCTACGCCGCCCTCACCGGCAACCCCCGCCCACTCGCCCGCTCGATCACCCCGCCGCCGAGCACGCGCTCGCCCTCGTACAGCACCAGCGACTGCCCCGGCGTGATCGCCGACACCGGCTCGTCCAGCGCGATCTCGATCTCGTCGGCATCGCGGCGAATCAGCGTCCCTCGCGCCGGACGTGCGCGATGGCGCACCTGGATGTCCAGCTCCGTGCCGACGGACGGCGGCGCGACCAGCCAGTTCACCTCGCGCGCGATCACGCCGCGTCCCAGCAGCTCCGACCGTGGTCCGATCACCACGGCGCGGGAGGCGGGCCGGATCTCCACCACGAACATCGGCTCGCGGAACCCGCCCGGCAGGCCGCGGCGCTGGCCCACGGTGAAGCGCGCAAAGCCATCGTGCTCTCCGACCACGGTGCCGTCACGCCGCACGAACGGGCCTCGCGCGAGCGACGGTGCGTCGGCGCCGAGGTGCCTCGCGATCACCTTCGCGTGGTCGCCGTCGGGGACGAAGCAGATGTCCTGGCTCTCGGCCTTCTCGGCGATCAGCTCGAGCCCCAGCTCGTGCGCCACGGCCCGCGTCTCCGCCTTCGTCTGCCCACCGACCGGCAGCAGCATGCGCGAGAGGACGCCGCGCTCGATGCCCCAGAGGAAGTACGACTGGTCCTTGTTGGGATCCAGGCCGCGACGGAGCTCGCCATTCGCGATGCGCGCGTAGTGGCCGGTGGCGATCCACCGCGCATCGATGGCATCGGCGCGGCGGACGAGGTCGCGGAACTTGGTGAAGGTGTTGCAGCGCACGCACGGGATCGGCGTGCGGCCGCGCGCATATTCGTCCACGAAGTCGCGCACCACGTCGCGGCTGAACGCGCTCTCCATGTTGAGCACGTAGTGGGGCATGCCGAGCTGCTCGCAGATGCGTCGCGCGTCGTTCACGCTGTCCAGCGAGCAGCAGGGGCGGTCGGGGAGCTCCGCCTCTCCATCGGTGTGGCACCCGAGGCGCATCGTGGCGCCGACCACGTCATAGCCCTGCCGTACGAGCAGCGCCGCGGCGACCGACGAATCCACGCCGCCGCTCATGGCGACGAGCACCCGCTCCCGCATGGCGCTACGCCGTGGCGAGCCGGCGCGCCTTCTCGACGAGCGTCGGGAAGAGCTCGGCGACGCGGGCGACGCCCTCGTCGGTGGTGAGCGAGCCGAGGCTCATGCGGATGGCCGCACCGGCCAGGCTGGCGGGAACGCCGAGCGCCGAGAGCACGTGTGACGGCGTGATGCTCCCGCTCTGACATGCCGAGCCGGCGGAGCAGGCCACGCCGCGCAAGTCGAGCGCCATGAGCAGCGACTCGCTGTCGGTGCCGGGCACGGAGATGCTCGTCACGTGCGGCGCGCGCGGCGCGCCACGGCCGTGGATGACGGCGTCGGGGATGCGCTCGAGCAACGCGGCCTCGAGCCGCTCGCGCAGCGCATCGAGCCGGCGACATTCCTCCTCGCGCTCGGCCACCGTGAGCTCGGCCGCGCGCGCGAGGCCCACGGCCATGGCGACGTTCTCCGTCCCCGGCCGGCGGCCGCGATCCTGCGATCCCCCGAACATCAGCGGCGACACCGGGGTGCCGCGGCGGATGAAGAGTGCGCCGATGCCCTTCGGTGCGCCGATCTTGTGTCCCGACAGGGAGAGCAGGTCGAACGGCGTGCGCTTCGCGTCGACGTCCACCTTGCCGAACGCCTGGACGGCATCCGTGTGGAAGGTGACCCCGCGCTCGTGCGCGCGCCGCGCGAGCGCGGGCACGTCCTGCATGACGCCGATCTCGTTGTTCACCCACATCACCGAGCAGACGGCCGCGCTCGCGTTCACCAGCTCGTCGAACGACGCGTCATCGACGACGCCGCAGGAGCTCACCCGGAGCACGCGCTCCTCGCCGCCCTCGTGGGCCACCTCGTGCAGCGCGCCAAGCACCGCCTTGTGCTCGATCGGCGTCGCCACGGCGGCGTTGCGTCCGTCCGTCTCGCGTCGGCTCCGCCACACACCGATGAGCGCCATGTTGTCGGCCTCGGTGCCGCACGACGTGAAGCACAGCTCGTCGGGATGCGCGCCGATGGTGGACGCGAGCCGCTCGCGCGCTTCGTCCAGCGCCGTGCGCGCCTCGCGACCCCAGCGATGCAGGCTCGAGGGATTGCCGAAGCGAGGGCCGAAGAAGGGCAGCATCGCCTCGAGCACCTCGGGGCGGACCGGAGTCGTCGCGGCGTGGTCCAGGTAGATGGGCTCGGGCATGCCTGAAATCTAGTGGCTCAACCCGCTCGAAGAAACGCTCCGCCGGACGATTGACACCGCGCGGCGAGCCGGTTCGTATAAGGGGCATGTCCGATCCCATGAACCGCCCATCCATCTCGCGGGCGGCACCGACTCCCGAACCCGGGAGCCTGGAGGCCCTCGCCGTCGAGCAGGCGCGCGAGCGCGCGATCCGCGTGCTGAGCGACGGCTACGCCTACGACGCGCTCACCGAGGACGAATTCGAGTGGCGTCTCGGCCAGCTCAGCCTCGCGAACAGCCCCGCCGAGGTCCAGGCACTCATCGCCGACCTGCCGACAGCCGGCGCGAACCCGCTCACCGCCACGTACACGGGCGGGATGTACGCGGACGTGCCGGCGCCGCCGGGGGAGCGCATTCGCGGCATCATGAGCGAGGTGCGCCGTGAGGGCCCCTGGCGCCTCCCGATGCGGCTGGAGGTGAAGGCGGTGATGAGCAACGTCCGGCTGGACCTGCGCCGCGCCGTGATCCCTCCGGGCTGCCTGATCGAGGTGCGCGCGACGATGTCGGACGTGCAGATCGTCGTGCCGCCCGGACTGCCCGTGGAGTTCGACGTCTCGCCGATCATGGGCGTGGCGAGGAACGACAGCACGCGCTACCCCGTGGCCGCCGGCGCGCCGACGGTGCGGGTGACCGGCAGGGCCCTCATGGCGGAGGTGCGCGTGCGCGTGCGGGAGATGCGCTACTAGCGCGGGCGCGGCTCAGCGCGGCGGGACCTGTGCGCGGAGCAGCGCGCGCACCGGTGCCGCGTCGAGGCCCGCCAGCCGCTGCGGCAGGGCAAGCAGCTCGTAGCGGCCGGGCGTCACGGCGCGCAGGTCGACGTTCTCCAGCACGTACGCGCCGTTGTCGAACAGGGCATGATGCACGTCGAGCGTCCGGCTCTCGCGCTCGTCCACCGAGGGCGCGTCCACGCCGACGAGGCACACGCCACGCTGCGCCAGCGCCCGCGCCGTCGCCGCGGAGAGTGCCGGCCAGTCGGTGGGAAAGCGCCCGTCGGCGATCGTGCGGCCGGTACGCAGCAGCAGGCGGGTGCAGCCGCGGAGGCGCGGATCATCGACGTCGAGGCCGAGCGGCCCGGCGGGCGCGTCCGACACGCCGAGCACCAGGGCGTCGCCAAGAAACGGTGCGACCGGCAGCGCGTCGCTCGCCGGCGCGCCGTCACGGACGTGCAGCGGCGCATCGGCGTGGGTGCCGACGTGCGGGCTTCCCGCGATGTGGGAGAGGTTCACCGAGGCGCCATCGCCGAGGCGGGACGTCCACCCGCAGGTGAAGGGCGCATCGCCCGGCCACTCCGGCGTGCCCGGCCGCACGAGCACGGAGATGTCGTGGATCACGCCTCGGGCTTCGACCCGCCGTAGAAGCCGGAGCGCACCGACCAGAGCTCGGGGAAGAACTTCTGGTCCACCGTACGCGCGAGATACTTCGCGCCGAGGGTGCCACCGGTCCCGCCGGTGAGTGGTCCGAGCACGCGCTCCACGAGCTGCACGTGCCGGAAGCGCCAGAGCCCGAACTGCTGCTCGTACTCCAGCAGCGCCTCGGCGAGGAAGAACAGCACCGTCGGCTTCCGCCCGGTGTACAGCGCCTCGAGGCTCGTGCCCTGCTCGCGCACGAGGGTGAGAAAGAGCTCCTGCAGGGTGGGGCGTGTGAGGGCGTCGCTGACGAGCGGCGGAATGTCGCCATGCTCGCGCAGCACGTGGATGAAATGCGGCTCACGCAGCCCGGAGACGGCCTCGATGGCGCGGAACTGCACGCTCTGCGACCCGCTGGACGTGCCGAGATAGCCGCGGAACTGCGCGAAGTGCTGCGGGGGAAGCGTCTCGAGCGCCGCGAGCTGGGCCGACACGATGCGCATGAGCGCGTTGATGCGCTCCACGCGGAAGAGCGCGAACTCGGCTTCGCGCTTCGCGAGGGAGTCGATCAGCAGGTCGAGCTCGTGCAGGATCGACTTGAACCACAGCTCGCTTGACTGGTGGACGACGATGAACAGCAGCTCGTCCGGATTGTCGGAGCGCGGGCGCTGGAGCTCGAGCAGCTCGCGCAGGGCGAGGTACGACCCGTAGTTGACGTCGTCGGAGGCGTGGGCGGTCAAAAGGTGGCGACCTCCAGCGCGGCGACGTCGTCGACGCGCATCATCTCGGTGGTGAAGAATGGCTCGCCGTAGCGCGTGCGGATGAGCGTCCCGTAGTACGCGGCGTAGTGCGTGATCACGTCGTACAGCGGCTCGCCATTCGGATAGACCTCGCCCGCCTGGATGGCCTCGTCGAACTGCGAGCCATAGCAGCGCACCGCCTCCATCTTTCGCTCGAAGTCACTGCTGATGTCCACGACGAAGGTGGGACGCACGAAGTCCTGCCGGTAGCTGAGGCAGTGGAGGATCTTGAGCGGCCGGTGCTTCGGCACGTCCGGCGCGATCTTCTGGAGGCCGGCCACGAAGCAGGCGTCACGCACGAGCTGGGCGGCAATGCGATGATCCGGGTGCCGCCCCTCCAGCGAGGGCGCGATCACGACTCGTGGGCGATACCGCCGGATCGCGACGGCGAGCTGTTCGCGCGTGGCTGGCGTGTTCTCGATGCCGGCGTCGGGAAGCCCGAGCGTCTCCCGCGCCACGCAGCCGAGCACCTCGGCGGCGCGCGATGCCTCCTCGGCGCGGAGCGCCGCCGAGCCCCGGGTGCCCATCTCGCCCTGGGTGAGGTCGATGATGGCGGTGCGCTGGCCGCGACGCGCGGCGCCGATGAGCGTGCCGCCGCAGGTCAGCTCGACGTCGTCTCGGTGCGCCGCAATGGCCAGGATGGCGACGGGCTCGGGAAGCATGGGCGGGAATATACGGGACGGCGCGTGAACGGTGAACCGTGAACCGTTCACGACAACGGCACACCGGATTCGCTCGGTGTGCCGCTCGCTGTTACGGTTCACGGTTCACGGTAAACGGTTCACGGCCCTATTCGTACCTCAGCGCCGTCACCGGATCGAGTCTCGCCGCACGCACGGCGGGCAGCATGCCGAAGATGACGCCGGTCACCGCGCTGATGCCGAGCGCCGCAGCCACGCTGCCCCACGACGTGCTGGCCGGGATCGACGGCCAGGCCGTTCGCACGCCCACCGCCACCAGGATGCCGAGCAGGAGCCCCACCGACGCACCGATGCCGGTGAGCGTGACTGCCTCGACGAGGAACTGCCAGAGGATCGTCCACCGCGTGGCGCCCAGCGCCTTGCGCACGCCGATCTCGCGCGTGCGCTCCGTGACGGAGATCATCATGATGGCAATGACGCCCACGCCGCCGACCAGCAGCCCCACCGACGACAGCGCGAGCCCGACGACGAAGAAGGTGCCGAACAGGTTCTGGTAGATGTTCCAGAGCCGGTCCTGGGTGACGATGTCGAAGTTGTTCCTCGCGCCCGGTCGCAGGCCGCGCTTGCCGCGCAGCGCGGCGGTCACGTCGTCGACCGCCTCCTCCACCGTGACGCCGCTGTACGGCTTCACGATCAGGTTGTTGCCGCGCATCCAGAGGTTGAGGTGCCGCCGTGCGGTCTCGAAGGGCACGATGGCCTTCGGCGAGTCGCCGCCGCCGGCCGACGTCGGCGTGCCCATCGGGCTCGCCGTGTAGTGGTAGAACCCGATGATGGTGAACTCCACGTCGTCGATGCGGATCACCTTGTCGATCGGATCGGACGTGCCGAACAGCTGCTCCGCCAGCTTGTCGTTCACCAGCACGACCTTCGCGCCGGTGGCATTCTCGGCGTAGGTGAAGCTGCGGCCCGGGAAGATGTCGCCGCCGTCGATCTCGGTCCAGTTGGCGGTGTACGCCTCGAGGCCGGCGTTGCGGATGTACTTGTCCTTGTAGCGGAAGCTGGCGTTGGTGCCCACGTGCGCCGTGACGGCGCGGATGGTCGGCAGCCGCTCGATCGTCGCGACCTCGTCCATCGTGATCCCCGGATTGCGCCGCTCGGGACAGGTTTCGTCCGTGCCGTCACAGACGTTGAAGCCGCCGATGGGCCGCCGATAGACGAAGAACGACGTGGGCCCCGCGGCCTCGATGTCGCGGCGGAAGGATTCATTGATGCCGCGCACGACCGACGACATGGCGACGACGACGAAGACGCCGACGGCGACGCCCATGATGGTGAGCCCGGCGCGCACCCGGTTCGCGCGCAGGGCGTCGAGGGCGATGCCGATGCCCTCGAAGGCCATCGAGAAGGGAGTGAGGACGCGCATGGCTACTCCGCCCGCAGGGCGTCGATGGGATCCAGCCGTGCGGCCCGTCGCGCGGGGTACACGCCGGAGGCGATGCCGACCACCGTGCCGAGCAGGGTGGCGACGACGAGCGACCACGGAGCGACGGCGGCTGGCAGCGGCGTGTTCCAGGCGATCACCTTCGCGCCGAGGATGCCGAGCGCGATGCCGAGCATCGCGCCGAGGGTGCTGAGCGTCGCGCTCTCGACGAGGAACTGCCGCAGGATGTCCTTGCGCCGCGCGCCGAGCGACTTCCGGATGCCGATCTCGCGCGTGCGCTCGGCCACGGCGACGAGCATGATGTTCATGATCACCAGCCCGCCGACGACGAGCCCGATCGCGGGCAGCGCGGCGCCGGCGATGGTCATCACGTTCTTCACCTTCTCGAACGACGCGAGCGCGGAGGCCGACGTTTCCATGGCGAAGTTGTCCGCCACCGCCGGCCGCAGGCGACGATGGCCGCGCAGCACCTCGCGCGTGATCTCCATGGCGTCGTTCATCATGATCTCGTTCGGCGCCTGGACCAGCATGCCGTCGATGTCACCGCGCGGATTGGTCAGCCGGTGCAGCGGCGAGTGGAAGGGCGCGATGGCGAGCTTGTCGAGCGAGATGCCGAACAGGTTCCCCTGGTGCTCGATCACGCCGATGACCTGGTAGGGAATCCCTCCGATGCGCAGCGCACGCCCGATCGGATTGAGGCCGGCGAAGAAGTACTTCGCCACCTCGTCGCCGATCACGACCACCGGGCTCCCCAGCTCCGCCTCCTGCTGCGTGAACACGCGGCCGGAGGTGAGGTTGTAGTTCTTGATCGTGAAGTAGTCGCCTTCCACGGCGTGCGCGTCCACCTGCCGCGGGCGCGCGTATGGCGTGCTGGCGTAGACGTTGTTCTGGCTCTCGATGGCGTAGCGCGTGCCCTCGGGCAGGGAGTTGCGAACGACCTGGACCTCCGCCGGAAAGACGCGCGGGCGGCGCTGCCACTCCTTCCACTGCTCCTCGGTCACGTTGTCGCCGAACCAGGGGAAGCGGCGGAGGGTGAAGGTGTTGGCGCCGAGGATGCGGCCGGCGAAGTCCTCCTCCATGTACTTGCCCATGCCGGTGACGATGGAGACGACGGCGATGAGGAAGGTGACGCCGATCATCACGCCGAGCAGGGTGAAGAAGCTCTTGAGCTTCTGGACGCGAATCTGCTGCAGGGCGAGCCGGACGGCCTCGAGGAAGGGCATGCGTGGGCGCTCGTGAGGGTGGTGTGGGGACTACGGCGCGCGCGCGGCGAAAGTGTCAGGGCGGGACGACCGAGGGACCGGTAGACCGATAGACCGATGGACCGATGGACCGATGGACCGATGGACCGATGGACCGATGGACCGGAACTTCGAAGGGCACACCGATCTGAGTTCGGTGTGCCCTTCCGGTCCTCCGGTCCTCCGGTCCTCCGGTCCTCCGGTCCTCCGGTCCTCCGGTCCTCCGGTCCTC
>DASURL010000104.1:0-9168 GCA_036280075.1 Gemmatimonadaceae bacterium | reverse complement strand
TGCAGCGTGATGAAGTCGGCACCGTCGGCGACGTTGTCGAGGACGCTGCGCTCCGGGTCGAGCTGCTCGCGAAGCTGGTCGAAGTACGCCACCTCGAGGCCGGTGCCGAGCCGCACGGTGCCGGAGTCCGGCGGCAGCTGGCCGAGCAGCAGGCGGAGGAGCGTGGTCTTCCCCGATCCGTTGGGACCGATGAGGCCCACGCGGTCGCCGCGCATGATGGTGGTGGAGAGGTCGCGCACGATCGTGCGGTCACCACGCGCGAAGCTCACGTCGCGCGCCTCGATGACGAGCTTTCCCGAGCGCTCCGCTTCCTGCGCCTGGAGCCTGGCCACGCCCGTGCGCTCGCGACGCGCGCTCCGCTCAACGCGCAGCGCCTCGAGCGCGCGCACGCGTCCCTCGTTGCGGGTGCGTCGCGCCTGGATGCCCGTGCGGATCCACACCTCTTCCTTCGCCAGCCGCTTGTCGAACTCCGCCCACTCCTTCGCTTCGGCGGCGAGCGCGTCCTCCTTGCGGCGGAGATACGTGTCGTAGTCCGCGCCCCAGTCCACGAGACGGCCGCGGTCGAGCTCCACGATGCGCGTGGCGAGCCGGCGGAGGAAGGCGCGGTCGTGCGTCACGAAGACGAGCGTGGTGCCCTGGTCCACGAGGAAGCGCTCCATCCACTCGATCGCCTCGATGTCGAGGTGGTTGGTGGGCTCGTCGAGGAGGAGGACGTCGGGCTCGCGCACGAGCGCGCGGGCGAGCAACGCCTGGCGTTTGCGCCCCCCGGAAAGGCGGGCAAACTCCGCGTCGGGATCGAGGCCGAGGTGCTGGAGCACCGTGTCGACGCGGTTCTGCATCTCCCACGCGCCGGCGACGTCGAGCTCGTGATGCAGACGCGACAGCTCGCGCAGTGCGCGATCACCGTGATCGGTGGCGACGACGCGGCTTGCGTGGTGGTAGCGCGCCAGCAGATCGCCTGCCGGACCGAGGCCCGCGGACACGACGTCGAAGGTGGATCCCTCGACGTCGTCGGGGACCTCCTGCTCGAGGCGCGTGACGGTGACGCCCACCTGCCGGACGATCTCCCCCGCGTCGGGCGCGAGGGAGCCGTCGAGCAGCTTCATGATGGTGCTCTTCCCCGCGCCGTTGCGGCCGAGGAGACAGACGCGTTCGCCGCGCTCGATCGCGAAGCGCGCGTGGTCGAGCACCGGCGGCCCTCCGAACGCGATGCTCACGTCCTGCATGCCCAGCAATGCCATGCGGGAGAATCTAAGGACCCGCGTGGGCCATGCCCGGAGCGATCACCCGCGCGGGCCGCAGGCGATGCAGTACGTCGTCTCCGGCATCACGACCAGCCGTCCGTATGGGATCGGCTCCTCGCAGCCGAGGCACTGGCCATACGTCCCCTCCTCGAGGCGGCGGAGCGCTTCCACCAGCGTGTCGTGCCGCGTCAGGGTGCGCGCCTCGAGCATCATCGGCAGCCCGCCATCGGTGTCGGGGAGTGTCCTGAACACCTCCTGTCGAGCCAGCAGCGGCGTCGTCGCCCCGTTCGCCGACGAGAGGGTGGCTTCCATTCTGGCGCGCTCGCGGCGCAGCTCACGTTCGAGCTCCTTCAGCTGCGCGCGGGTGAGCCGCGGTGTGGAGGCGGGGCGCACCGAGCTGGCGCGCGTGGCGCCACGGGTAGCTCGCCCGGGTCTCGTCATCGCGCTGCCCTCCCCGTCCAGCGTACGCCGGACTTGCGGAGCGTGCGATAGATCAGGTGGGCCATCGCGCGCACCAGCACCTCGTCGGCTGGCTGCGGGACTGACAGCTCGAATCCGTACGAGTCGCCGCCACTCGGACTGTCGTCCACCGGCCGGACCAGCCTGGCGACGGGCCCGCTGCTGGCGACGATGAGCTCGTCGTGGCCGTCGCGCTGGAGGGCGAGCGGCTCGGAGCCGATTGGCAGGGGACGAAGGTCGTGGCTGCGGGCGAGGCGTCGCGTCATCGTGCGGTACGCGACCCACGCGGCATGCGCGGCCTCTTCGTCGGTGGCGAAGCCGCGGAACCCGACACGGTCGCCGTCGATCCAGCCGACTCTCTGGTCGGCGTCCATCAGGTGCATGGCCTGTCGGTCGGCGAGACGCGGAGGCGGAACGGCCAGGCGTTCCGGCGAGAGCATGGTGGTCATCAGGAATCTCCTGTTGGGGTGAATTGAACAACGTGCGAGATCCGGATCGTCACAGCGCCGATCCCACGTCCACGGCCTTCTGCAGCAGGCGCCGCAGCTCGGCGAGCCCACGCTCACCGAGTGGGCCGAGCTGCCGCGCGTGCAGGCCGGCAACCGGGCCATCCAGCTTGCGCAGCAGCTGGCGTCCATCGGCGGTGATGCGTGCCGTCACGACGCGGCGGTCCGCCGCGTCGCGCGCGCGCTTCGCCAAGCCGCGCTCCTCCAGGCGATCGAGCATGCGAGTCACGTCCGGGTCGCCCGCCGGTGACTGCTCGGCGATGGTGCTCGACGGCATCCCTGCCGAACCCGCGTCCTGGAGGATGCGCAGGACGTGATACTGTTCCGGTGTCACGCCCGACGGCTTGAGCAGCATCGCCAGCTCGTGCACCAGCTCTCCGGAAAGGTGCTGGAGCAGGAGGTAGATCTCCCGTTCCGGCGACTCCTGCCGTTCGGTGGACCAGCTGCGTCGGGTCACTTCGTGGTGCGTGGTCGGCACGGCCAGTCTCACGGCCCGGGTGATTGGATGATCGGTGTACCTCAACGCTCGATGCATGTCATCCTCCCGTCAATCGCCGCGTGCGGCGTCCGGTGTGTCCAGCGCGAACCGGAGCCGCGCCGCGATGCCACCCGCGGCGCGATCGAGCTGCGTCGCCGCGTCGCCGGAGAGCACTTCCACGTCGGCGGACTGCGCGAGCGCCGCCCGCACCACATCCTCGGCGAGCGTGTCCTGCTCGGCCACGAAGGCCTGCGAGAGCAGCAACAGGTCCACGGCGCGGGCGCGGAGCGCCCGTTGCGTGGCCGGCACGCCCGCCGACGCCCGTCCACCGGCACCCGCGCGCTCGAGCAGCTGGTTGAGCATCGCGCTGCTCTGCGAGGCACGCAGCGACGTTGCGGCATCCTTTGCCAGGCGGATGATCGCGTCGTCCGCGTCACCATGATCGAGCTCCGGTGACACGAGCACACGATCCGCGAGCTCGGCGGGGAGCGCATCCGCCGCCAGGCGCGCCCACATGGGAGTGCCGCCGAGGAGGATCCAGCCATCGTGCCCCGCCAGCTCGCCAAGGCGATGCGCGAGCGCGGTGGCGAGCCGCTGGAACTCCGCGCGCTGGCGGCGTGCGGCGTGCTCGGTCGCGAGCGCACCACGCGCGGCCGGCAACGCATTACCGCGAGGTGATGGTGACTTCACCGACGATGCCCCGCGCTCTTCGTCCGCCGAGATCGAGAGGTCGGGCAGCGGGATAAGCTCGTTCAGGGCGTAGCGATAGAGCCGGATCGCGCGCGACCCGACCACGGCCACGATGACCGGCCGGTGCTGCTTGAGGGCACGGAGGTAGGGCGCCACGAGCGGCCCGTCGCGCCAGGCGGCGAGCGTCGGCACGCGCACGGGAAGCGCCGCGGCGTAGTGCGGCCCGTCGGCGGTCACGAACGCGGCCCAGCCCGGCGTGCCCCAGGCCCCGTCGAGCGGCGGCATCGGATCCTCGACGAACTGCGCCGCGCGATCGAACGCGGCGCGCGCCTCGTCATCCGTCAGCCGCTCCCGCTGGGCGCGCAGCTCGGCCGCCATCGCCGGACGCCATGCGTGGCGCATCGCCGGGTCCGTGACGCGCGCGTCCACGTAGAGGCTGAGGACGGGGACCCCGTCGAGTTCGCGGGCAAGATCCTGGAGCTCGTGCGCTGTCAGCATGCGGCCTCCTGTGGGCGCGGGGAATGAAGGTGCGGTCGAGTGCCTCGTGAATTAGTATGTGATAAGTATAATCGTTATAACGACTAATTGCAAGTACTGAGGCGCCGTTGGCGCGTCAGCGCGGGGTCAACCGGATCGGCCCCCTGAAGGTCCGTACGGCGACGTGCGCGCCGCCGTCTCCGAGCCGGACCCGGAGCGCGCGACTGCGCGGGCTGGACATTGCCGGCCGCGCTTCCGTGAAGCCGTTCTCGATCGTGCCGCCGATCGTGGACAGCTCGAACGTGCCGCTGACGCTGCGTGGCAGCAGCAGGTCCACCGCGCCCTCGTGGTTGGAGAGCTCGAGCAGCGCGTCAGTGGCTGGCGCGCCGAGCATGCGGATGTCGCCGGTGACGGACGAGAAGCGCCCACGCCGCACGTTGGCGGCAGCGACGTTCAGCGGGCCGGCGATCGTGGCGAGATCGGCGTCGGCAACGGCGCGGCGGAGGGTCAGGCTCCCGTTCCCCGTGCGGGCGCGCACCCAGGGGGCGGCGACGTCGAGGTCGATGCTCCCGTCCATCGTCTCCGCCTCGATGGAGGTCGCGACTCCGGCCAGGCGAATGGATCCGGTGACGGAGTAGAACCAGCCGGAGACGTCGCGGCCGGTGATGCTCGCGCTGGCGCTCTTCGCCGAGATCCGGCTGGCGCGTGGCAGGTAGACGACGAGCTCCGATGGACGCGAATCGCGGGTGGTGACGGCGTCGTCGATGCCGAACTTCACGCCGCTCGCCGAGCCGCCGAAGAAGAATCGCTCGCCCGGCGCGATGCGCCCGCGCACGAGAATCGAGTCGCGATCCCAGCCGACGAGGCGGATGGAGCCGGCGGGATTGAAGATCTTGACCGCCGCCGTGGCATCGAGCGCGCGCGCCCGCAGCACGGGAAGCTGGGCGCCGGCGGTAGCCGTCGCTGCCACACTCGCGCACAGCGCCATGGCGTGAGCACGGGCGCCACCCGCCCACCTCCGCATTGCGTCACGACGCATTGTCCACCTGCTTGAGGAGGTCGCGCTTCTGGCGATAGGACGCCGCGAGGAGCTGGCGAAGCGCCGGGTTGTCCGGGTCGCGGGCCAGTGCGTTGGTGAGCTCCTCGATCGCCCCATCGATGATCCGCAGGTCGCGCTCGACGGTCGCCGTCGTCGCCGGCCGCATGGTCGCGCGGCGCAGCTCGAATTCCTCGAGCAGCGATTCCACTTCTTCCTGGTACGCGCGGGAGGAATCGGCGACGCTCACCGCCGGAGGCGTGCCATTCCCGAACGTGACGACGTCCTCCCCTCGCGGGCGGCTGCCGCGCCCGAGGGTGAAGGCGAGCACCAGCGCGGCCGCCACGCCGGTAATGACGATTGCCGGGCGCGCGCGCTGGCGCGTGTGTCGCGCCGGCGCGTCGGTCCCCAGGGGCACGACCTTGCCGAGCTCGATGCGGGAGCGGATCGCCGGCCAGAGGGCGTCGAGCTCGGCGTGCGTGTCGGGAAGCTGCGTCATCCGGGCCACGAACGAGCGGAGGCGCGTGACGTCGCTGGCGCACTCGGCGCACGCCACCACGTGCGCCTCGACGTCGGGCCGTCGGTCGGCTGGGAGAGAGCCATCGGCGAGGCCGTGCCGCTCCTCCTCGGTGAGATGCGCGTCGGAACGCGCGCGTGAATGGGTCATCCGTCGAGGTGTTTCATGAGCTGTCGTCGTGCCCGCCAGAGCTGTGCGCGGATGGTGCCGGGCGCGAGGCCGAGCATCGTGGCGATCTCGTCGTGCGCATAGCCTTCGATGTCGTGAAGCACGAACGCCATCCGTGCGCCTGCCGGGAGGCGCGCCATCGCGGCCTCGAGGTCGATCTGCGCGTCGATGCCCCCATCCGGGGGGCGCACGGCAGGCGCATTCGCGTCGGGCTCGTCGTCGCTGAACCGGATGACGTCCCGCCGCGTGAGGCGGAGCTGGTTCAGGATGACGTTCACGCCCACCCGGTGCAGCCAGGTGCCGAAGGCGCTCTCGCCGCGGAACGACGCGAGCCGCTCCCACGCCCGCACGAAGATGTCCTGCACCGTGTCGCGCGCGGCGCTCTCGTCGCCGAGCATCCGGCGGGCGAGGGCGTGCGCGGCCGGCGCATGGCTGTGGTACAACCGCTCGAACGCCGCCACGTCGCCCTGCTGGGCACGGCGAACGTCGTCGTCGGTCGTCGGACCCGACACGTCGTTCGCCGTCACCGGCGTGCGGACGAGTGCACGAGGGGTCACGGCGTCACGCCGGCGAGCCCATGTTCACCGCGCGGCGAGTGCGAGCGCGGAATCGATCTCTGCCGCACCAACCGGACGCGGAAGCGCCATCCCGGAGCTCATGCGCGTCGGCACACGGGTGGACGCGACGTTCCCCACGGCGTCCAGCGTGACGAGCGCCGTAGTGTTGCGCAGCAGGGTGATGCGCAGGATCCAGGTGCCGTCGGCGGGCCACTGCCGGCGGACGGCGTAGACATCGGGGCGCGACGTGGCGTCGAAGCGGAGCGGTACGCTGCGGCGTGCGCCGCGCACGAGGCCCTCGGCGCTGCCGGTCAGGTCAGCCGCGGAGGTTCGCCCCTCGCGCACGGCGGCGTGCACGAGCAGCACGGCTCCTCGCGCGTCCGCGTCGAAGGGATTGACCGGCGCCTCGATGGAGAGCCAGGGTGGCCACTTGAAGTTCGTGGCATTGGCCACGGTGGCGCTGCCGAGGATGAGGGCGAGCGCAACGAGTGAAGCGGAGATTCGGTGGCGCATGGGACCTCCAATCTGGCGTGACCAGCCGTCCGAGGGATTCGCACCGCCCACGGTGGGGCGTGTGTATTGGACGGCGGAACAGCGCCGATTGCTTACCATGTCTCAGAACGAGAACATCCTGATCCCCACGGTTTTCCTTCCTACCGATTGCTTGAGCGAGCCCACGATCCATGGCGCGAGCCGGATCTGCAACGGCGAGAGGATCCGCTCGAGCGCGGGGAGCTGGTCGCGGCCGATGAGCCAGGCCTGCTCGGTGGCGTCGTCGATGACGTGCATCGCGGCGTCGGCGTCGTAGTCGTCGCCGTACGCGGCGAGGGTGGTCGCCGTGGACTTCCACAGCGCGTCGATGCGCGCGCGGTAGCCCACCTGCGCCGCCTTCAGCGAATCCACCTGGTCGCGGCTGAGCAGGAGAGAGTCGCTCTCCTGCATCACGACCTCGTACACGTCGGGCACCTGCTGCTTGAGCTTCTTCACCATCGTGTCCACCGGCAGGCGCGTGCCAGCGTGCCCGGCGCGGCCGGGATTCAGCAGCTTCATCGCCTGCTGCTTGGCGAGGGGGATGCCGAGGTCGAACATGAAGTCGAGCGTCACGCGGAACGGAACGCGCGCCAGGCGCTGCGTGGCGCGGGTGCTGCCGAAGCGCGGGTTCACTTCATAGATGTAGCGCTTCGCGGCCGGATCGAAGCCGCGTACGGTGAGCAGCGTCGGATCGGGAAGCCCCGGGCCGCCCCACCCCTGCAGGTGATCGCTGCCGTGCAGCAGCTGGTCGAGTCCGCCCAGCGGGTTGGTGAGGTGCAGCTCGGCAGTGAAGGAGCGCCTGGTGAAGGAAAAGCGGTTGACGAGCCCGATGCGTGCGTTGAGCGTCGCCGTCCACGGTCCACGACAGCTGTTGCGCACCGCCGGCTGACCGAGCTGCTGCAGCAGGCACTCGCGCGCCTGGCTCGGCGCGGCGTCGAGCAGCGAGCGCATCCCCGTCGCCAGCGCCGCATCACTGACCACGTCCGGATTGAAGATGAACGCGCGGTCGTTGGCCAGGCCGTCGCCATTCACGTCGCCGGCGATGCGTGGCGTGTACGGCGTGCCGGACATGAAGCGGCCGTAGAGCGAGATGCTCATGCCGTGCGGGAGCGACCTGCCGAGCGAGAGGATGAGCTGATGGCGCACGTCGTAATCGCCCGGTGCCCGCTCGCGCACGCTGGGCGCGCCGAAGGTGGCCCCGTCGAAGCCGCGCGCATCGGCGCGCATGTCACCGAGCGTGTACGCCACGCTGTAGAAGAGGCGACCAAGGTTCTGGGGCACCACCTGGAGGGTGAGCTGGCGGCTGACCGAGCGCAGGTCGCTGCGGTTGCTCACCACGCGGCCGAACGCCTGGTCCACGCGCGCCTCCACCGGCGAGAGTGCGCCGGTGCCCGGCACGATGGATGACGGGCTCACGAACACCGGCCGGTTGCCTTCATCCGCGAGGGTGAACTGCGGCGTGCCGCGGAAGTTGAGGTCCACCGTACCCGGCTGGTTGAGGTTCAGCGAGTACGTGCCGTCCACCATCCAGCCCAGCTTCTTCCATGTGCGCTCGAACGCGACGTTGGCGCGCCAGCTCCGCGGTGCATCATATGAAGAATCGAACAGCCGCACCGATGGCGCCGCATCACTGAACGACGGGAGTGCGCCGTTGGCGCAGGTGGTGGGGATCGCGGCAGCGCCGGTGAGGTAGTCCTCCCACTGTGGTGTGGGCACGGCGTCGCCGATGCACACGAGGCGCGACACGCCGCCGGGCAGTCCGCTGGCCGCGCTCGCGTCGGCCAGCAGCGAGGGGGGCAGCAGCCCGCGGAACTCGCCGATGCCGCCGCGCAGCATCATCGTCGGCATCATGGTGATCTTCGCCACCTGGCTGACACTGAAGCCGGCGCTCGGGTCATGGCCGAAATAGTACGTGAACCCGGCGCGCGGGCTCACGTGCACGGTGTTGGGCGCGTGGCTTGTGCTTGCCCTGAAGACGGACAGCACGGCGGAATTCTCGGCGAGCGATGTGGTGAAGTGGTTGCCCTCGACGCGGGCACCGAACAGGAGCTGCAGGGTCGGCGACACGCGCCAGTAGTCGCCGAGTGCGGCGTAGCCGGACCACTCGCCCCCCGTGCGCGCGGGAGCGCTGAGGGTGCGGGAGAAGCTCGACGGCGTTCCCGCCTCGAGCGCCGCGAGCGACGGAAAGCTGAACGTGCCAAGCAGGTCTTCGGGCGCCGGGTGCGAGTAGCCGTCGAGGCGCGAGTCGAGCGTGAGCTTGAGGCGATGCGGGCGTCCCTTCGCATACCACTTCGTCTCGCTGATCGTCTCCCACGTCCAGCTCGAGCGATCGTAGTCGAGGGCGCCGTTGCCGCCGAAGGCAATGCCGGTGAGCGCCTCGTCGCCGCTCGGCAGCACGGAGGACACGAGCACGCTTCCACCCGGCGCGCGCAGATACGGCGTACCACGGTCGCGGTTGGTGCTGAGCGCTGACCGCAGGCCGCTCAGCACGTCGCCGAAGTAGCG
>DASURL010000103.1:0-27379 GCA_036280075.1 Gemmatimonadaceae bacterium | reverse complement strand
CGCGTCACGAGCGCCTCCGCATCACTCGCCGTGTCGAAGAACGCCTGCGCCTCCTCGTCCCAGAACAGCGCGACGATGGAATCGGCCAGCGCACGCGCGCGGTCCAGCCACCGGCGCTCGAAGGTGAGCTCGTAGAGCGCGACGGCGCCGAGCGCGATGGCGGCGTAGTCCTCGAGGAAGCCGGGGATGCGCGCCTCCCCGTTCTTGTACGAGCGCAGCACGCGCCCCTCGCTCACCAGCGACGCGAAGAGGAACTCGCCGTTCCGCAGGGCGAGCGCGCGCAGCTCCTCGTCGCCGAAGGCGCGCGCCGCCTCGGCAAGGGCGCGCAGCATGAGGCCGTTCCAGCCGGCGAGGATCTTCTCGTCCCGCGCGGGGCGCATGCGCCCTTCACGCGCGCCGTACAGGATGCGCGTCGCGCGCTCCACCGCGGTGCGGAGCTCGGGCTCGGTGACCCCCTGCGCGCGCGCCACCACCTCCGGATCGTGCGGCACGTAGAGCACGTTGCGCCCCTCGAAGTTTCCTTCCGGCGTGACCCCCCAGTACGCCTTCACGAGCGATGCGTCCTCGCCGAGCAGGGTGGAGAGCTCGCTCGCATCCCAGACGTAGAAGCGCCCTTCGTGCCCCTCGCTGTCGGCGTCGAGCGACGAGTAGAAGCCGCCCTCGGGGGAGGTCATCTCGCGCGCGACCCAGCCGATGGTGTCCTCCGTGACGCGGCGGAACTCCACGTCGCGCGTGGCCTGCCAGAGGTGCGCGCCAAGGCGGATGAGGAGCGCGTTGTCGTACAGCATCTTCTCGAAGTGCGGGACGAGCCACTGGCCGTCCACGCTGTAGCGCGCGAAGCCGCCCCCCACCTGGTCGTGGATGCCGCCGCGTGCCATGCGCCGGAAGGTGTGCGTCACCATCTCCAGCGCCTGTGCCTCGCCCGTGCGCGCCCACTGCCGGAGCAGGAAGTCCAGCACCATCGTGGGCGGGAACTTCGGGGCGGCGTCGAAGCCGCCGGCGCGCGGGTCGTAGCGCTGCACGAGCGAGGACATCACGCGCGAGAACAGCTGTTCGTCGAGCACGCCGGTGGCGCGCGTGCGCTCGGTGCTCGCCGCATACAGCTCGCGCATGGACGACGTGGTGTGCGTCACGCTGTCCTGCCGATTGGCCCATGCGTCCGCCACGCCGCGCAGCACGCGCTGGAAGCTCGGCATGCCGTGGCGGTCCTCGGGGGGGAAATAGGTGCCGGCGTAGAAGGGCTCGCCCTCAGGCGTGAGGAACACGGTCATCGGCCAGCCGCCATGGCCCGTCATCGCCTGGGTGGCCTGCATGTAGATGGCGTCGAGGTCCGGCCGCTCCTCGCGATCCACCTTGATGCACACGAAGTGCTCGTTCATCAGCGCGGCCGTCTCGTCGTCCTCGAACGACTCGCGCTCCATCACGTGGCACCAGTGGCAGGCCGCGTAGCCGATGCTGAGCAGGATCGGCTTCCGCTCGCGCCGAGCGAGCGCGAGCGCGTCCTCGCACCACGGCCACCAGTCCACCGGGTTCTCGGCGTGCTGGAGCAGGTACGGACTGGTTTCGCTGGCGAGATGATTGGCCACGTCGTCGTGGTGGGTGCAGGCCCCGAGTGCGCCGTCCGCGCCGGGCGGTTAGGTTGAGCGCGGCAGCAGCCCGCGCGAACTTCATTCCCCTCAAGAATAGCTCACGTGTCCCGCGACGCCGCCCCTCCCCGCCACTCCCCCGTCCGCTTCAGCGACCGCCTCGCCGTGCTCCGTCCATGGTGGGCGCTGATCGTCATCACCCTGCTCGTGCTGGTGAGCGCGCCGTTCGCCATCGCGCCGGTCCGCGATGCCGCCACCGGCGCCACGCTCCCCGAGGCGACGCTGCGCCGCCCGCTGGGCTACCTGCTCATGGCGCCGGTGTCGGACGTGCTCGACCTGCTCACGCTCCTGAGCCTGCGCCAGCACGTGGCGCTGCTGCTCACCCTGCTGCTTGGCTATGTGCTCTGGTTCGCCTGGCGCGGGCGCGTGATGCCGGTCACCGTGGCGCCGGGCCGGCGAGCGGTTCGCCTTGTGGCCCGGATCGGGCTCGCGCTGCTCGCCGTGATCGCGGTGTACGCCGCCGGCGTGTTCCTCCCGCGCCCGATGGCCGCGCTCGACACTGCCCCCAACGTGGTGGCGGTGGATTTCCACTCCCACACGAAGTATTCGCACGACGGGCGCCCCGACTGGACGCCGGAGGACGTGCGCGCCTGGCATCGCGACGCCGGATTCGAGGTGGCGTACGTGACCGACCATCGCACCTTCGAGGGCGCGCGCGACGCGTGGGCCAACAACCCGGCCTTCGCCGGACAGGGCACCACGCTGCTGCCGGGGATCGAGGTGGTCTGGAAGGGGGAACATGTCGTCGTGCTGGACGCGGACCGCAAGTACCGCGGGATCCTCACCGAGACGCTGCGCGACATCGACGAGTCGTCGCTCGCCCTCGCGAGCTCGATCCCAGGCAACGAGCCGCTGCTCATCGAGACCTTCCCCGGCAACATCAGCCAGATGATCCCCGCGACGGGGAACGGCACCGCCGGCGTGCGCGCCATCGAGCTCGTGGACGGCGCGCCGAAGGGACTCGGCCAGACGCGCCGCGAGCACGCGACGATCGTGCACTACGCGGACAGCCTGAACCTCGCGCTCGTGTCGGGGAGCAATCATCATGGCTGGGGCCACACGGCATCCGCGTGGACGCTGATGTACCTGCCCGGCTGGCGGAACGCGACGCCGGACGAGATCGGCGACGCGATCGTGACCATCCTGCGCCGCGGCGGCGTGAACGCCACGCGCGTGGTCGAGCGCTCCGTGGCCGACACGGAGTCCGGGGTGAGGCTCGTGCTCACCGCGCCGCTCGTCACGTGGGGGATGCTGCGCACGCTCTCGCCCGATGAACGTGCGGTGTGGGTGGCGTGGGCGGTGGCGCTCACCCTCGTGGCGCGGCTGCTGGCCTGGCGCCGGCCGCCAACGGGTGACCGGCGCTGAGCTCGGATGGCGCACCGCATGAGCATCGCATGAGCGAAGTGGGCCGGCTGCAGCAGGGCGACGTGCGCGTGGTGGATCCACAGGCCTGGCGCACCGCGATCCTCGTCACCGTGGTGGCGGCGCTCGTGCGGCTGTTCTTCGCGTGGTGGATCCCGCTCTTCCCCGACGAGGCCTACTACTGGGACTGGTCGCGCCACCTCGCCGGCGGCTACTTCGATCATCCGCCGATGATCGCGCTGCTCATCCGCGGTGGCACGCTGCTCGGTGGCGCGACGCGGCTCGGCGTGCGCGTCTTCCCCGTCGTCGCCGGCACGGTCGCCTCGTTCGCGGCGGTCGGCATCGCGCGGCGCATCGATGGCGACCCGGCCGCGCGGTCGGCGTCGATCGTGTTCGCCCTCATGCCGCTCGCCGCCTCGGGGCTCGTGCTCGCCACTCCCGATGCGCCGCTGCTCGCCACCATCGCCGTCACGCTGTACTTCGTGGTGCGCGCGCTCCAGTCGCCGATTCGCTCGCAGGCCTCGTTGCTCTGGTGGTGTGCAGCGGGTGTCGCGCTTGGCCTCGCCTTCGCGTCAAAGTACACGTCCATCCTGCTGCCCATCGGCCTGCTCGTGGCCGTGCTGCTGCGCCCGTCGCTGCGCGCGCGGCTCGGCGAGCCGGGGCCGTACGTGGCGTGCGTGCTCGCCACGCTCGTGTTCCTCCCCGTGCTGCACTGGAACGCGACGCACGACTGGATCTCCTTCCGCTTCCAGATCCAGCACGGGCTCGGCACGCCGCGCGGCTCGGCGCTGCAGCGCGAGCTGGAGCTGTTCGGCGGGCAGCTCGGCCTGGTGTCGCCCATCCTGTTCGTGCTCGCCGCCACGGCCGTGTGGCGCGCGGTGCGTCGTCCGGTGAGCGACGCGCACTTCGCGCTCGCCATGGTGGCGCTGGCGAGCTGGGGGTTCTTCGTGTACAGCGCGCTGCGACGCCCGGTGGAGGCCAACTGGCCGGCGCCGTCGTACGTGCCGGCGGTGGCACTCCTCGCCGCCATGGCATCGTCGCTCACGTGGGACCGCTGGCTGCGGCGCGGCATCGTGCTCGCCGCCGTGCTGGTGGCGATCATCTACGTGCACGCGCTCGTCCCGATCCTCCCGCTGCCGGCGCGGCGCGATCCGCTGGCACGCGGGGCGGGCTGGGACGGGGCCGCGCGGCAGGTGAACGCCGCGCGCGCGGCGCGGACAGCTGGACCGGGGCGCACCTTCGTCGGCGCCGACCGCTATCAGGACGTCAGCGAGCTCGCCTTCCACCTGCCCGATCATCCGGACGCGTACTGCGTCTGCCTCACGGGCCGGCACAACCAGTACGAGCTCTGGCCCGGATTCGCCGACGTGGCACGGCCAGGCGACGCGCTCGTGCTCCTGCTGGACGAGCGCCAGGAAGGCGTGGTGCACGAGACCGCCGCGCTCCTCGCGCCCTACTTCGCGTCGGTGACGCGAGGGGCGCCGGCGCCGCTGCTGCGCGGCGGCGACACCGTGACCGTGCGCCGCGTCTGGACCCTCGCCGGCTATCGCGGCGGGTGGCCGAGGCGCCCGTCGCCCTGAGCGGCCGGCGACGGATGTGCGACGCATGACGCCCGAACGGCCGCCAGCAGCTCGATCAGCCGCGTCTGCTCCGGCGCATCCAGCGCGGCGAGCGCCGCATCGTTCAGCGCATTCACCGGCTGGTCGAGCTTCGCGAGCACCGCGCTGCCCGCGGGGGTGATGCGGCAGAGCACCTGCCGCCGGTCGGGGGTGCATCGCTCTCGCAGCACGTAGCCGGCGCGCTCCAGCTTGTCGAGCAGCCGCGTGATCCCGGCGGCTTCCTCGATCATCCGGTCACGGATGGCGAGCGTTGGCAACCCTTCGTCTCCGGCGCCGCGCAGGATGCGGAGCACGTTGTACTGCTGGAGCGACACGCCGCCGCGCTCGACGAGGAGCGCGAGCTGTCGCTGCAGCAGCGCGGCGGTGCGCAGGACGCTGATGACCGCCTCGTGCGCTGGTGAATGGAAGGGGCGAGTCTGCTTGAGCTCCTCGCGGAGCCCGCTCGTTGTGGTAGGCATCTGACGTAGCCGCTCGAGGCACGCATGACGGCGTCGTCGCCGGTCGCCCGCGAGAATACGCCAAAGTCCGCGCCAGCGCGAGGGCAGGGGCCCGGCCCGGTCGCTCACGTGCGGCCCTCTCGTGCCGGGCCTTGTCAGGACGAATCGCGGTGGGCCGGTCGGGCTTGCGCATTCGCGACGCGGGCGGGACTGCTCGCGGCTTCGCCGCTGCAGACGCCCGCTCTGCGAACGCGCAAGCCCTCCGGCTGCGGCCACTCGGCCGGTAGGAGGCGCGTGGGCCGGCGCGACAAGGGCGGCCCGGCGCGACCGCGGCGAGCTGCCGCCCTGAGCTCCTCCTCATGGAGCGTTGCCGGAGGCCGCGAGCGTTTGCGGAGGAGGCATCGCGCGTAGCAAGAGACGCCGCGCAGCGGCGGCTCGCAGCGTGTAAGCGCGTGGCCGACGGAGCGGGCGCTCGCGGACGACCCGACCAGGGAGCTCCACGCAGGCGCGACCGACGAGCGCACGACCCGAGCGAGGAGCCCTCAGAACGAGAACCGCACCCCCGCGTTGAACGCGAAGTTGTGCGTGGTGTTCGTGCCGACGTTCAGGTACGTCGCCTGCTGCGCGTCGAACTTGCCGATGTAGTCCTTGGCCATCACGCGCACTCCCACTCCGCGGCCAACCGCGAGGTCCACCCCGGCGCCGACGTTCGCCGCGAAGTTCGTCGTCGTGGTGTTGATCACCGACTGCGTGATGTCGTAGCGCATCGCGCCGGCGCCGGCCTGCACGAAGGGGGTCATCGCCGTCCCCATCGCCGTCGTGACCGGGATCGCCAGCTGGAGCCCCGCGTCGTACATGACGAGGCGGCTGTGCGCCACCGATACGCCGCCCAGCAGCGGGATCCCTGCCTGGATGTCGCTGCTCGTCGTGGCCAGGTTGCCGACGAGCGACAGGTGGGGCGTGATCTTCACCCCCAGCTCCGCACCGATCAGCGGCGCCGGCGCGTTCGTCACCGCCGTGCCGAGCGGACCGGACAGGTAATCGCCGAAGATCATGTAGCCCACGTAGGGCGTCGCCTCGAAGGCGAGGCCGCTCACCGGCGCCGGCGACGCGGCGCGCTGGGCCCGGGCGGCGAGTGGCAGCGTGAGGGCAAGCAGTCCCGCCGCGAGCGAGGGACGGACGAACGTTGATGCGCGCATGGAAGTCTCCCGAGGAAGCAGCGCCACGACCGTCGTGGCCACCCGCGCAGGAGGCACGCCCGATGCCTCCCCGGCGTCGACACCTTCGCATCGGCTAACCGCTTGCCGCGGCTCGGCTTGCACGATCTGCCGCGACTGCGGTCCTCGCCGCGCCGTCACTGCGGGAGGACGTTCGCCTCACCTCGTTCGGGGACGCTCCCCAGCCGCCCACCCGGCGACGTTCGCTCGCCACGCCCCGCGCGTTATACTGAATTCCGACTGCACCAGGACCCCGTCATGTCCGCCGTACCATCCGACCTCGATCGCTACCTCTCGTCGAACGACGCGCGCATCCAGCGCGAGCTGTTCGACTTCCTCCGCATCCCGAGCGTGAGCGCGCGCTCCGAGCACGACGCCGACACGGCGCGTGCCGCCGAGTGGACGGCGCAGGCGATGCGCGACGCGGGGCTCGAGGCCACGGTCTTTCCCACCGCGGGGCATCCGGTGGTGGTCGGCGAATGGCGAGATGCCGGCCGCGATGCGCCCACCGTGCTCGTCTACGGCCACTACGACGTGCAGCCTGCCGAGCCCCTCGACCTGTGGACGTCGCCCCCGTTCGAGCCGACCATCCGCGACGGCCGCCTGTACGCGCGCGGCTCGGTGGACGACAAGGGCCAGCTCTTCCTCCACGTCAAGGCGCTCGAGGCACACCTCCGCGCGCGCGGCAAGCTCCCCGTCAACGTGATCGTCCTCGCCGAGGGCGAGGAGGAAGTGGGGAGCGAGCACCTCGCGGAATTCATCGAGTCGCACGCCGATCGCCTCCGCGCCGACTACGTCGTCATCTCCGATTCCGCGATGTTCGCGCCCGGCCTGCCGAGCATCCTCTCGTCGCTGCGCGGGCTCGCCTACTTCCAGATCGACGTCCAGGGACCGGCGCAGGACCTCCACTCCGGCAGCTACGGCGGAGCGGTGGTGAACCCGGCAATGGCGCTCGCGCGCATCCTCGCCACCTTCCACGACGCCGACGGCCGCATCGCCATCCCCGGCTTCCATGACAAGGTGCGCGAGTGGCCCGCCGCCGTGCGCACGCAAATGAAGGGACTGCCCTTCGACGAGGAGCACTTCCGCGCCGAGACCGGCGCGCCCGCGCTCGGCGGCGAGAAGGGCTACACCGTGCTCGAGCGTCTCTGGACGCGCCCCACCTGCGAGGTGAACGGCCTCCTCAGCGGCTACACCGGTGAAGGCGCGAAGACCGTTCTGCCGAGCAAGGCGATGGCCAAGGTGAGCTGCCGCCTCGTTCCCGACCAGGACCCGGCGGACATCGAGCAGCTCATGAAGGCGCACGTGGCGAAGGTCGCGCCGTCGGGCGTCAACGTGTCGGTCACCCACCTGCACGGCGGACGGCCCTGGCGCGCCGAGCTGAATGGCCCGCTGTTCGATGCCGCGCGCCGTGCGCTTGCCGCCGCGTTCGGGCGGGAACCGGTGATCACCGGCGAAGGCGGCTCGATCCCGGTCGTGGGAGACTTCGAACGGATCCTCGGCGCGCCGGTGGCGCTGATCGGCTTCGGGCTCCCGGGGGAGAATGCCCACGCGCCCGACGAGTGGATGAGCATGGAGAACTTCACGAAGGGCATGCGTGCCATCGCCACGCTGTGGGACGAGCTGGGCGCGAGCGCGCGCTGACACTGCACCAGGAGACATCATGGCGTACCAGCTGCAGGAGACCGAGTGGATCTGGCGCGACGGTGAGTTCATCAAGTGGAAGGACGCCACCGTCCACGTGCTTGCGCACTCGATGCAGTTTGGTTCCTCCGCGTTCGAGGGGATCCGCTGCTACGCCACGCCGAACGGGCCAGCGGTATTCCGCCTGGAGGACCACCTCCAGCGGCTGATCAACTCGTGCAAGATCTACCGCATGGAAGTGCCGTACGGCGTGGACGAGATGGTGGCGGCCACCTGTGAGCTCGTCGAGCGGAACGACATGGACGCCTGCTACATCCGCCCGATGGTGATCCGCGGCTACGGCGCGGCGGGGATGGTGCCCTTCGCCAGCCCGGTGAGCGTGTACATCCCCTGCTGGCCGTGGGGCACGTACCTCGGTGAAGGCGCGCTGGAAAAGGGCGTGGATGCGTGCGTCTCGAGCTGGAACCGGATGGCGCCGAACACCACGCCAAGCATCGCCAAGATCGCCGGCAACTACCTGGGCGGTCAGCTCATCAAGATGGAAGCGCTGGCCAACGGCTACGACGAGGGCATCGCGCTCGGCCGCGACGGGCTGGTGAGCGAAGGCTCGGGGCAGAACGTCTTCATCGTGCAGAAAGGCGCGGTGTACACCACGCCACGCAACGGCACGCTGCTCCCCGGCATCACCCGCGACAGCATCATCACCCTCGCCCGTGACGCGGGGCTCGAGGTGCACGAGGTGCCGATCCAGCGGGAGATGCTGTACACCGCCGAGGAGATCTTCCTCACCGGCACGGCGAGCGAAGTCACGCCGGTGCGCAGCGTGGACAAGATCCAGGTCGGCACGGGAAAGGCGGGCGAGATCACCATGAAGCTGCAGCGCACGTTCCTCGACCTCGTGCACGGCAAGGGGAACGACGCGCACGGATGGCTGACGCACGTGCGCGCGGAGCGGGCGAGCGCGAAGTAGCCAGTTCCGGGTCTTCAGTCATCAGTTCCTGGCTGGACGGATCAGGCAACTCCGTACTCCGTTTTCCGTAGCCCGTCATCCGCGCCGGGTGAAGGCGAAGCGGCAGCCGCGGTCACGCCGCTGTCGTGCGTCCGCACCGGCGCACCGACCGCCCACGACGGAAAACGGTCTACGGAGTTGCTCCGACCCGGATTGGGCGCGACTCGGAACCAGCCAGGCATTCGCGTGGCCGGAATCATGGGTCCCGGTACGAAGTACGCAGTACCGGGTACTCGTGGTTGCCGCTCTATAGCGGCCGCACCCAGATGTTCCGATAGCTGATCGGCGCACTCGGATCGCCATGCGCCTGCAGCAGGATCGGCGCTGCGCCATGCGCGTGGTACGACGGCGTCCCGATGTACAGCGTGCCACCCTTCAGCGCCACGTGGTTCTGCACGAGCACACCATTCCACACCGCCGTCACGTACGCCGGTGACGCCAGCGATCCGTCCGCCTCGAACCGCGGCGCGGTCCACACCACGTCGTACGTCTGCCACTCACCCGGCCGGCGCGCTGCGTTCACGAGGGGCGGATACTGCTTGTACATGCTCCCCGCCTGGCCGTTCACGTACGTCGGGTTGTCGTAGGAATCCATCACCTGCAGCTCGTAACCACCCGAGTCGGTAATCGCGAGGTACACGCCACTGTTGCCGCGCGCCTGGCCTTGGCCGGTGATCCCGGTCGGGATCTTCCATTCGACGTGCAATTGGTAGTCGCCGAAGCGGCGCTTCGTCCGGATGTCGCCGCTCGGCTTGTTCACCGTCATCACGCCGTTCGCCACCGTCCACTTCGCCGGGGAGCCGTCGTTCGCCGACACCCACTCGTCCAGGTTGCGACCGTCGAACAGCACGATCGCGTCGGAGGGCGGCGCGTCGTCCGTCCTCCCCGGCGTGACGACCTTCGGAACGGGCGACCAGACTTCCGTGTCCTCGGGGCGGGGCGCACCCCCTTTCTGCTGTGCGTGGACGGGCAGGGCGGACAATACGGCGAGCGCCAGCGTGGTGGCGACGAGCGAGCGAGTAGTCATGGACGGGAACATAGGGGCGGTCGCGCTCGTCGCCATTCTTGACGCTTCAGTCCGCCAGGCACAGCTTCTCTACCTCCCCTCCTTCCCGGAGCACCCTCGTGACGCCGTTCACTGCGTTGTGGCTGCCCATCCTCCTCTCGCTCGTCGTCGTCTTCATCATCAGCTCGTTCATCCACATGGCGTCGCCCTGGCACAAGAGCGACTACCCGAAGCTCGCGAACGAGGAAGCGGTGATGGAGGCGCTGCGCCCGCTCGACCTGCCGCCCGGCGACTACATGATGCCGCGGCCATCCAGCATGGCCGAGATGAAGTCGCCCGAGTTCATCGCGAAGGTGAATCGCGGTCCGCGGGTGCTGATGACCGTGATGCCGAACGGGCCGTCGAACATGGGCTCGAGCCTCCTCGGCTGGGCGGTCTTCATCCTCGTCGTCACCGCCATCGCCGCGCACGTGGCTGGCAGCATCCTCGGGCCGGCAGCGCGGTCGCACGACGTCTTTCATACGGTCGGCCTGTTCACGCTCGCCGCTTATGCGTTCGCGCTTTGGCCGCTCTCCATCTGGTATGGCCGCGGCTGGGGGATCACCATCAAGTCGACCATCGATGGCCTGATCTACGCGGTCGCCACGGCGCTCATCTTCATGTGGCTCTGGCCGCGCTGACCGCGCTCAGCTCCGCATCCGCGTCACCAGCGCGTCGAACCGTGGATCTCCTCGCAGCGGATCGACGAGGGGATTCACGGCCAGGTAGTTCAGCCAGCCTCGCCGCTCGGCGTACGCACGCTCGGCCCAGTCGAGCGCGCGGGAATTGTTGCCGAGTCCCAGGTGCACCGTCGCGAGGGCTACGGGAGACACGTACTCCCGCTCTCGCAGGCGCTCGAGCTCCTCGGCGACGTGGCGCGCCTCGTCGGTCCGGCCACCCTTCGCCAGCGCGAAGCCGAGCGTGCCGTAGGTGTATGAGCCGGTGCCGTGCATGGTCACCGCCCGGCGGAGCACCCGCTCCGCTTCTGCGGCGTGCCCCGCGACGGCGAGGGTGAGGCCGAGCACGCGATAGGTCTCTTCGGCCGCCGGGTTCATCGCCAGCGCGCGCTCCAGGTGATAGCGAGCCTCGCCGTAGCGTCGTGCGTAGTAGTACAGCCACGCGAGGCTCCGTCGCGCCGACACCGAGC
Organism: Gemmatimonadaceae bacterium; assembly: GCA_036280075.1. Taxonomy (GTDB): domain Bacteria; phylum Gemmatimonadota; class Gemmatimonadetes; order Gemmatimonadales; family Gemmatimonadaceae; genus AG11. Next base: position 16,253 of record DASURL010000103.1, on the reverse strand, counting down.
TCGGGTCCAGCTCCTGCGCCGCGTGTCCCTGCACGAGCGCCTTGTCCAGCTCCCCGCGTGCCGCCAGCGCGAAGGCGTACCACTGCCGCGCGCTCGCGTAGCGCGGATCCAGCTCGATCGCGCGCTCGAACTCGCGCACGGCGTCGTCCCATTTCCAGTCATAGATGAACAGGCACCACGCGAGCGACGCGTGCGCCTCGGCAAGCTCGTCGTCCAGCGCGATCGCCCTGCGGGCATAGACGTTCGCGTGCCGGAGTCCCTCGTCCACCGGCACGCTGCGGTAGTCCACCCCGAGCGCATACGCGTCCGAGAGCCCGGTGTAGGCGAGGGCGTAGGCGGGATCCTCGGCGATCGCCTGCTCGAAGAAGCCGATGGCTTCCGTGACGCCTTCCTGCGTCCGCTTGTTCCAGGCGAACCGGCCGCGCAGGTACAGGCTGTACGCCTTCACGTTCTCCGTGTACCGCCGCGGTGACGGCCGCTCACTGCTCCCGAACGACGTGACGCGGAGAGTGTCGACGATGGTGTTCGCGATCTCGTCCTGGAGGGCGAACACGTCGTGCAGCATGCGATCGTACCGCTGCGACCAGAGCAGCCGGCCATCGTCGGTGGACGTGAGCTGCACGGTGACCCGGAGGTGGCTGCCCGACGTGCGCACCGTGCCCTCGAGCACCTCGCTCACGCCGAGCAGCGTGCCGATGGCGCGCACGTCCAGCGGCTTTCCCTTGAGCGCGAACACCGAGGTGCGCGACGCGACGCGCAGGCCCTCCACGCGCGCGAGGGCGGCGATCAGCTCGTCGGTGAGCCCGTCGCTCAGGTACTCGTTCTCCGGCGCCGGGCTCGCGTTCACGAACGGGAGCACCGCGACGCTGCGCATCGTCGCGCTCCACGTCGCCGCGTCGCCGCCGGCGCCTTCACGCAATGCGTCGGCGAACGCCATCACGGTGGCGAAGCGATGCTCGGGCGCCTTGGCGAGCGCACGCGCCAGCGCCCGCTCCACGCCGGCCGGCACCTCGGCCCGCAGCGTGCGGATCGCGCGCGGTGTCACCGTCACCTGCTTGGCCAGCGTGGCGCGGACGTTGTTGCCGCGGAGGGGCGGCTCGCCGGCCAGCATCTCGTACACCACGCAGGCGAGGCTGTAGATGTCGCTCGGAGCGCCGAGCGTGTCACCGCTCGCCTGTTCGGGGCTCATGTAGGCGGGCGTGCCGAGCGCGGTGCCGGCCTCCGTGACGACCTCCGTGTCGCTGGCCGCCGTGGAGCGCGCGACGCCGAAGTCGGCGAGCACCGCATGGCCGTCGGCGAAGAGGATGTTCTCCGGCTTCACGTCGCGATGCACCACGCCATTGCGATGCGCGTAGTCGAGCGCCATGGCCACCTCGCGCGCGATGGCGACCGCGTCGTCCACGACGAGCCGATGCTCGCGCTCCAGCCGGTCGCGGAGCGAGCCGCCCGGCACGAACGGCGATACCCAATACGGTATCCCCTCGGCATCGCCGGAGTCGATGAGGGGCACGATGTGCGGATGGGACAGCCGCGCCAGGATGCCGATCTCGCGGAGGAACCGCTCGGCGCCGACACTGGCCGCGATGTCGGCGTGCAGCATCTTGATCGCCACCTTCCGCCGGTGCTTTCGCTCCGTGGCCAGGTAGACGGTGGCCATGCCGCCGTGGCCGAGCTCCCGGTCGATGATGTAGCGCTCGGCCAGCGACTCGATCTGGAGCGACGACGGCTCGCGCATGGCACCGGAATATGGGGCGGTGCGCGGGAGGGGGTGAGAGGCGGGCTGGCGGGCGCGACCGCGTCCCTCTACCCGCCGTAGACGGCGCCGACTAGCTTGGCCGCACCTTCAACCTGCGCGAGGAGCGACATGCCCGACGCTCGCAGCTTGGCCTGTCTCGCCGTCACCGCGATCGCGCTGGCTGCATGCTCGCGGCCGGACGCCGGCGCCGCGCGCGACTCGACCGGCACGACCGTCGCCGGCACGCGCATCGCCGCACCGCACGCCGGCGCCGCGGGAGAGTGGCGCCTCCCTGCCGGCGACTACGCAGCGTCGCGCTACAGCGAGCTCGATCAGGTCACCCCCGCCAACGCGAAGAACCTGCACGCGGCGTGGACCTTCTCCACCGGCGTGCTGCGCGGCCACGAGGGACAGCCGCTCGTGGTGGACAACACGATGTACCTCGTGACGCCGTACCCGAACGTGAGCTACGCGCTGGACCTGACGAAGGAGGGACAGCCGCTGCGCTGGAAGGTGCGGCCGGAGAACTCGCAGGTGGCCGTCGGCATCGCCTGCTGCGACGTGGTGAATCGCGGCGCGGCGTTCGACAACGGGAAGATCTTCTACAACCTGCTCGACGGCCACACCATCGCGGTGGACGTCGCCAGCGGGAACGTGCTCTGGCGCACGAAGATGGCGGACCTGTCGCGCGGCGAGACGATGACCATGGCGCCGCTCGTGGCGAAGGGGAAGGTCATCGTCGGGTCGAGTGGGGGCGAGATGGGGGTGCGCGGCTGGATCGCCGCGCTGGACGAAGCCACGGGCAGGGAAGTCTGGCGCGCCTACAACATCGGCCCCGACGCGGACATCAAGGTCGGTGCGCGCTTCAAGCCGTTTTACGGAGGCACGGACAGGTCGGCCAACCAGGGGGCCACGAGCTGGTCGGGCGACACGTGGAAGACCGGTGGCGCCGCGGTGTGGGGCTGGTTGTCGTACGACCCCGAGCTGAACCTCGTCTACCACGGCACGTCGAACCCGGGGCCGTGGAACGGCCGGCAGCGTCCGGGCGACAACAAGTGGAGCGCCGCCATCATCGCGCGCGACCTCGACACCGGCGAGATGGTGTGGGCCTTCCAGCCCACGCCGCATGACGTGTGGGACTACGACGCGGTGAACGAGAACATCCTCGTCGACCTTCCGGTGAACGGCCGCACGCGGAAGGCGCTCGTGCACTTCGACCGCAACGGCTTCGCCTACACGATGGACCGCGCCACCGGCGAGGTGATCCTCGCCCACCCATACGTGCCGATGAACTGGTCCACCGGCGTGGACCTGAAGACGGGTCGTCCGGTGATCGCCGCCGGCAAGGCGACCGACCAGGGCGCGAAGGTGACGAACATCTGCCCGAGCCTGGAGGGAGGAAAGAACCAGCAGCCGGCGGCGTTCTCGCCGGTCACGGGATTGTTCTACGTCCCCACCAACAACCTCTGCATGGACTTCGAGGCGCGCGACGTCACGTACGTGGCGGGCACGCCGTACATCGGCGGCAGTGCGCCGGAGGTGGCGGGACCCGGCGGCTACCGCGGCGAGTTCATGGCGTGGGACGCGACGACCGGCCGCAAGGTGTGGGGGATCAGGGAGCCATACCCCGTGTGGGGTGGTGCGCTCGCCACGAAGGGAGGCGTCGTCTTCTACGGCACGCTCGACGGCTGGTTCAAGGCGGTGGACGCACGCAATGGCACGCTGCTCTGGAAGTTCAAGGTCGGTTCCGGCGTGGTCGGGAATCCGATCGCCTACACCGGCCCCGACGGCAAGGAGTACGTGGCCGTGTATTCCGGCATCGGCGGCGACATGGGGCTGCTCATCGCCGGCGACGTGGCCGCGAACCTGCCGTACGACGTCCGCACGCGCGGCTCGACGCTCCCGGACCTCGCGCGCTGGACGAGCTGGGGCGGGATGCTGTTCGTGTTCTCGCTGTGACGCGCACTTGTGACGTGACCCGGAGGCCACGATGATTCCACGCACGCTTCGCTTCGGCCTCATGCTGGGCGCTGCCGGCATCGCCGGTGCGCTGGTCGACCAGGGGATCACGCGCCTCTCGCATGCGCAGGAGGCATCACGTGCCTCCCTGCCGCTGCCGTCGACGCGGGATTCCGCCCAGGACCTCGCCGCGCGATTCATCGCGCATCCGGAGCACCTGCGTCCCGCGCAGCGGCCGCCGCGCGGCCTGGTGCTGCGCAATCCGTACGCGGGCAACGCGAGCGCCATCGCCACCGGGGCGAAGCTGTTCGTGGCCTACAACTGCATGGACTGCCACGGTGCCGACGGCAGCGGCGCCATGGGGCCGAGCCTCGCCGATGGCCGCTGGCACTTCGGCGGCGACGACGGCGAGATCTTCGAGTCCATCTACCAGGGGCGCCCGGACGGCATGCCGGCGTGGGGCACGCTCATCTCCGCCGACCAGGTCTGGATGCTCGCCGCCTACGTGAAGTCACTCGAGAAGAACGCCAGCCCGACGACGGAGAACTTCACGGGGCAGGCGGAGGAACGGATGGGGCACTGAGTCGAGTCGCTGCAACTGACGTACTGCGTACCTCGTACGCCGTATCGGGACCCAGGGGATGCGTGGTCCGATGTACCTCCGCATCACTTGAAGGAATGCGCCGGCCGGAGGCCAGCGGCGCATTGGAGAGGGTTGGGTGTCGGCCCTCGTACGAAGTACGCGGTACGCGGTACTTCGGCTGCAGTTCAGGGAGCCGGGCACCTCAGAATCGCCATTCTCTGATCACGAACACCCCGAACTGCCCGATCCCCGACACCTTCTGCCCGCTCAGCGTCGGCGCCTCGAGGATGTAGCGCGGCCCGTAGCTCGTCTCGAACCGGTACCCCTTCGACGTCCGGTGCGACAGCGACACGCCGGGCGGCACCTTGAGCCCGCTGCCGTTGAGCACGAAGGCGCCCGGCGTGGCGATCACCGTGGCGTACGTGTTCGGGGTCAGGTACTTGCCCGCCTCAATCTCCGTGCCGGTCACGAACTGCGTGATCCCGCTCTGTCCCGCCAGCACCGGCGCGTCGCCCGGCGTGACGTTGAACACGTCCACCCCCAGCGAGCGTGCGGCGTCGCCCTCCACCTGGTTGAGCGCCTCACCGATGGCCACGCCGGCCAGGCGGGCACCAGCCAGGTTGATCAGGTTCCCGCCCTGGGTGAGCGAGGTCTGGTTGAACTGGAGCAGCGACCCGGTGGTGGACCCGAACGCGAGGTAGCTCAGCAGGTCGCTCTGCGACAGCGGCGGCTGCGCATCGCTCGTCAGCGACAACCGCGGGTTCTGCAGCGTGCCGCCGATCAGCACCTGGATGTTCGTCGCGCCCGTCGGCTGCTTCACCACGTACTCGGCGGTGATCTGCAGGGTGGGATTGAGATCAGGCGAGCCGATGAAGAGCGCCGATCCGCGCTTGATCTGGAAGCGCTTGCTGAGGAAGGTGTACTCGCCGCGGTCCGCGTCCACGGCGCCGACGAGCGTCAGCGCGTCACCCACCACGCTCACGCGCATCGGGCCATCCGTGAAGATCTCCACGTTCGCGTCCCGCGAGCGCACCCAGGTGTTGCGCTGCACCACGAGGTCGACGTCCACCCGCAGGTTCTTCAGCAGCGACGACTGCGCCGGGAAGATGTCGCGCTCCGACGCGACCGAGGTGTCCAGGACGGCGAACAGCGCCGGGTCGCCCGCCGCGACCAGCTTCTTCCCCGTCGTCTCCGGGATGTAGAACACGCCGTGCGTCACCGTCACCTGGCCGCTCACGTAGGTGCTGTCGAAGGGTCCGGAGATGCGCAGCCCCGCGCTCGCGTAGATCTTCCCGCGCTTGTCGTCCAGCACCACGGCGTCCTTCGCGGTGAGGAAGAGATTGAACGCCGGCTCGCGCCAGTTGCCGATGCCGAGGGTGCCGGTCAGTCGCACCGGTCCCCCCGCCAGCGCCGTCACCGAATCCACGAACACGGAATCGCCCGTCATCCGCACGTGACCGTTCACGGCGGTGAACTTCGCCCCGGTCGCGGCGAGGGTGAACGCCCCGTCCACCAGCGTCACCTCGCCCTGAAGCACCGGATGCTTGAGCGTGCCGCGCAGGTGCACGTCCCCCAGCGCCCGCCCCTTCACGTTCGTCACCGCGCCGGTGAACTTCGGGATGAGGTCGATCGGCAGGCTGTCCGAGACGAGCGCCACGTCGATCGGCAGGTCGAGCAGCCGCGATCCCGTCACCCCGCTCAGCGCGAGGTTGATCGGGATCGTGCCGTTGATCTGTGCCAGCTGCCGGCCGGTGGAATCCTTCGCCGTCGCATTCACCGCCAGCCGCTGGTCGGCATAGTTGAACGTCCCGCTGATGTCGGGGACGGCGGTTCCCTGGTACGTCGCGTCCACCAGCGACAGCGTCCCCTGCACGCGCGGGTTTTCCGCCGTCCCCTGCACGTGCGCATCGAAGCTCACGATCCCCGTCGCCTGGAGGTCGCTCTGCAGCAGGTCGGCGATGTTGGCGACGTTGAAGTTCGTCACCGCCAGCTCGAAGTTCGCCGGCCCCGACGTGGGGAGCAGCCCGTTGGCGTAGAGCCGCTGCGTCGGTCCGCTCCGCATCTCCAGGTTCACGACCTCGATACCACGCCCGCCCCAGCGGATCGCAGCCGGGTGCGTCGTGCGCCACGTCGTGGTGTCGAAGCGCAGCGAGACGTCCGCGAGCCGCAGCTCATTGCGCGCGTTGTCCAGGGTGAAGTCGCCGCGCAGCGCATAGTCGCGCTCGTTCCCCTGCCTGATGCGCACCGCCACCGTGCCACTGGGCTTGGCGTAGCTCAGGTCCGCCGCCACGCTGTCGAACGCGAAGCCGTACACGCTCACCGTGTCCGCCGTGAGCGCGACGTTCATCTTCGCGTGCGCGGTCTTCGCGTCCACCCAGCTGTACGTGGCCTGGATGTGCCGCGCGGCATTCCCGCGCGCCACGATCCCCGTCCCGCTCAGGTCGCCCTGCAGGGTGAAGCGGTCGAGGGAGCCGACGATCGTTCCCTTCGCGCGCAGCGAACCCGCGACCAGCCCGCGCGGAATCGCCACCGGCGTGTCCACCTGCACCCGCGGCGGCGGCGCCCCGCTGATCGCGCGCGCCACCTCCGTCTGCTTGTCGATCCGTGCCGAATCGGCGAGCGCGCGACGGAGGATCTCCGCCGCCAGCTTCGGCCGCGGCGTCACCACACCGGTGTCCGCGCCGAGGGCGGGGATGTAGGGCGCCAGCGTGCCGAGTGAATCGACCTGCACCGCGTAGGCGAGGGAGCCCGAGTGCGATGCATCGAGGCCGAACGCTCCATTCACGGCCACGCTCGCACCGTGCGCACGAAGCTCGGCGCGCGCCACCTGGGCGAGGCCGTTGGCGAGCGTGGCCTGCACGTTCACGGAATCCACCGCGATCGTGTCCAGCGACGACGGCCCGAACGCGAACGAGAGCTCCGAGTACATCGTGGCCGGCTTGAACCCGCGTCCGCGCGCCGTCCCGCCGCCGGTGAGCGACGTCACCGGCGTGCCCGAGACGACGCGGCTCAGGTTCAGGTCGGTCGACGCGACGCGCACGTCGTAGCCCAGCTCCTTCGACAGGAAGTCCACCGTGCCGTCCAGCGCGAAGGTGCCCCCACCGGGAAGCGTGAGCCGCGTGTCCACCACCAGCGCGTCGATGGGACCGTGCGCGTGGACGGGGCCGCTCGCCTGGCCGATGAACGGGATGGACGGCACGAACTTCCGCAGCTCGGCGAGGGCCAGCGGGTTCGCGATCACGTCCACGTCGATCGCGCGCCGCCCGGTCGTGTGCACGGCGAAAGTCCCGGTCGCGTGGCTGCGGTTCGGCCCGTCCTGGTGCACGACGTCCAGCTTCGACATCACGAGCCGCGTGTCGCCGCTGCCGTTCAGGGTGAGCGAGCCGGCCAGCGTGCCGCCGATCGGCATCGTGGGGATGATGATCTTCAGCAGGTCCACCTGCAGCGGCGCGAGGCGCAGGCGCAGGTTGCGCGCGCTGACCACGTTCTGCGCGCCCTGCACCCCGATCACGCCGTTCGCCAGCACGTGGCTCCGGCCGCGTCCGTAGGCATCGAAGGTGATGTCCGCCGCGGCGAGGTCGAGGCGCTTGAACGTGCCGGCGAACTTCGCGCTCCCCGACAGCACTCCCTGCCGCGGCGACTTCATGCCCGGCACGAGGTCCTCGATCTGCTTCGTCGTCACGCCGGTGAAGCGGACGTCCGCATCGTGGAAGAACACCGTGTCCGCCACGGTGACGCCGACGTCGCCCAGGAGGTGGGCGCTGCCCGTGCGCACGTCGGCGTTGCGGATGACGTAGTCCTGCGTGGCCCCCGTCCACTGCACCTGGAGGCCGAGGTTGCCGCCCCCCGACTCGGGGAAGTCCTTGTACAGCCACTTGAAGTCCGCGAAGCGTGCCGGCGACGCGGCGAGCGTGAGCCGCATGTCGCCGTTGCTGATGTTGTACATCCCGTCGCCGCGCAGGTTCGACGCCGGCAGACGCACGCCGGCACCCTTCCACCACAGCGAGTCGTCGTTGAACTCGAAGTTGCCCGTGAGCGCCCGGATGTCCGCCGGTGGCGGCCGGAAGGGGAATGCCTTCGTGCTCATCGCGGACACCTGGATGAGCCGGTTCTTGAAGTCGGGGTCCGCGATGCGCACGAGCGGGTACTTGCCGTTCACCTGCGCCAGCTCGATCACCTTCTGCAGCCCGCCCGGCGCGCGCACGATGGTCAGGCGCGATCCGCCCTTCAACGCATCGGTGATCACGCTGTCACGCACCCGCGCGCTCAGCCCTGTGCGCGGCTCCCACGGCGAGCGCACCACCACGTCGCCGTTCAGTACCGTGACGTTCGTGAACTTCACCCACGAGCCCCAGCCGGGCAGCGTGTCCACCGGTCCGCTCGGCTTCTGCTGCGGCCAGAGGCGACGGTAGTTCCACTCGCCGCCCGGCAGCTTCTCCACCACCACGCGCGGGTGGTAGAGCGTGAGGTCGTCCAGGTAGATGCGCTTCGACAGGAAGCCGCGCAGCACGTAGCGGCCACTCAGGGAATCGGCAGCGAGGAAGGGACGCCCCGCGCTGTCGGTGATGGATACGTCCACCAGCGTGGCACCGGTGAGCAGGTTGCCATGGAGCGCGCCGATCCTCACGATGCCGTGCGTCGCGCCTTGGAGCGCGCCGAGCGCGAACTTGCGCACGCGCTCCCGGCCGAAATCGGTGTTCGTCAGCACCCACACCGCCGCCACGCCGAGCACGAAGATCACGCTCAGCACCACCAGCAGGCGGAAGAGCCGACGTGCCATCAGTAGGCCTGGCCGATGGACAGGTGGAGGGTGAGCCGGTTCAGGAATCCCCTGAACCCGCCCGCGGAGGACCCGGTGGGCGAGTACAGCCGCGGCGTCTCCAGCGGAATGATCACGCGCTTTCCGTTCTCCACCAGCTCCGTCACGACCGCCAGCTTCTCGGCGCGCGACGGATTGAAGCCGATGTCGACGCGGATCGGTCCCACGGGGGAGATGTAGCGGATGCCGACGCCCGGCGTGATCGCGCCCGTGCCGTGCACGAGATCGGCGAGCGTGCTCACCCCCTCGAGCGGGTTGAGCACCCGCTCGCCGAGCACGGCACCGTCGAGGAACGCAGCGCCCTGGAGGCTCCGGATCAGCGGCATCGGGAAGCGGTACTCCACGCTCGCCTCGAGCAGCGACGTGCCGCCGAGCGGGCGCGGCGTGAACTTGTCGTCACCGACCGTCGGGTAGACGCCGTCCTTCGCCACCGAGTCGCGGGCATCGTTCGGGTTGCAGAAGCGGATCGCTTCCGACGTCGGGTCGCACTGCCCGCCGCGGATGTCCTGCGTGTGCAGCAGGTATTCGTGGGGCAGCGTGAGGATGCGCGGGCCGAGCTGGTTCTCGCCGTAGCCGCGCACCGACTGCGAGCCGCCGGCGTAGAATCGCTTGCGCGGATGCAGCACGTCGTCGCCGCGCGGCCCCCGCATCGGTCGCACGAAGCCGACCCGCAGGTGGAAGGCGAGCACGCTGCGCCGGCTGCCCGTACCCCCCATGGTGTGGTAGAGCGCGCCGTCGCCGTACGCGCGGTTGTAGGCGAAGTCGGACACCGTGAGCCGCGACGCATGCTCGAGCTGCGCAGTCGTGCGGTAGCCGGTGGTGGGATTGAGCGGCTGGTCGCTGCGATCGACCTGGAGCTGGAGCAGCAGGGGCGAGAGCCGCTGGTGACCGAGCAGCGCGCCGATGGTGGTGGTGTCGCAGACGCCGAAATTCACGCAGAAGTACGGCGGGTTCGCCTCGACGCGCGTCACCTCGAACCGGTACGTCAGGCTCAGCGGCGCGCGCACGCCCACGGGGCGGGTGAACGTCACGTCGCCGCCGTAGCCGCGGTCGATGAACACCGCGGGCAGGCTGCGTCGCTGCGCGAACGCGGTGATGCCGAGCGTGTTCCTCGCGCGGATGAATGCCGGCTGCGTGAGCGAGATGCTCGCCTGCCAGGTGGGCTGGAGGAAGTCCGCGGCACTGCCGGTGATGGTCGTGTCCGGCGACTGCTTGTGGAAGATTCCCTTCCCGTTCAGCGACCGCGCGAAGAGGTTGCCCACCGTCCCGGTGACGTCGAGCCGCCGCGCGCCCCCGAGGAGGTTGTAGTGCGTGAAGCGCCCCTCGGTCTGGACGTAATCCACCGTGTTGAAGCCCATGCTCACGCGGGCCTCGTGCAGCTGCGCCTCGCGCAGCACCACGTTCACCGTCTTCGCCGTGTCGAAGCTCTGCGGCACGTCGATCGCCGCCAGCTTGAAGAGGTTCGACTCGTACAGGCTGCGCTGGCTCTCCAGGATCGAGGACCGCCGGTAGAGGTCGCCCTCCTTGAAGGTCAGCAGGTTGCGCACCGTCTTCGGCGAGATCTCGTCGAGGCCGGTGACCGTGATGCTCGAGATCGTCGTCAGGTGGTTCGCCACGAGCCGGAACTGCACCTGCGCCGTGTGCGCCGCCTCCTGCACCACCGAGGAGGTATCCACCAGCGCGTCGGCATACCCGAGCTCCCAGAGCGCGTTCTGGAAGTTCACGCGCATCGTGTCCATCGCGAACAGGTCGAGCGGCTCGCCGGTGTGGAGCAGGGTGAGGCTCCTGACCTTCTTCGGCTGGAGGAGGGTGGAATCGTAGACGACGTCCACCGCGGTGAGGATCGTCGGGGGGCCCTCCACCACGTTGAAGCGGACCGCGACTTCCTTCTCGCTCAGCGGCGTGACGGTCGTGTCCACCTCGGCCTCGCGGAAGCCCTTGCGGTAGTAGTAGACCTTGATCCGCAGGACGTCGCGTGCCAGCTCCTGGTGGTCGAGGTAGTGCCGCTCCTCGAAGCCGCGGTAGTTGCTGAAGGCGCAGATGGGGGCCAGCAGGAAGCTGACGCACTTCGTGGCCGTCGTGTAGATGTGTGCCTTCAGGTCCTCGAGATCGATGGCGTCGGACACGCCATGAAACTCGAGCTTGCGCACCTCCGGCGTGGGGGAGGTGTCGCCGCGCGAGTCCTGGGCACCAAGGGCGGGCGCGACAGCGGCGCCCACCAGCAAGGCGAGCGCCGCGCGCCCCAATCGGCGGGGGAAGTGCATGGCGGCCCAGTGAATAGCAAAGGCTGGGCCCGAATGGATTGCCTGGGGAGGTCGGAAGGTCGGAAGGTCGGGAGGTCGGAAGGTGGGAAGGTCGGCTCCGACTATCCCACCTTCCGACCTTCTCACCTTCCGCCCTTACAGTCCTTCCAGCAGCGCGTCGTTGTTCGGCGTGTTCGCGATCCGCTTGATCAGCCACTCCATCCCCGCCTGCGGGGGCATCTGGCCGAGGCCACGGCGGAGCGTGTAGACGTGGTCGAGCTGGTCGGGACGGAAGAGCTTCTCCTCGCGGCGCGTGCCGCTCGTCGCGATGTCGATCGCCGGGTAGATCCGCTTCTCCGCCAGCGAGCGGTCCAGCTTGATCTCGCAGTTGCCCGTCCCCTTGAACTCCTCGAAGATGATGTCGTCCATCCGCGAGCCGGTCTCCACCAGCGCGGTGGCGATGATCGTCAGGGAGCCACCGCCGGAGCCCTCCGCCACGGCGCGCGCCGAGCCGAAGAAGGCCTTCGGCTTCGCCATCGCCTGTGCATCGAGGCCGCCAGACATCGTGCGGCCGGTGCCGCGCTCCGCCGTGTTGTGCGCGCGCGCCATGCGCGTCAGCGAGTCGAGCACGATGATCACGTCCTTGCCCGTCTCCACCAGGCGACGGGCGCGCTCGAGCACCATCTCCGTCACTTCCACGTGACGCGCCGCCGGCTGGTCGAAGCTCGACGCGATCACCTCGCCCACTCCCCACGAGATGGCCTCGCTCACTTCCTCGGGGCGCTCGTCCACCAGCAGGATGAGCAGCGTCGCGTTGGGATGGTTGATCGCGATCCCTTCGGTGATCGCGTGCAGCAGCGTCGTCTTGCCCGCGCGCGCCGGTGCCACGATCAGGGCGCGCTGCCCGTAGCCGATCGGCGCGATGAGGTCCACCGCCCGGCGCGTCAGCTCGGGGCCGCCCTTCGCCGGGCGACCCGTCTCGAGCGTCAGCTTCCGCTCCGGGTAGGTTGCCGTCAGGGTGTTGAACTCGGGGCGCCGCACCGCGTCCGCCGGCGGCATCCCGTTGATCGACGTAATCTCGATCACTGCCGAACGGCCGCGCGGGTCGCGGCCCGTGGTGCCGGCGATCTCGTCGCTCTTGCGGAGGCCGTACTGGCGAACGAGGAAGGGCGACACGTAGGCGTCACCGCTGTCGGCCAGGTAGCTCGCCTGTGCGCGGCGGACGAAGCCGCCATCGCGCGCCGGGTCGAACCAGCCCTTCGTCTCGCCCGTGGGCACCAGGGGCACGTTCGGCGCGCCGCCCTGCCGCTCGCCTCCCTGCTGGCCCTGCCGCCCGCGCCCTCGATTCCGGCGGCCACGTCGGCCGTTCTGCTCGTGCGACCGGGGGCCGCGCGGCTCGCGATGGTCGCGATGCTGGTCCCGCACCGGTGCCGCGGTGCCACCGGTGAACTGCGCATCGCCGTTGGCGGGCGAGCTGGGTGCGGAGGGGAGGGGAGGCGGGAGCTCGGTCGTGCCGTCACCGGTGCCTGCGGCAGGGGAGGCCGCAGGAGACATCCGCCCACCCTGGTCGGCAGGCGACGCCGCGCTGTCGACGGGACCTTCGCGATAGGGGTTGTCTTCCGTCTCTCCGCCCGGTTCGGTCACGGTCGGAGCCGGACGGGGTCCACGGCCACGACGGGGGGGACGCCGGCGTTCGTTCATGCAATGCGGTCGGTCAGGGTGAAAACGCGGATCGCTCTGGCGTATCCACGTCGTACGAAATGCGGTGCTGCTCGTCGCGCCGTTGCAGGGAACGGCAGGTCGTAACAGGGGCCACGGATGCGGCCGCGCTGATCGGGCGCTCTGTCGATGTGGTACGACGCGACTCGGTGCTGTGTCTTGGTCGCCCGCCGGCGCGGATCCCTCACGCGGGGTCGGACGATGATTCTCCTCGGGCGCGGCGCTTCGTCTCGCCTCGTGTGCCCCCTCACGAACGGGCCACGGGGGTTGCCGCGCATCGTTGTTTGCCGGTCGGACGCCTTTCGCTATCGGGCCGGCAGGTGCCACGAGTATCGCCAATACCAGCGATTCGCGCAACCCACCTGCTGGCGTGCGAACTTCATGCCGGGCCGGACCGCCTCGGCGCCCGGACCCGCCAGGCGGCGCGCTCTCCTTGCTACCCGCCGAGCCGGCTCGATGATCCCTCGGATCCTGCGCCAGCGCCTGGCTCCGCTGCCGATGCCGCCTCGTCCAGGTAGCTTTCGTGCATGATTTCCTCGCCTTCAGATCCCGCCGAGGCGCTCGCTGCCGCGGTGCAGGAATACCATCAGCAGAACGACGTCGGCGCCCTGCTGGACCGCGTCCAGGCCATCGCCCGCACCACCGACGCCGACACCCTCCTCGAGATCTCCACGCCCTATCGCGATCTCGCCGAGGTCGTGATTCCCGTCTACGAGCGCGTCGTTGCCGCGCGCCCCGACGACGCGCAGTCCATGGTCGTCCTCGCGAACGCCTACTGGCTCACCGGCCGCGGCTCCGACGTGGTGGGCGAGCTGGCCACCCGCGCCATCACGGCCGACGACCGCAATCGCGGTGCGTGGCATCTCTGGGCGCTCGCCGAGCCGAACCCGCGCGCGCGCATGGAGCGCTGGCGCACGGTGACCGAGCACTTTCCCGCCGACCAGCTCGCGCGCGCCGCGCTCGCCGACAATGCCACCAGCCTCGCTGGCGCCGAGCAGGACCCCGAGGCCCTCGACCTCGCCGTGCGCACCTACGAGTCGCTGTGGGCCGAGGCGAGCCGCGCCGAGGAGCGCCAGGCACTCGAGGAAACGATCACGAAGCTGAAGGGGTGGACGCTGTGAGCGGTGCGCCGCACGACCACGGCGCGGGCGGCGCCGCGGATTCCCTCGCCGAGTTCCGGTCGTTCCGCGAGCGGATGAACGCCGAGATCCTCGGCGAGAACAACCTCGTGATCAACCGCTTCTTCGCGCTGGACACGCGCACGTACGAGGCGGGAGCGCTCGACGTGAAGACCAAGGAGCTGCTCGGCCTCGTCGCGTCGCTCGTGCTGCGCTGCGACGACTGCGTGACATATCATCTCGTGCGCTGCCGCGAGGAGGGGGTCACGCGCGCCGAGATGTTCGAGGCGGCGTCGGTGGGGCTGATCGTCGGCGGCTCGATCGTGATCCCCCACCTCCGCCGCGCCGTGGACCGGTGGACGGAACTGGAGAAGAAAGCGTGAACCGTTGACCGTGAAGCGTAAACCGGAACTGCATCGAACAGGGCACGGCTGAAAGAGCTGAAACGGCAGGATTCTCAATGAGAATCCTGCCGTTTCAGTTCGTTCCGATCTTTCCTCTCGGCTGCCATTCACCGTTCACGTGCAGTGCTCAGGCCGACCGCATCCCGTTGTTGTCGCGGCGCGGTGCAACGGCGTTGACCATGGCAAGCATGGTGGCGAGCTCGAACGGCTTGGGGAGCACGGGGCAGTTGCACCAGTGCACCAGGTCCATCGCGCGCTCCGAGAGGTCGCCCGTCATGAAGATCGTCTGGTGGCGGAGCTGCGGCTGGTGGGCCGCACCGGACTCGAAGACGATGTCGCCGCGCATGTCGGGGATGCGCAGGTCCACGAGCAGGATGTCCACGTGCTCGCGCTTCATGTAATTGATCGCCGTGTCACCGGACTGGGTGGAGGTCACGTCGAATCCCGCGCGCTGCAGGTAGGTGACGACCGCCCGGGCGATGGCCACCTCGTCCTCCACCACCAGCACGCGCAATGGTTCCGATCGCATCACGTCCTCGTCCCCCGTCATGGTTGGGTGGTCCTCGCCGGGCGCCCGCGCCGCGACGACGTCACCCGGCGTCGGCGGACTGCTCGTCCTCCACGTCCGCCCGGCGCAGGCGCTCGATCAGGCGTCGGACGAGCTCCGTCGGATCGGCGACCTGCCGCAGCTCCTTTGGCGAGAAGCCCGTCCAGTCGCGCAGCTGTTCGCTCAGGCGTGTGGGATCCGCGTACCCGAGCTTGATCGAGACCTCCTTCAGCCGGCTGTCCGGGGCGCGGAGGAAGGTGTACGCCCTGAGGAGCCGGGCACAGACGATCAGCTCGCGGGGTGGCAGCCGCGCCGGTGTCATGTAGCGATAGAGCGTGCGCGACGTCATGCCGGCGAGCGCCGCGAGCTCCGGCACGCTCGTCGCGCGCGACGGTGAGCGGACCAGTTGCTCGATCGCGCGCGCCAGCACCACCGGCAGCTGCCGCATCGGTTCGGCGAGCTGCTCCAGGAGCAGCTCCGACAGCGGGTGCGCCGGGACGCGCTCGATCAGGTCGAGGAAGCGCCGCGGCTCGTCGTCGAAGCGATTGAGCACCACGTGCTGCACGCCCAGGCGAGCGAGCCGGACCACCAGCCGCATGGCCTGCGGGGTGAGCATCGTGTAGATGATCACCGGCAGGCCGTGGTGGCGACCGATGAGCGCCTCGATCGAGTCCACCATCGCCCCGTCGCGGGCCGCCGGGTCGAGCACCAGGAGATCCGGGTCCTCCGCGGCGAGCATCGTGTACAGCTCCGCCGCGTCGGTTGCCGCACTCAGGGAGTGGGCATTCCCGAGCACCGTCCGGAGATGTCCGAGGAGATGGCGAGGGAGGAAGGCGACGACGTGCAAGAGGGCCGCGAGAAGGACTGCGAAGCGGGGCGCGTGTGGAGAATGTCGCAAAACGCCGGTTTTTTGTCACAAAATGCCGGTTTACGCGACGCACCGCGACCCTACGTTCGGGGCAGTCGTTCGAACTCACCGTCCGCCTACCCCGGAGTCGCCCATGTCCCGCCGCCAGCTCACCCTGCTCGTCGTCGCGCTCGTCTCGTTCGCCGCCACCGCCTGCGGCACGGCCTCCACGGCCCCGCGGCATGATGCCGACAGCACGGGGATCGTGACGGCCGGTTC
>DASURL010000102.1:0-12181 GCA_036280075.1 Gemmatimonadaceae bacterium | reverse complement strand
ATTCGGCGGCGGAGCGCGTGGCGTCGCGGCGCGTGGCATCGCCGCGCGCGGCGTCGGCGAGCACGGCGAGGGCGCTCGCGGCACTTCCACGGCGCACCGCGTCGGCGAGCGCGCCGATCCCCGGCTGCTTCTCGAACCGGTACGACTTCACCAGGCGCACCACCGCGTCCCGCTCCGGCGTTGCGGCAGGCGTCGCCTCCAGCGGACACGCGGACAGCGCGCCAAACCAGCGCGCGAGCCCTTCGCCGTGCACGTGGCCGCATCCCTCAGCCGCGCGGCAGAGGTCGCCGAGCACGTAGCCGGTGTCCACGCTCGCCAGCTGGTCGCGGTCGCCGAGCAGGATGAGCCGCGTGCGCGGACGCAGCGCAGCGAACAGGGCATCCATCATCAGGACGTCCACCATGCTCGCCTCGTCCACGATCACCACGTCCTCGGCGAGGGGGGCGTCGGCGCAGTGGGCGAAGGTGTCGTTCCACGGCTGGTAGCCGAGCAGCCGGTGCAGCGTGCGCCCGGTGGCCGGCATCCGCCGGCGAATCGTGTCGTCCAGGGCGAGCGACGCCACGCTGCTGCGCACCGATTCCACGAGTCGCGCCGCGGCCTTGCCGGTGGGCGCGGCGAGCGCGACCTGCAGCGCTGGATTCTCGTGCAGCAGCAGGGCGAGGATGCGCGCCACGGTCGTCGTCTTCCCCGTGCCCGGTCCCCCGGTGATCACGGTGAGCCCGCCGCGCAGCGCCGCCGCGGCCGAGACGGCCTGCCAGTCGGTGGATCCGTCCGCTGGCGCGGGGAAGAGGGTGCGGAACAGCGCGCAGGTGGATTCGGCGGGCGTTCGCTCGAGCTGCGGCTGGCGCACGCGGGTGCGGATGGCGTCGGCCAGCCGGCACTCCGCCGCGTGATAACGATAGAGGTAGAGCCGTCCTCCCTCGATCACGAGGGGCATCGGCGACTTGCCGTCGCCGCACACGCCGCTCTTCAGTAGCAGCGCGCGCCAGCCGTCGAGATCGGGCAGGGCGTCACCCACGCCGTCCTTCCACGGCGCGGCGAGGCCGGCGAGCGAGCGCAGCTCGAGGCAGCTGTTGCCTCGCGCACGTTCGGCGCTGAGCATTGCCGCGGCGAAGCCGAGGAAGCGCGTCTCTTCGATCGACGTGAGCGTGGATGCAGCGCGGCGCGCGAGCAGCCCGCCGAATTCGGCGTCGATCGGCGCGAGGTCACCCGACTGCACGAGCGGCGCGAGCGCCTTCATGCGGCGGGCCTGCCGCGCGAGGAGATGGAGTCGGTCATCAGTGCGTCGAGTGCGGTGACGAGCGCGCGCGGCGGCCGGTCGCCGAACCATCCGCGCCCGGTGCCGTCCACGCCACGCAGGAAGGCATACCAGGCCCCTCCCATGTGGGTGTCGTAGTCGTAGTCCTTCACGCGCAGCGTCAGGAAGCGGTGCAGCGCGGTGACGTAAAGGTGGTACTGCAGCACGTAGTGGCTGGCGAACATCTCGCGCTCCAGCTCGGCGCGCTCGTAGTGCGCGGGGTCGAGGCCGAGCTGGTTGGACTTCCAGTCCACCAGGTACCAGCGCCCCTCCTGCTCGAACGCCAGGTCCATCACGCCAGTCAGGAACCCGTGCGTGCGCTCGGCGGAGAGGCGGCGCAGCGCCGGGGCGTACCGGCGGGCCACCTCGTCTCCATGGCGCGAGAAGGCGTCGCCCAGCAGCTCGGCGCTCACGTCGCCGAGCGGCAGGTGAAACGCCCATTCGCGCAGGGTGCGATGGCGCGGCACGTCGCGCAGGGTGATCGACGTGCCGGGAAGGGTGTCGCCGAGCACCCGGCGCAGCATCCCCGTCACGGCGTCGATGCGCGCCTCGTGATCCACGAGCTGCGCACGATGCAGCACCTCGCCCACGAGCGTGCGGAGAGCGTCGTCATCGGCATCGAAGTCGGCCCGCTCGAACAGCTCGTGCAGCGCCACGCCGGGCAGCCGGCCGGCGGGAAAGTCCATGAAGTCGGCCGGCCGGTGCGCCTGCGCCCACGCCCGGGCGCCTTCCGCGGCGTCGGCCACGTCGCGCGCGTCCTCCACCTGGCGCCCCGCGGTGAGCGAGGTGAAGCTGGCGATGCGCCACGGCCGGAGCGACTGGCCGCTCGGCAGGTCGGTGCGGCACTGCGGGGAGCCGCGCTCCTCGTCCGCGCCGGTCCACCGGGGCGCGGCATCCCCGGCGTCGTCGTGGATCGCCTCGACCGTCATGGCGCCGTCGCTGCGACGCACGAGCTCGTGGAGCGGGGCGTCCCACTGGGCGAGCGACGACTCGAACATCGCCGGCACATCTGCCACCGCCTCGGTGGGCGTCCGCTCCTCATCGGTGGCGCGCAGCAGCCAGCCGAGCGCCGTGTGGCCGGAGTGAAGGCCCGTCCTCCGGTTCTTCACGGCGCCCCACGACAGGTAGCAGCGCAGCCGGGCGCGCGTGAGCGCCACGTACACGAGTCGCAGCTCCTCGGCGAGCTCCTCCGCCATGGCGAGCTGCCCACGCGCCTCGCGCTTCGGCGAGCCGTGATCGAACACGGCGGCGCCCCCCTCGTGCACCAGCACCGGCTCGTCCGCCGCGGTGCGCCAGGTGCTCCAGAGGCCGGGGCAGAACACCACGTCGAACTCCAGTCCCTTGCTCTTGTGGATGGTGACGATCTGGACCGCCTTCGCATCGGTCTCCAGTCGCAGCTCGGTGCGCTCCGCCTTCTCGGAGCTCGTGGCGCGGGTGGTGGAGATCCAGAGCAGCAGCCCCTCGGGAGACAGCCGCTCCTCGGTGGCGGCGCCGTGCAGCAGCTCCACGGCGTGCCGCAGGTTGGTGACGCGGCGCTCGCCGTCCTCGTGCGCGAGCAGTCGTTCCACGACCCCGAGATCGGCCAGCATCGCCTGCGCGGCACGCATGAAGCCGAAGCGGAGCCAGAGCTCGCGCCAGCCGGCGAACCGCTCCACGAGCGCCTGCCACTCCCCTTCCCGCTCGGGGAGGGAAAGGGCGTGGATGTCGTGCGCCGACATTCCCCACATGTCGGTCGCCATCGCCGCGCGGACGGTGCGCGCGTCAGCGGGAGTGAGCACGGCGCGCAGCGCGGACTCCAGCTCGTGCAGCTCGCGCGACTTCAGGATGTCGTCCAGCCCGGCGACGATGCACGGCACGCCGGCGGCGCGCAGCGCCTGCTGTGCGGCGATGCCTTCCTTGCCGCTGCGCACCAGCACGGCGATCTGCGCAGGCGCCAGCGGCGTGCCGGCCGAGGTGGGCTCGGACAGGAGACGAACCACCTCGCGCACGAGTGCGGCGCGCTCCCTGTCGCTCGCCTTTCCCTTGGCGAGGAACTCGGGCTCGCCGTTCTTCCCCTCCCCGGGAGGCAGCAGCCACCAGTGCAGCGAGGCGCGCCCATCTCCGCTCAGCGGATCGGCGGGCGCCTCTGCCGACGTGGCGGCGCTGAAGCCGATCTCGGCATCGAGGAAGGGCGCGCGGCGGAACTGGAACAGCGCGTTCACCGCGCCGATCATGCGCGGCGTGCTGCGCCAGTTCCTGCCGAGCGTGTACTGGCGGTCGGCGCTGCGGGCCGCAGCGAGGTAGGCATGCACGTCCGCACCGCGGAAGGCGAAGATCGCCTGCTTGGGATCGCCGATGAGGAAGAGCGGCCTGCCGGCGAACGCGGTGGTGAAGATCGGGAACTGGAAGGGATCGGTGTCCTGGAACTCGTCGATCAGCGCTGCGTCGTGCCGCGCGCGGATGGCGCGCGCGAGCGCGCCGTCGGGGCCGCTGCCGGTGAGCGCATCCCGGAGGCGACGGAGCATGTCGTCGAAGCCGAGCAGGTGGCGACGTCGCTTCTCGGCGTTCACTCGCGCGTGCACGTCGGTGAGGCAGGAGACGCGCAGCGCCAGGGCGACGCCGCGCATCGCCACGGCCACGGTCTCGCACCCGCGCACGAACGCCTGCTCCGGCACGGCCTCGTACAGCGCGGCCGGCCGCTTCATGATGCCGGTCTCCTTGTGCCGCAGGGCGGCGGCGGTGCACGCCTTCACGACCGGCAGCCCGGCCACGAGATCCCCTCGCGCCAGGGCGTCGCCCGCCGCCACGATGCGCTGGCGGACCGCCGGATCCTTCAGCGGCGCCCTGGCCAGCCACTTGACCGACTCCAGGAATCCGCGCGCCGCGTCGGCGTCCCAGGTGCGCGCGAACTCCGTCATCGCGCGGGCCACCGCCTCACGCGCCACCGGGAGCGCGTCCCCCGGCTCGAGCCGCACGTCGGGAAGCCGCTGCCACGTCTTCAGGTCCTTCAGGAACGAGTCGTGGCTCCAGCGCTCATGGACGGCGAGCGCGGCGAGCTGCTCGTCCTCGTACATCGTGCGGCGCCACCAGTCCTGCGCCATGCGCTCCAGGAGCTGCGCGTCCTCCTCGAGGAACTGCGCGCCGAACGGCGTGCCGCTCTCCAGCGCGTTCTCCTCCAGCACCCGGCGGCACCAGCCGTGGATGGTGTGGATCGAAAGCTGGTCCAGCGACGCGAGCGCCTCGCGCAGCCGCGGCACTGCCGCGTCGCCATGCTGGTCGCGCAGGGCGAACAGGTACTCGCGCTTCGTCGTCCGCTCGGTCACCACGGCGGAGAAGACGTCCACCGCCTCGCGCAGCATGGCGCGGACGCGCGTCGTGAGCTCGGCCGTGGCGGCGTTCGTGAAGGTGACGACGAGGATGTTCCCGATCCCGCCCACGCGCCACGACCCGTCCGCCTTGCGGTCGAGCAGCAGTCGCAGCACGAGCTGGGTGATGGAGAAGGTCTTTCCCGTGCCCGCGCTCGCCTCCACCAGGGAGACGCCCGGCTCGAGCGACACCGACAGCGCATCGAATGCGTCTGTCGTCACGCCCGCCGTCAGCGGCGCGAACGATTCCGCCTTCGCGCGCGTCTTCATCCCGCCACCTCGGCGGCACCGCCCATCGCGGCCATCGCAGGGCGCCAGAACGACGTGGCCAGCCGCTCGAACTCGGCGCCGGCATCCTCGAGCGGGTCGAGCCCGCGCCAGCAGAGCGCCACGTACGGCTCCTGCAGGTCGCCGGTCGCGTAGTCGCCGTACTCGCTCCCATCGAGCGCGGTGCGCGCCATGTCGAGTGGCGAGCGCTGGAGGTTGGGCTTGCGCACCATCTCCACGGCGCGCACGACGTACGCGTAGCTCGCCTGCGCGAAGAAGGGGAGTGGCGCTCGCAGCGCGGCGCGGTAGCCGCGCACCAGTTCCTCGAGCGGCGACATCGGGTCCGCGACCTCGCCGAACGTGGTGTGGCCGTCCATCGCCACCACGTCCGTCGTCGTCGGCTCGCCGAACGCGGCCGTCAGCACGAGGTGCGTGATCCACGCGCGGATGAGGTCCGTCGGCTTGCACGTCGCCGGCCGCACCTGCAGCCGTCCGCGGCCCGTGATTCCCTCCACCCGTCCGCTCAGCGTCCACGAGCTGCCAGTCACCTCGGCATTCACCGGATCCTCCAGCGACACCTCGCCGAGCGTGGCGAGCAGGCCGCCGAGCTCCTCGTCCAGGCGGTCGAACCAGACGCCGCACAGCGCGCCCGACGGCAGCATCCCCAGCGCAACCGCCTCGGCACGCTCGCGTTCCGGCGTCCGCCCGCCATTCAGGTGCCGGCGCAGCATGGCGTCGTGCACCTTGTAGCGATCGAGCCCGTTCACGGTCATCGGCTCGCACTCGGTGACCGGAGCCGCGTCGCCACGCAGGTGAAGGCCGAGCGTGCGCGTGCAGAAGAAGCGGCTGGGGTTGGACCAGCAGTCGATCAGGTCGTCGAGCCGGATGTCACGCAGCTCGTCGTCGGACGCCACGGCCAGTGGACCACTGACGAACGGCGTCCCGCCATTCCGCCCACTCGCCGACAACGCGGCCAGTGCGCGCGCGTTCGCGCGCGAGTAGCTGAACAGGCGCGACGACGTGCCGCCGGTGAAGTACGCGGGACTGAACGGCTGGAGCCGGTGCGCCACCGTCACCAGGGTGCGCGCGCGCACCGCTCCCGCGTCGAACGTCCGGTCCACCAGGTCCAGCAGCTCCGCCACCACCACGGAGGCGGCGCGCTCGGCGTTGGTCTGCGCCGAGCGCGCTACGTATGAAAGGAGCAGGCGGTCGCCGGCGGCGAGCAGCGTGTCGAGGAACGCCTGCCGGTCGTCGGCGCGACGGTCGCGGTCGCCGAGCCGCTTCTCCGTCGCGAGCAGGTCGAACGCGGCACGCGGCTGGCTGCGCGGAAAGCTCGCATCGTCCAGGCCGGCGATGGCGACGATGCGATGCGGCACGACACGCATCGCGCGCAGCGCGGCCACCGTCATCCCGCCTGCCAGGAAGCCCGCCGACGTCAGCGCGCCGCCGAGCCGCTCCTCCAGCCAGTCGCGCACCACCGGCAGCTCCACCGTGCGGCTCGCGTCGCCGCCGAGGTCGATCGTCGCGAGCTCGCTCACCAGGGCGAGCAGGGCCTCGAGCTCACACTCCTCGTCGTCGTCTTCCGCCTGCAGGAGCGTGGTGAACGCCGTGCGCAGCTGCTCGCTCCACTCGGCGAGCGTCCGCGCGGTGCGCCAGTCGGCCAGCGTGTCGAACAGGCGCTCGAGGAAGTGGGAGAAGGCGCCGAGCGTCACCGGGTCGCCGATCGTGTCGCCGGCGTACGGGAGCACGTCGGCCACGAAGTCGGTCGTGCGGCCGGTGGCGTAGCCCATGAGCAGCCGGTCCATGCCGGCGCGCCAGCTGTTCGCCTCGACGGGCGGGAGGTCGAACTGCTCGCGCCGCATCGCGCCGTCGCGCCCCCAGCGGATGCGCGTCTCCTCGATCCACGCCAGCACGCGCGCCGCCCCGTCGGCCGGCAGGCCCGCGGCGTGGCGCACCGGCGGCAGGTCGAGCAACTCGACGATCTCGGCCGACGTCCATCGTGCGCCGACCAGGCGCAGGATGCGGAGCGCCGCGTCCGCCAGCCGGGACTCCTGCGCCACCGCGCGGTCGGCGATGCGATACGGGATGCGCGGCAGCTCCGGCTCTCCCACGCCGAACACGGCGTCCACCAATGGCGCGTAGGCAGCCACCTCGGGGACGAGGAGGAGGATGTCGTGGGGCCGGAGCGTCGGGTCGGCAGCGAGCGCGGCGAGGAGCTGGTCGCGCAGCACCTCCATCTCGCGCATCGGCGAGTGGCAGAGATGGACCGAGAGCGACTCGTCCGTGTCGCTGGCATCGAGGGTGAGGCGCGGTGCGCAGTCGCTGGCCGGCCCGCGCTCCACGCCGGCGCGCACGTCCGCCTGGAGCCGGGCAAGGAGGCCCGGCCGGCTCGCCGTCGGGCTCGGCGAGTGGTGCTCCTCCCACTGCACGGGCTCGTCCGTCGGCGCCGTGGTCTCGAGCAGCTCGACGAAGTCGCGCACCACGCCGCCGAAGGTGGCGAAGAGTGGATTTCGCGGAACGTCGTTCCACGTTTCGCGCGGCGGCGCCTGCAGGTAGAGGCGCACCGGGGTGTGCTTCGCCACCGCGTGGAGGAGCTCCACGTAGATGGGGGGCAGCGTGTTGACGCCGAAGATGCTGAGCCGGCTGGGGAGGTCCCGCTGGCTGGGTGCCGCTGACTTCAGGGCCTCGATCGCCTGTCGGTACTGTGCTCCCGCGTGGCACTCTGCCGCGTTGCTGGCGCAGATGCAGCGCCAGAGTGTCGCCTGCCAATCGACCGAGGACTCCTCGCGCTCCCAGCGCGCCAGCACATCCGGCCTGTACAGCTGGTACTCCGCGTACCGGCCGGCCAGCGTGCGCGCGAGGCCGAGCATCTTCCGCATGTCGCGGCCGAACTCCTCGGTGACGAAGGCGCGCAGCGTCTCGAAGCCGGGCTCGTCGCACAGCCGCCCGTCGAGCAGGTCGTAGATCCGCCAGGTCAGCGCGTCACGGCCGAAGGCATCGTCCTCGCGGCTGGTCGTCGCGTGCGCAATCGCACCGCTCGCACCAGCCGCAGGCCCGACGAGTGACTCCGTCAGCTCGCGGAAGAACGACGCCGCGAAGGGGAACCAGAGTCCCGCGGCGCAGCCGTGACGGCGGGCGAGCTCCTGCCGGACCCAGCGTTCCGTGCCGCGGCTCTGCACGACGATCGTCTCCTCGTCGAACGGACCGAGCGGCGCGGCGGCGAGGTCGAGCGCAAGGCGCTCGACCAGCGTGTCCGGCTGGTCGCTCGAGACGATCGTGAGGGGAGGCATCGGGGAGGAAAACGAGGAGCTCGCCATGCTGGCGACGACTGGGACAATACCATGAAGGACTGACAGCCGCGACCGCGGGCAACGACGCTGTCGTCCATGATCACCTCCAGGCCTGCACGATGCGCGTCCACGGCCCATCTTGTGAGGATGACGTGGCTCGTACTCCTCCTCCTGACCGCGTTGGTCCCCTCCGCTGCACGCGCCCAGGCAGGCGCGACCGGCGCCACGCGCGGCCTCCCCCTCCCCGTCACGCGCGCCGTCAGGATCGACACGACGATCCAGCTCGACGGCCGCCTCGACGAGTCCGCGTGGCGCTCGGCGCCGGTCACGCCGATCCTCACCCAGATCGACCCGCTCGAGGGCCAGCCTGCATCGCAGCGCACCGAGGTCCGCGTGCTCTACGACGACGAGGCCCTCTACGTGGGCGCGCGGCTGTACGACACCGGCCCCATCACTGCGCGACTCGGCCGCCGCGACATGCGCCTCGGCGACTCGGACTGGTTCGGCGTGATGCTCGACAGCTATCACGACCACCGCACCGCGTTCGGCTTCGACGTCAATCCCGCCGGGGTGCAGCGCGACGAGGTGAAGACCATCGAGCACGACGACAACTCCTGGAACGCCGTCTGGCGCGTGGCCACCTCGGTGGACAGCGCGGGATGGACGGCCGAGTATCGCATTCCGTTCAGCCAGCTCCGCTTTCGCCCGGACAGCGCCCTCACCTGGGGGGTGCAGTTCGAGCGCATCATCGGGCGCAACCACGAGTACTCGGCCTCGACGTTCATTCCCAGGAGCGCGCCGGGCGGTGTGCCGGCGTACGGACATCTCGTGGGATTGCGCGACCTCGAGCCCGGCTCCTCGCTCGAGCTGCTTCCTTATGTGGTGAGCCGCGCCGAGTACGTGGATCCGGGCGCGAACCCGTTCCGGACGACCAGCGAGTATTCGTCGTCGTTCGGCGGCGACCTGCGCTACCGCGTGGCGTCGAACCTCACGCTCAATGCGAGCGTCAATCCGGATTTCGGCCAGGTGGAAGTGGATCCCGCCGTGGTCAACCTTGGCGTGTACGAGACTTTCTTCGACGAGAAGCGGCCGCTGTTCCTCGAGGGAAGCGAGATCTTCGACTTCGCGAGCGAGAACACGAGCGGAGGACGGACGTTCTACTCGCGTCGCATCGGTCGCCGCCCGTCGCTCGGTGCACCGACCGACGAGGCCGACATTCCCACGGCGACGACGATTCTCGGCGCGGCGAAGCTGACGGGAAAGATCGGCGGCTGGTCGGTGGGCTCGCTCGCCGCGCTCACCGACCGGGAGGAGGCGCGCTACCGCGATTCGCTGGGCCTCGACCGGCACTTCGTCGTCGAGCCGCGCGCGACCTATCTCGTGACCCGCGCACGCCGCGAGCTGAACGGCGGACGATCGATGATCGGTGGCATGGTGACTGGCGTGCATCGCGCCCTCACCAGCGACTCGCTGCAGAGCGAGCTGCGTTCGGACGCCGGCATGGCGGGCCTCGACTTCCGTCACCAGACGCAGGATCGCATGTGGGCCCTCGACGGCGACGTGGCGTTCACGTACGTGCGCGGCACGCCGGCGGCGATGCTGGGCGTGCAGCGCGCGTCCAACCACTTCTTCCAGCGCCCCGACGCGCCACAGCTCTCGGTGGACAGCGCAGCGACGTCGCTCTCCGGCTACCGCTCGGGACTTTCACTGCGACGGCAGGGGGGCGAGCACTGGCGCGGTGGCGTGGCCGCCGCGCTCACCAGCCCGGGCTACGAGGTGAACGACCTCGGCTTCGGCTCGCGCACCGATCGCGCCGACGTCGAGGCGGAGCTGCGCTACCGGGAGAACCGGCCCGGTGCGGTGCTGCGTGAATGGAGCGCCGAGCTCAACGTGCGCTCGGAGCACAACTTCGCCGGCGAGCCGATCATGACTCGCGCCGACCTGGATTACGACCTGACCACGCTCGGCTACTTCGACGTCCGCACCAACCTCACGCGACAGTTCCGCTCGTTCGACGACCGCCTGACGCGCGGCGGACCGATGGCCCTCCGGCCGGCGCAGTGGTCGGGACGCGTGTCGCTCAGCACGGATGGACGCCGGAACGTCACCGGCAACATGCGCCTCGGCGGCTCGAGCAACGAGGCCGGCGGCTGGACCTGGTCGCTCCACACGGAGCTTGGCCTCAAGCCATCCGACCGCTGGAGCCTCTCCGTCGGGCCTACCTTCTCGCGTGACTTCATCGTGGCGCAGTACCTCGCGAGCGTGGACGACGCGTCGTACGCACCCACGTATGGCCAGCGCTACCTGTTCGCTCCCCTGTCCCGCACCGAGCTCGGCATCGAGACGCGATTCAACGTCGCCTTCACGCCGACGCTGTCGCTGGAGACGTACGTGCAGCCGCTCATCTCCACCGGCGACTTCGGCGCGCCGAAGCAGCTCGTGGCCGCTCGAGGGTTCGACTTCGTGCCCTGGGCCGACACGCTGGCGAGCGAGGACTTCAACCTGCGCTCCCTGCGCGGGAACAGCGTGCTGCGCTGGGAATGGCGCGAAGGGTCCACCCTCTTCGTCGCCTGGCAGCAGAGCCGCCGGATGGAGATGCCCTTCGGCGACTTCGACCTCGAGCGCGACGGCCGCAACCTGTTCGCCATCCGCCCGGACAACATCTTCGTCGTGAAGATGAGCTACTGGCTGACGCCGTGACGGATCGAGCATGTTTTCCCCATGCTCATCCTCGCCCTCCTCGCTGCCGCCGCCCTCCAGCCCGACTCCCTCACCACCCCCGGCATCTCGCGCCAGCTCGCCGAGTATCGCGCCGAGCGTGTCGCGAACGTCCGTTATGACCTGACCCTCGACGTCACCCGCCGCGACACCGCGCTGGGCCACGTGGTGATCCGCTTCACGAGGACGAAGCCGGGTGCCGCCATCGTCGACTTCCGCGGCTACGCGATGAGCGCGCCGGTGGTGAACGGGCGCGCGACGTCGTTGCAGGGTGACGGCGCACACGTTCGCATCCCCGCCGCGCTGCTGAAGAGGGGTGAGAATACCATCGAGGTCGACTTCCGCTCACCGATCGCCGCGGCCGGCGCGAGCATCATCCGCTACCACGACAGCACCGACGGCGCGGACTACCTCTACACGCTGCTCGTGCCGTCGGACGCGAACCTCCTCTTTCCCTGCTTCGACCAGCCCGATCTCAAGGCGCGCGTCACCCTCACCCTCACCACGCCGCGCGGCTGGAAGGCACTCGGCAATGGCGCCCTGCTGCGCAGCGACTCCGCGTCCCGTGCGGAAGTGACGACGCATCGCTTCCGTGAATCGGACCCGATCAGCACGTATCTCATCGCCTTCGCCGCGGGACCGTGGGCCACGTCGACCCGCGTGATCGGAGGCCGGACCGTCAGCATCTGGTCGCGGGCCTCGCGCGCGAAGGAAGTCGAGGTGGACACGCTCATCGCCACCAACGCCCGTGCCATCGCCTGGCTGGAGACCTACACGGCGCGGCCGTTCCCCTTCCAGAAGTTCGACTTCCTCCTCGCCCCCGCCTTCCCCTTCGGCGGCATGGAGCATCCGGGCGCCGTGTTCTACAACGAGGAGTCGTTCATCTACCGCGAGCCGCCGACCCGCAACCAGCTTCTCGGCCGCGAGGCGACCATCTATCACGAGGTGTCGCACCAGTGGTTCGGCGACCTCGTGACGATGAAGTGGTTCGACGACCTCTGGCTCAAGGAAGGGTTCGCGACCTACATCGCCGCCGTGATGCAGGACGACCTGAGCCCCGGCGCGAACGCCTGGCGCACCTTCTACCTGCGTAACAAGCCCGTCGCGTACGCGACCGACGCCTCGCGCGGCACCACGCCGGTGTGGCAGTCGCTCGCCAACCTGGACCAGGCGAAGAGCAACTACGGCGCGATCGTCTACAACAAGGCGCCAGGCATCCTCAAGCAGCTCAACTACCTCGTCGGCGACACGACCTTCAAGCGCGG
>DASURL010000101.1:0-5829 GCA_036280075.1 Gemmatimonadaceae bacterium | reverse complement strand
GCGTGCTCGACGAGGGGCCCGGCCTGCCGCCGACGGCGAACCTGTTCACGCCGTTCTTCACCACGAAGCGAAACGGAACGGGGATCGGGCTCGTACTCTCCCGTCAGATCGCCGAGGGGCACGGGGGGACACTGACCCTCGAGAACAGAACGGATGGATCGGGGTGCGTGGGGCGGGTGCGAATTCCGGTGAACGCTCAACTACAACTGAAGTAGCACGTACTTCGTACGTCGTAGCTGGACCCAGCAGGAAGCTTGGTCCAATGCACGTCAGCGCCACGTAGAGATCGCCGGCGCATTGTAGGGGCCCGGATGTCGGTCCCCGTACGAAGTACCAGGTACGAACTACATCAGTTGCCGTTCATCAGTGTTCGATTCCGGGACCCCCTTTCCCAATACCGCACAGCTCCGGCCCGGACAGCGACGCCAACCAAGCACTAAATCGCGCTGTCACAACTACTTGACTGAACACTCCTGCCGGCACGCCCCTCGCCTTGGCACCGGTCGCCGTCCCTGCCCCACCTGCGACTTTCCCGATGGACATCAAACGCGAACCAAAGAAGAAGCGCACCAAGTACATCGCCATCGGCAGCGGTGTCGCCGTGCTCGTGCTGCTCACCATCGCGCTCGGCATGCTCCCCGCCGCCGCGCCGTCGGTGGATCGCTCCACCCTCATGATCGACTCCGTGCAGCGCGGCACCATGGTGCGTGCCGTGCGCGCGCCGGGCACCCTCGTCCCCGAGCGGATGCACCTCGTCTCCGCGCTCACCGCGGGACGGGTCGAGCAGCTCCCGCTGCGGCCCGGCGCCACGCTGAAGGGCGGCTCCATGCTGCTCCTCCTGTCGAACCCGGACGTCCAGCTCGAGGCGCTCGAGGCGCAGCGCCAGGTCACCTCCGCGCAGGCGGCGCTCGTCAACCTCCAGACCTCGCTCGCCACGCAGCGCCTGACGCAGCAGGCGGCCGTTGCCTCTGCCCAGGCCGCGGCCAGTGACGCCGTCCGCCAGGCGAACATGCTCAAGCAGCTCGGCGAGAAGAAGCTCGCCAGCAGCAACGACATCGCGCAGGCCGCCGAGCGTGCCGCCGATGCGAGTGCACGGCTCGACGCCGAGAAGTCGCGGCTCAAGGTGATGGACGACGCCATGGCGCAGCAGATCGAGTTGCAGCGCAACGAGGTGCAGCGCGCGCGGGCGATCGCCGCCTTCCAGCAGCAGCGCGTCGAGTCCATGCGCGTCCTCGCGCCGGAGGACGGCGTGCTCCAGACCCAGCCCCTCGAGCTCGGGCAGTGGGTCGTGCCGGGCCAGGTGCTCGCCACCGTGGCCCAGCCCGGCCGCCTCAAGGCGGAGCTTCGCGTTCCGGAGACGCAGGCACGCGACGTCGTCGTCGGCCAGTCGGTGGACATCGACACGCGCAACGGCATCGTCAAGGGCCACGTGATGCGCGTCGATCCGTCGGTGCAGACCGGCACCGTCACCGTGGAGGTCGCACTCGACGGCGCGCTCCCGAAGGGCGCGCGCCCCGACCTGTCGGTGGACGGCACGATCGAGATCGAGCGGCTCAGCGACGTGCTGCACGTCGGACGTCCGGCGTACGGACAGGGCGAGAGCACCGTCGGCCTGTTCAAGCTCGATGGCGACGGCAAGTACGCCACGCGCGTGCCGGTGAAGCTTGGCGTCTCCTCCGTCACCACCGTGCAGGTGCTGTCGGGCCTCAAGGTCGGTGATCGCGTGATCACCTCCGACATGAGCCAGTGGGACAACGTCGAACGCGTCAAGCTGAAGTAAGCGCAAACCTTCCGCGAGCTCGCGGCATCACACTCACATCCGTCCTCCTCCCCAACCCTTCGCGCCTCGGCGACCCATGACGACTTCCACTTCGACCGCTGCCTCGCCCTACGTTGCCACGAATGCCGACTCGCTCATCCGCATGCGCGGCATCAAGAAGGTGTTCGTCACCGACGAAGTGGAGACGCATGCCCTGACCGACGTGCACCTCGACGTGCAGCAGGGTGAGTTCGTCGCCATCTCCGGCCCGTCGGGCTGCGGCAAGACGACGCTCCTTTCCATCCTCGGCCTGCTCGACGCGACCAGCGAGGGCGAGTATCGCCTCGCCGGCGAGTCGGTATCGGACCTCACGCCCTTCGAGCGGGCGCGCGTCCGCAACCGGCAGATCGGCTTCATCTTCCAGGCGTTCAACCTGATCGGCGACCTCACCGTCTACGAGAACGTCGAGCTGCCGCTCACCTACCGCACCGGCGACGCGGCGCTCGATCCCGCCGAGCGGAAGCGGCGCGTGATCGACGCCCTCGAGCGCGTCGGGATGTCGCACCGTACCAACCACTATCCGGCACAGCTCTCCGGCGGCCAGCAACAGCGCGTCGCCGTGGCGCGCGCCGTGGCGGGCGAGCCGGCCATCCTCCTCGCCGACGAGCCGACGGGTAACCTGGACTCGCAGAACGGCGAGGCGGTGATGTCGCTCCTCCAGGAGCTGCACAAGGGGGGCGCGACGATCTGCATGGTCACCCACGACCCGCGCTACGCCGAGTTCGCCGACCGCTCCGTGCACCTGTTCGACGGGCGCGTGGTGGATGACATCGCGCATGAGGAGAAGCGCCGCGCAGCGAAGGCTGGCACCACGCTGTAGGCGTAAGCTCCCGGTCATCGTCCTTCGCGCCGCCTGAGGACTCACCCATGCTCTCGCATCCCCGCCAGGACACCGCGGCGCTCTCCGCCGCCAATCCCTCCGGCGCCGTCGTCTCGCTGCGCAACGTCGAGAAGTCGCACCGCACCTCCGGCGGTGCGACGTACGTCCTGCGTCGCATCACGCTCGACGTCGCACCGGGCGAGTTCGTGACCGTCATGGGCCCGTCCGGCGCCGGCAAGAGCACGCTCCTCTCCATCCTCGGCATGCTCGACGCCGAGTTCAGCGGCGAGTACTTCCTGCGAGGCCATCCGGTGCACGCGCTGAAGCTCGAACAGCGGCGGGCATTGGCGCGCGAGCACATCGGCTTCGTCTTCCAGCAGTACCACCTGCTCGACGAGCTGACGGTGGCCGAGAACCTCCACGTGCCCCTCGACTATCGTGGCATCGGGAAGAGCGAGCGCGCCTCGCGCGTGGCCGACATGCTCGACCGCTTCAACATGGTCGGCAAGAAGGACCTCTACCCGCGCCAGCTCTCCGGCGGCCAGCAGCAGCTCGTCGGCATCGCGCGCGCCGTGATCGGCGAGCCGTCGCTCATCCTCGCCGACGAGCCGACGGGCAACCTCCATTCGGCGCAGGCCCGCGAGATCATGGAACTGTTCGCGCGGCTGAATGCCGCGGGCACCACGATCGTCCAGGTCACTCATTCCGACGAGAACGCCCGCTACGGGCACCGCACGATCCACCTCAAGGACGGATGGATGGAGTGATGCTCGCCGACCTCAGGTACGCCTGGCGCACCATCCGCCGTTCGCCGGGCTTCGCGCTCGCCGTCGTCCTCACCCTCGCGCTCGGCATCGGCGCCAACTCGGCGATCTTCAGTGTCGTGCACGGCGTGCTGCTGCGCCCGCTGCCGTTCGGCCAGCCGGATCAGCTGGTGCGCATCTACGGCCGCTATCCCGAGTTCGGGCGCACGAGCACCTCGCTCCCCGACTTCCAGGACTGGCGCGTCCAGTCGCACTCCTTCCAGCAGATGGCGGCGCGCTACAATGGCGCCTTCGTCCTCACCGGTGAGGGTGAACCGGAGCGCGTGATCGCCGACCGGGTCACGGCCAATTTCCTCACGACCTTCGGCGTCCGTCCCGCCATCGGCCGCGGCTTCCTTCCTGAGGAGGAACAGGTCGGCGGCGACGACCGCGTCGTCATCCTCGACTATGGCTACTGGCAGCGCCGCTTCGCCGGCGACGAGCGCATCGTCGGCCGGCAGATCCAGCTGAGCGGCCAGCCGTACCTGGTCGTCGGCATCGCGCCGAAGGATTTCCGCATCGCACGCGACGTGGATCTCTACGCGCCGGCCCGCGCCGACACCACCATGCCGCGCCGCGCCGAGTTCATGGACGTGTACGCGCGGCTGAAGCCCGGCGTGAGCGTGCAGCAGGCCGACGCCGACGTCGCCGCCGTGAACCGCCGCCTCGCCGAGGAGTATCCCGCCACCAACACGACGATCCGCAGCGAGGTGATCGGGCTGCAGAACGACATGGTGCGCGGCGTGCGGCCGGCGCTCCTCGCCTTCATGGGCGCCGTGGCGCTCGTGCTGCTCATCGCCTGCGCGAACGTCGCCAACCTGCTGCTGG
Source organism: Gemmatimonadaceae bacterium (assembly GCA_036280075.1). GTDB lineage: Bacteria > Gemmatimonadota > Gemmatimonadetes > Gemmatimonadales > Gemmatimonadaceae > AG11. The sequence goes on along the minus strand of DASURL010000101.1, from coordinate 1,559 downwards.
CGCGCGCCGCGTCGCGCGATCGCGAGGTGGCGGTGCGCGTCGCGCTGGGTGCCGGCCGCGGTCGGCTCATGCGCCAGCTCCTCACCGAGAGCGTGGTGCTCGCCCTCATCGGCGGTGCGCTCGGCCTCGGCATGGCCACCTGGGGCGTGGCGGCCGTGCGTGGCCTCGACGTCCAGTTCCTCCCGCGCCAGGGGGAGATCACGATCGACGGCACCATCGTCGCCTTCACGGTCATGCTGTCGGTGGTCACGGGACTGTTGTTCGGCCTTGCGCCGGCACTGCGGCTGAGCCGCGGCTCGCTGCACGCCACGCTGCGCGAAGGCGCACGCGGTGCCACCGGCGGCTCGCTCGCCCGCGTACGCGGTGCGCTCGTGCTCGGCGAGGTGGCGGTGGCGCTCATGCTCCTCGTCGGCGCCGGCCTGCTCATCCGCAGCTTCGACAAGCTGACGAAGGTGAACCTCGGCTTCGATCCGTCGCAGGTGCTCACCTGGAGCGTCACCTTCCCGGTGGCCAGGTTCAGCGATCGCGACCAGGCCGGAGCGTTGTACCCGTCGCTGCTCGAGCGGGCGAAGTCGCTTCCCGGCGTGCAGCACGCCGCGCTCAGCGCCGACCTCCCGATGGACGGCGCGAGCTACCTCTCGTTCAGCATCCAGGGACGCCCCGACCGCCCAAGCCGGCCCGGCGCGGCGCCGGAGGACATGCAGCCCTTCGCCGTGTCGCCGGACTACTTCGCCACGATGCACATCCCGCTGAAGCGCGGGCGGCTGATCACGGCCGAGGACCGCGCAGGGACGACGCCGGTCGCCGTGATCAGCGAGGAGGCGGTGCGCCGCTTCTTCGACGACGGACGCGACCCGATCGGCAGCCGCATCACCTTCGGCAACCCGGGCAACCCGAATACGACGTGGATGACCATCGTCGGCGTCGTGGGGAACATCGCGCAGGAGGGAGTGACGGCGAAGCCGTACGCGCAGCTCTACCAGTCCATCGACCAGGCGCCCACCCGCGTGGTCTACGTCTCGCTGCGCGGCGACCGCGACCCCATGCTGCTCGCGAGCTCCGTGCGCGGCGCCGTGCGCTCGGTGAGCCCCGACCTCCTCGTCAACGACATCCAGACGCTCGAGGACCGGGTGTCGCGGAACATCGCGCGCCCACGACTCAGCGTGCTCCTGCTTGGCGGCTTCTCCGCCATCGCCCTGCTGCTGGCGGCGATCGGCATCTACGGCGTGATGGCCTACACCGTGGCGCAGCGCACGCGTGAGATCGGCGTGCGCATGGCGCTCGGCGCCGACCCGCACGAGGTGAAGCAGCTCGTCGTGCGCCAGGGAATGCGGCCGGCACTGATCGGCGTGGCCGTCGGCCTCGTCGCCGCCTTCGCCGCGACGCGACTGATCGCCAGCCTGCTCTACGGCGTGAGCGCGGTGGATCCGGTGACGTTCGTGCTCGTGCCGCTCTTCCTGATCGCGGTGGCGTTGCTGGCCACCTATCTCCCGGCGCGGCGAGCCACCCGTGTGCCGCCGACGGTGGCGCTTCAGACTGAGTAACTACAACTGACGTAG
>DASURL010000100.1:0-26408 GCA_036280075.1 Gemmatimonadaceae bacterium | reverse complement strand
GCCTTCGGCACCGTGACGGTGAGCACACCGTTGTCGACGCTCGCCGTGATCCGCTCGGCATCCACGAACTCGGGGAGCCGCACCGAGCGCTCGAAGGTGCCGCTCACGCGTTCCGCGGCGAAGATGCGCAGCTCGCCTTCGGCGGCTGCGTCGAAGCTGGCGGGCTTGGTGCCGCGGATGGTGAGCACGTTCTTCTCGAACGACACATCCACCTGATCGGGGCGCAGCCCCGGCAGCTCTGCCTGCACCACGTAGGCATCCTTGCGCTCGGCGACGTCCATCGCCGGCACCCAGACGCGCGAGCCGAGCGAGCTGCCGAACGCCTGGTCGAAGACGCGGTCGAGGGTGAGCATGCGGTCCAGCGTGTTCAGGTTGCGCGTGTTCAGCATGGTCGAAGTCTCCATGGAGGATTGAGTGAGCCCGTACGTCCGCCATGGCGGCGGCGACCCGGAAAAAGGCAGGCGCCGGACCAGGTGAATCCTGCCAGTGCGGCCGAATTCGCTCCCGTGCGCTCTTTCACCCTGACAGGGGGACTGTCATTCCTGCCGGCGCGCGCGACCGGCGGGCTTGTGGAACAGGGAACCGGCGCGTTACCTGCTCCCTATAAGGGAACGTCCACGCGCTGCTGCACCCTCGAACCGGTTCCTGCCATGCTCATCCGCCGCCCGAGCGACATCCCTTCGTCGGAGATCACGCCGGAGTCCGTCTACCTGCGCCGGCGCGAGTTCATCGCCCGCGTGGGCGGCGCGGGGGTCGCGCTCGCCGGCCTGTCGCTCGCCGCCGCCTGCGGCCGCGACGAGCCGCGCACCGAGTACGCCTCCAGCGGCAGCACGGAGGGCGATGCGCAGGAGCCGCAGGACAAGCTCAATTCGTACGAGGACATCACCAGCTACAACAACTTCTACGAGTTCGGCACCGACAAGAGCGACCCGAAGGAGAACTCGCAGCGCTTCCGCACCCGCCCGTGGACGGTCACGGTGGACGGGCTGGTGAAGAAGCCGGCGACGTACGCGCTCGAGGACCTCGTGAAGCCGTACAAGGTGGAGGATCGCACCTACCGCCTGCGCTGCGTGGAGGCGTGGTCCATGGTGATCCCGTGGCAGGGCATCCCCTTCCGCGACATGATCGCCCGCTTCGAGCCGCTCCCGGGCGCGAAGTTCGTGAGCTTCACCACGCTGTACGATCCGCAGCAGATGCCGGGACAGCGGCGCGCCATCCTGCAGTGGCCCTACGTGGAAGGGCTGCGCATGGACGAGGCGATGCACCCGCTCACCCTCGTCGCCACGGGGCTGTACGGCAAGCCGCTCCCCAACCAGAACGGCGCCCCGCTTCGCATGGTCATCCCGTGGAAGTACGGCTTCAAGGGAGCGAAGTCGATCGTAAAGATCTCCTTCCTCGCCGAGCAGCCGCGCACCACCTGGAACATCGCCGCGCCCGACGAATACGGCTTCTACGCCAACGTGAACCCGGAAGTGGACCACCCGCGCTGGTCGCAGGGGCGCGAGCGGCGCATCGGCGAGTTCCGTCGCCGCGAGACACTGATGTTCAACGGCTACGGCGACCAGGTGGCGAGCATGTACCGCGGCATGGACCTGCGGAGGAACTTCTGACCGCCCGTTCGCAGCTCCTGCTCCACCCTGCAGTTCGCGTCACCGTCTTCCTGCTCTGCCTCATCCCCTTCGCGCACCTCGCGCTCGACTGGCTGAACGAGCTCGGGGTGATCGCGTGGTGGAACAGCTCGCTCGGCGCGGACCAGATCGCCGCCACGGAGATCCGCACCGGGCTCTGGACGCTGCGCTTCCTCGCCATCACCCTCGCCGTCACGCCGGTGCGCCAGCTCCTCGGCGTGGGAGCGCTGGCGAAGTACCGCCGCATGCTCGGCCTCTTCGCCTTCTTCTATGCGGTGATCCATGTCTTCACCTGGAGCTGGGCCGACATGGACTTCGACCTGGGTTTCATGGGCCGCGAGATCGCGAAGCACAGGTACATCCTGATCGGCATGCTGACGTTCGTCATCCTCATCCCGCTCGCGCTCACGTCCACCAGGGGGTGGATCAAGCGGATGGGAGGGCGGCGGTGGAACCGGCTGCACCAGCTCGTCTACGTGGCGGCCGTGACGGGGACGATCCATTACCTGTGGGCGGTGAAGAAGGACACCTTCTTCCCGCTGGTCTACCTCGTCGTGTTCATCGCGCTGCTCGGCTACCGGCTGGTGCGCTCGGCGCAGGCGCGGTCGGCACGGCTTGCCGCCCGTGAGGCAACGACGTGACGAAGCGGCCACGCGAGGCGACGAAGCGTCGGCCCGACGAAGCGACGAAGCACGCCGATTCGTACGACTGCTTCGCCATCGTGGCGCCCGGCCTGGAGACGCTGGCGCTCGCCGAGGCGCTCCGGCTCGGCCTGCCGGCGACGATCGCCGCCGAGGGGGGCGGCCTGGAGTGGCGCGGCGACCTGCGCAGCGTGCTGCTGGCGAACGCGGGGCTGCGCATCGCGTCGCGGGTGCTCGTGCGCGTGGCGAGCTTCGAGGCGCGGTCGTTCGTGGAGCTGGAGCGGCATGCGCGCCGGATCCCGTGGGCGCGCATGGTCCGTCCCGACGGTGCAGCGCGCTTCCGCGTCACCTGCCGGAAGTCGCGGCTCTACCACTCCGACGCCGTGGCGCAGCGGCTGGGCGAGGCGCTGGTGCGCGCCATCCCCGGCGCCCGCGTGGAGCGGGCGCGCAGCGAGGGCACGGAGGATGACCCTGCCAGCGCGGGAGACGAGGCACAGCTCTTCGTGGTGCGCATGTTCCACGACCGGTGCACGGTGAGCGCGGACACCTCGGGCGAGCTGCTGCATCGCCGCGGGTGGCGGCAGGCGACGGCCCGGGCGCCGCTGCGCGAGACGATGGCGGCGGCCCTGCTGGCGGCGTCGGGGTGGGACGGCTCGGCGCCGCTCGTGGACCCCATGTGCGGGTCGGGAACGATCGTGATCGAGGGGGCGCTGATGGCGCGCGGCGTTCCGCCAGGTGCGAAGCGGCACTTCGCGGTGGAGCGGTGGCCCGGCGTGCCCCCCACCCTGGGCGCCTGGGTGCGGAACGAGCTGGCCGGACGCGGGGCCGTGGCCGCCCTTCCAACGATTGTCGGCTCCGACCGCGACGAGGGGGCCATCCGCGCCGCGGCCTCCAACGCCGAGCGGGCCGGGGTGCGCGACGACCTCTCGCTGGCCACCCACACCATTTCGGCGCTGGAGATTCCGGCGGGCGATCGGGGGTGGGTGGTGACCAATCCCCCCTACGGGGTGCGCGTCGGGGAGGCGGACCGGGTGCGCAACCTCTGGGCGCGGCTGGGCCAGGTGCTGCGGGAGCGGGCGCCGGGTTGGCAGGTGGCCCTGCTGTCCCCGGACGTGGCCCTGGAGCGGCAGCTGGGAATCCCCCTCCGGGAGGTGGCCCGCACGAGCAACGGGGGTATTCCCGTTCGGCTGGTCGTGGGCCAAGTTCCGGGAGAGGGCTGATCCCGGGAAACAGTTGGCTCCGGCGATGTATCAATAACAATTGGAATGTTGGGTGGAGCGTGCTTCTTGCATCCGATCCGCCCATGAGGCAGCCTCCCGACCGGCAGCGACGGACCCACCCGACGGGCCGGCATGTGGCGGCCAGACCCCAGGCATGATCGACCACCGGAAGATGGTGGCCTCTTGTATCCCTCTCCCTTCCCCTTCAGGAGCTGACGGCGAGCGTCAGCGAGAGACCCGAAATGGCTGATCAGGACAATACGCCCGACGGGCGTGGCAGCGGCAACGGCCGCGGCAATGGCGACGGCCGCAGCGGCAGCACGCGCGGCAAGCGCGGGCGTCCCCGCCGCTCGGCGGCTGCGGTGATGGCGGCGACGGCGCCCGAGGGCGACGACCTGACGACCGCGGTTGCCACCGACGAGGAGAACGGGGCGGGGGGCAATGGCGCGCGCGGCAGCGACGGCTCGGGCCAGCGCGAACGCGCCCTGCGGCGGCTGCTGGGCGGCCTGCGGGCCGTGGACGCCGGCGACTTCTCGGTGCGCCTCGATCCGGTCGGCGACCCGCTGGTGGCGGAGCTGGCCGAGGTCTTCAACAGCGTCGTGATGAAGCAGGGCCGGTTGTGCGACGAGCTCAATCGCGTGGCCCTCTCCGTGGGCCGCGAGGGGAAGATGCGCGATCGCGCCACCATCGGCCCCGCGTCGGGGAACTGGGCGGGGAGCGTGGACTCGCTCAACTCCCTCATCACCGACCTCGTGCAGCCCACCAGCGAGGTGGCGCGCGTGATCAAGGCGGTGGCCGAGGGAGACCTCAGCCAGAAGGTGGAGCTGGAGATCGACGGGAAGACCGTCCAGGGCGAGTTCTTCCGCATCGGATCCACCGTGAATCGAATGGTGGACCAGCTCAATGCCTTCGCCAGCGAAGTCACGCGCGTGGCGCGAGAGGTAGGTACCGAAGGGCGGCTGGGCGGCCAGGCCAACGTCCCTGGCGTGGCCGGCACCTGGAAGGAGCTGACCGACTCCGTGAACGGCATGGCGAGCAACCTGACCAACCAGGTGCGAAACATCGCCGACGTCACCACCGCGGTCGCCAAGGGCGACCTGTCCAAGAAGATCACCGCGGAAGCGAAGGGCGAGATCCTGGAGCTCAAGAACACCATCAACACGATGGTGGACCAGCTCTCCAGCTTCGCCGACGAAGTGACGCGCGTGGCGCGCGAGGTCGGTACGGAAGGGGTGCTGGGCGGCCAGGCGAACGTGCCGGGCGTCGCCGGCACGTGGAAGGACCTCACCGACTCGGTGAACTTCATGGCGTCGAACCTCACCAGCCAGGTGAGAAACATCGCCGACGTCACGACCGCGGTCGCCAAGGGCGACCTGTCGCGCAAGATCACCGCCGAGGCACGCGGCGAGATTCTCGAGCTGAAGAACACCGTCAACACCATGGTGGACCAGCTCAACGCCTTCGCGAGCGAAGTGACCCGCGTCGCACGAGAGGTAGGTACGGAGGGCATGCTCGGCGGCCAGGCCAACGTGCCCGGCGTGGCTGGCACCTGGAAGGACCTCACCGACTCGGTGAACGGCATGGCCGGCAACCTGACGAACCAGGTGCGAAACATCGCCCTCGTCACGACGGCCGTCGCCAACGGCGACCTCTCCCAGAAGATCACCGTCGAGGCCAAGGGCGAGATCCTGGAGCTCAAGAACACCATCAACACGATGGTGGACCAGCTCTCCAGCTTCGCCGACGAAGTGACGCGAGTCGCCAAGGAAGTAGGCACCGAGGGCATGCTCGGCGGACAGGCGAAGGTCAGCGGAGTCGCCGGCACGTGGAAGGACCTCACCGACTCGGTGAACTTCATGGCGTCGAACCTGACGGCGCAGGTGCGAAACATCGCCGACGTCACCACCGCGGTCGCCAAGGGCGACCTGTCCAAGAAGATCACCGCGGAAGCGAAGGGCGAGATCCTCGAGCTGAAGACCATCGTCAACACGATGGTGGATCAGCTGAACGCCTTCGCCGCCGAGGTGACCCGCGTCGCTCGAGAGGTCGGTACGGAAGGAAGGCTGGGCGGCCAGGCGAACGTGGAGGGGGTCAGCGGCACTTGGCGCGACCTCACCGACTCGGTGAACGGCATGGCGAGCAACCTGACGAACCAGGTGCGAAACATCGCCGACGTCACCACCGCGGTCGCCAAGGGTGACCTGTCGCGCAAGATCACGGCAGAGGCGAAGGGCGAGATTCTCGAGCTGAAGAACACCGTGAACACCATGGTGGACCAGCTCAACTCGTTCGCCGCCGAAGTCACCCGAGTGGCGCGAGAGGTGGGAACGGAGGGCGTGCTGGGCGGCCAGGCCAACGTGCCCGGCGTCGCCGGCACGTGGAAGGACCTCACCGATTCCGTGAACGGCATGGCGACGAACCTGACCAACAAGGTCCGCAACATTGCCGACGTCACGACGGCGGTCGCGAAGGGCGACCTCTCGCGCAAGATCACGGCCGAGGCGAAGGGCGAGATTCTCGAGCTGAAGAACACCGTGAACACCATGGTGGACCAGCTCAACTCGTTCGCCGCCGAGGTCACGCGAGTGGCGCGAGAAGTGGGTACGGAGGGAGTGCTCGGCGGCCAGGCCAACGTGCCGGGCGTGGCCGGCACCTGGAAGGACCTCACCGATTCCGTGAACGGCATGGCGACGAACCTGACCAACCAGGTCCGCAACATCGCCGACGTCACGACGGCGGTCGCCAAGGGCGACCTCTCCAAGAAGATCACCGCCGAGGCGAAGGGCGAGATCCTCGAGGTGAAGAACACCGTGAACACGATGGTGGACCAGCTCTCGAGCTTCGCGGCGGAAGTGACCCGCGTGGCGCGAGAGGTGGGTACGGAAGGGCGGCTGGGTGGTCAGGCCAACGTGCCCGGCGTGGCCGGCACCTGGAAGGACCTGACGGACAGCGTGAACGGGATGGCGAGCAACCTGACCAACCAGGTGCGAAACATCGCCGACGTCACGACGGCCGTCGCCCTCGGCGACCTGTCGCGCAAGATCACGGTCGACGCGCGCGGCGAGATCCTGGAGCTCAAGAACACCGTCAACACGATGGTGGAGCAGCTCAACTCGTTCGCGAGCGAAGTGACTCGCGTGGCCCGCGAGGTGGGTTCGGAGGGCATCCTCGGCGGCCAGGCACGCGTGCCGGGCGCCGGCGGCGTGTGGAGGGACCTCACCGACAACGTGAACTTCATGGCGTCGAACCTCACGAGCCAGGTGCGAAACATCGCGCTCGTGACGACGGCGGTGGCCAACGGCGACCTGTCGCAGAAGATCACCGTCGAGGCGCGGGGCGAGATCCTCGAGCTGAAGAACACCGTCAACACGATGGTGGAAAAGCTCCGGGTGTTCGCCGACGAAGTGACGCGCGTGGCGCGCGAAGTGGGTACGGAGGGCAAGCTGGGCGGCCAGGCCGAGGTGCCAGGCGTGGCGGGCACGTGGAAGGAGCTCACCGACTCGGTGAACGCGATGGCCAACTCGCTCACCGTGCAGGTGCGCAACATCGCCGACGTGGCCACGGCAGTGACGAAGGGTGACCTCACCCGGCAGATCACCGTGAACGCGCAGGGCGAGCTGGACGAGCTCAAGTCGAACCTCAATCAGATGATCGCGAACCTGAAGGAGACGACGGAGCGCAACGAGGAGCAGGACTGGCTGAAGACCAACCTCGCCAAGTTCAGCCGGATGATGCAGGGCCAGAAGGACCTGGAGAGCGTGTCGCGGCTGATCATGTCGGAGCTGACACCGCTGGTGTCGGCGCACCACGGCGCGTTCTTCATCATGGAGGCGGAGGGCGGCGCGCCGATGCTGCGGCTCATCGCCAGCTACGCGTACCGCGCGCGCAAGCACGTGGGCAACCGCTTCGTGCTGGGCGAGGGGCTGGTGGGACAGGCGGCGCTGGAGAAGCAGCCGATCCTGCTCCAGAACGTCCCCGACGACTACATCCAGATCACCAGCGGCCTCGGCGAGGCGCCGCCGCGCAACATCATCGTGCTGCCCATCCTGTTCGAGGGTGAGGTGCAGGCGGTGATCGAGCTCGCCAGCTTCCTGCCGTTCAGCCAGATCCACCAGACGTTCCTCGACCAGCTCGCGGAGTCGATCGGCGTCGTGCTGAACATGATCAAGGCGAACATGCGCACGGAGGAGCTGCTGGAGCAGTCGCAGAAGCTCACCCAGGAGCTGCAGAGCCAGTCGCAGGAGCTGCAGCAGCAGCAGGACGAGCTCAAGCGCTCCAACTCCGAGCTGGAGGCGCAGGCCAAGACGCTGCGGCAGTCCGAGGAGCTGCTCAAGGAGCAGCAGGAGGAGCTGCAGCAGGTCAACGAGGAGCTGGAGGAGAAGGCCTCGCTGCTCGCCGAGCAGAACCAGAAGGTGGAGCAGAAGAACCGCGAGGTGGAGGCGGCACGCCTCGCCCTCGAGGAGAAGGCCGAGCAGCTCTCGCTCAGCTCGAAGTACAAGAGCGAGTTCCTGGCGAACATGAGCCACGAGCTGCGCACGCCGCTCAATTCGCTGCTCATCCTGGCCAAGCTGCTGAGCGACAACAAGGAGCACACGCTCACCCCCAAGCAGGTGGAGTTCGCGCAGACGATCCACTCCTCGGGCACCGACCTGCTGAACCTGATCAACGACATCCTCGACCTGTCGAAGGTGGAGGCGGGGCGCATGGAGGTGGATGCAGCGGAGGTGCCGATCACCGAGGTCAGCGCCTTCAGCCACCGCACCTTCGACCCGGTGGCGGAGCAGAAGGGGCTCTTCCTGAAGGTGGACGTGCAGCCGGACGTGCCGCCCACCATCTACACGGATGGCCAGCGGCTGCAGCAGGTGCTCAAGAACCTCCTCTCCAACGCGCTGAAGTTCACCGAGAAGGGGGGGGTGACGCTCACCATCCGCAAGGCGGACAAGGGGAAGCGCTTCGCCGCGCGGACGCTCGATGCCGCGGACATGGTCATCGCCTTCCAGGTCGAGGACACCGGCATCGGCATCCCGAAGGACAAGCAGCAGCTCATCTTCGAGTCGTTCCAGCAGGCGGACGGGACGACGAGCCGCAAGTACGGCGGCACGGGGCTCGGGCTGACGATCAGCCGCGAGATCGCCCGCCTGCTGGGCGGCGAGATCCGGGTGGAGAGCGCGCCGGGCAAGGGGAGCACCTTCACGCTCTTCCTCCCCGCGCACTACGCCGAGCTCGAGGGCTCCATCGAGCACGCCCCGTCGGGGGCGCCGGCGCGGCGGCGGAGTGACCTGCCCGCGCGCGAGCCGGCGCCGCGTGGCGGCATGCGCGCGCCGGGCCGTGGCGCGTTTGCCGAGCCGGCGGCCGTGTCGTCGTCGCCGGCTGGCGGCGGCTGGCAGGGCTCGGCCGGCGGGACCGCCGTGGCTGCCCCGCCCATGGCTGCCCCGGCGAAGGAGGACAGCTACGACGTGCCGGCGGCGATGGAGGAGCTGCCGCGCCCGATCGGCTTCGAGGATGACCGCGACGCGATCGACGACGGCGACCGCGTCCTGCTCATCATCGAGAACGACACCAACTTCTCGAAGGTGCTGCTGGAGATGGCGCGCGAGAAGGGCTTCAAGGGCCTGTGCGCGCTGGACGGCGAGGCCGGGCTCAAGCTGGCCCACGCCTTCAACCCGGACGCCATCACCCTCGACATCGACATGCCGGGGATGGACGGCTGGGCCGTGCTCGACCGGCTCAAGCACCACCCGCAGACGCGGCACATCCCGGTGCACATCATCACCGGGGTGCGCGAGCGCCAGCAGGGGCTCAAGTCGGGGGCGCTCGCCTACCTCGAGAAGCCCGTCACCAAGGAAGCACTCGACGAATCGTTCGCCAGGATCGCCGACTTCATCGACACCTCGGTGAAGCGCCTGCTCGTGGTGGAGGACGACGACGTGCAGCGCAACAGCATGATCGAGCTGATCCAGCACGAGGACGTGGCCATCACCGCGGTCGGCTCGGCGGAGGATGCGCTCCGCGAGCTGGCCACCGGGCACTTCGACTGCATGGTGCTCGACCTCGGCCTGGAGGGAGTGAGCGGGTTCGAGCTGCTGGAGACGGTGAAGGCGAACCCGGCGATGCGCGACCTCCCGATCATCATCTACACCGGCAAGGAGCTCACGCAGGGCGAGGAGACCAAGCTCCGCAAGTTCGCCGAGACGATCATCGTCAAGGACGTGAAGTCGCCGGAGCGCCTGCTGGACGAGACGGCGCTGTTTCTGCACCGGGTGGAGGCCAAGCTGCCCGAGCAGAAGCGCCGCATGCTGGAGCGCCTGCACAACGCGGACGCGGTGTTCTCGGGGAAGCGCGTCCTGATCGTCGACGACGACGTGAGGAACATCTTCTCCCTGACGAGCATGCTGGAGGACCACGGAATGCAGGTGGCGTTCGCCGAGAACGGGCGCGACGCCATCGCGATGCTGAAGGAGCGGCCCGACTACGACATCGTGCTGATGGACATCATGATGCCGGGGATGGACGGCTACGAGACGACGCGGGCGATCCGCGAGATCCCGGAGCTGAAGGCGCTGCCGATCATCGCGCTCACGGCGAAGGCCATGAAGGGCGATCGTGAGAAGACGATCGCCGCCGGTGCCTCCGACTACATCACCAAGCCGGTGGACACCGACCAGTTGCTCAGCCTCATGCGGGTATGGCTGTACCGGTAGCTGGCGAGTCGCCCCTTCCCGGGGCGCCGTACCACTACAACCCCGACCTGGAGCGGCTCGAGATCGAGCTGCTCCTGGAAGGGGTGTTCCGCCATTACGGCTTCGACTTCCGCAGCTACGCGTATGCGTCCATCCGCCGCCGGCTGTGGAAGCGGGTGGAGGGGGAGGGGCTGCGCAACATCTCCGCGCTGCAGGCGCGGATCCTCCACGATCCCGAGGCGATGGAGCGGCTGCTGCTCGACCTCTCGGTGAACGTGACGGCGATGTTCCGCGACCCGTCCTTCTACAAGGAGTTCCGCGAGCGCGTGGTGCCGCTGCTGCGCACCTATCCGTTCATCAGGATCTGGCACGCCGGCTGTTCCACGGGCGAGGAAGTGTTCTCGATGGCCATCCTCCTCGAGGAGGAAGGGTTGTACGACCGGGCGCGGCTGTACGCCACCGACATCAACGACGTGGTGCTGCAGCGCGCGCGGCAGGGGATCTTCCCCCTCGAGCGGATGCAGGAGTACACCGAGAACTACCTGCGCGCCGGCGGCAAGCGCTCCTTCTCCGAGTACTACACGGCCAAGTACGACGGCGCGATCTTCGCGCCCTCGCTCACGCGCAACATCGTGTTCTCGCAGCACAACCTGGTCACCGACCGGTCGTTCAGCGAGTTTCACGTGATCTTCTGCCGGAACGTGCTGATCTACTTCGACCGCGAGCTGCAGAACCGGGTGCACTCGCTGTTCTACGACTCGCTGGTGATGTTCGGCGTCCTCGCCCTCGGCAGCAAGGAATCGCTCAAGTTCTCGCAGTACGAAGGGTGCTACGAGAAGCTCAGCCCCACCGAGAAGCTCTACCGGAAGGTCAGCTGACATGGACCACTCCGGCGTTGGATACGACATCGTGATGGTCGGCACGTCGTGGGGCGGCCTGGCCGCCCTGCGCGCCCTGGTGGGCGGGCTGCCCGACTCGCTGTGCATGGCGGTCACCCTCGTGCAGCACCGGCACAAGGATTCCGACCACCTGCTCCGCATGCTGCTCCAGGAGCGCTCCACGCTCCCGGTATGCGAGGTGGAGGACAAGATGCCGATCGAGCACGGCACGGTGTACGTGGCGCCGCCGGACTATCACACCCTCGTCGAGCCGGGCTTCTTCTCGCTCAGCACGGAGGCGCCGGTGCGCTACAGCCGGCCGTCCATCGACGTCGCCTTCGGCACCGCCGCGGACAGCTACGGGCACCGCACGGTGGGGATCGTGCTCACCGGCGCCAACGCGGACGGGGCCGATGGGCTGCGGCTCATCTCCGATCGCGGCGGCCTGGCGCTCGTCCAGGATCCTGCCACCGCCGAGAGCCCGACGATGCCGCGTGCCGCGGCGCGCGCCGTGCCCCGGGCGCGGGTGATGTCGCTCGACGAGATCATCCGCTTCCTCGGTGAGCTGCCGTCCGGCATGCCGGAGCGCGAGGAAGCATGACCACGACCACCGTGCCGGCTGGCGAGCCCGACGCCCAGGACCTGCCCGAGCCGCCGCCAGCGGTCTCCCAGGAGCCGGTCGAGATCCTCATCGTCGACGACCGCGCCGAGAACCTGCTCGCCCTCGAGGCCATCCTCGAGCGGCTGGGGCAGAAGATCGTGCGCGCCCACTCGGGTGACGAGGCGCTGCGGCTGCTCCTCACGCACGACTTCGCCGTCATCCTGCTCGACGTCCAGATGCCGGGGATCGACGGCTTCGAGACGGCGCGCCTGATCAAGTCGCGCGAGCGGACGCGCTACATCCCGATCATCTTCCTCACCGCGATCAGCAAGGACGAGGAGTACATCTTCGAGGGGTACTCGGTGGGCGCGGTGGACTACATGACGAAGCCCTTCAAGCCGGACATCCTCCGGTCGAAGGTCAGCGTCTTCGTGGACCTGTACCAGAAGCAGCGGCAGATCACGGCGCAGTCGGAGCTGCTGCGCCAGAGCGAGAAGCGCGACCTCGAGATGCGCCACATGCGCGAGATCTACGAGTCGGAGGCGCGTTTCTCCGAGATCGTCGGCTCGGCGATGGACGCGATCATCGTCTTCGACGCGGACGGCATGGTCTCCCTGTTCAACGCGTCGGCGGAGCGCATGTTCGCCACGCCGGTGGCCGAGGCGCTGAACGCGAAGGTCAACCGCTTCTTCCCCGAGCCGGTGCGCAACGAGACGCTGGACCGCATCTGCCGCCTGGCGTCGAGCGACCAGGCGCATGCGGACGGACGGTCGGAGGCGGCGCAGGTGCTCTCCTTCACCGGGCAGCGCGCGAACGGCGAGCAGTTCCCGCTGGAAGCCACGGTGAGCTGCCTCGACGTGCATGGCAGGCGCACCTACACGCTCATCGTGCGCGACATCTCCGAGCGCCGCCGCGCCGAGGAGGCGCTGCGGCAGCAGGCGGAGTCGCTGGCCCAGGCGGCGGCGAACCTCCGCGCGCTGAACGAGGAGCTGGCGGAGCGGCAGGCGGAGCTGGAACGCGCCATGGCGGCGCGCAGCCGCTTCTACGCCTCCATGAGCCACGAACTGCGCACCCCCATCAACGCGGTGCTGGGCTACAGCACCCTGCTGCTCGAGAACATCTACGGTCCCCTCAACGAGAAGCAGGCCGAGGGGATCAAGCGCACGCACAAGGCGGCGAAGCACCTGCTGGAGCTGGTGAACGACGTGCTCGACCTCTCCAAGATCGAGGCAGGGAAGATCGAGATGCGGCTGCAGCCGGTGAACTTCCCGCAGCTCGTCGAGGACCTCTTCGTCACCGTGCGTCCCCTCGCCGACCAGTACGGCTCGGCCCTCTCGCTGCGGCACGACGGCGAGCCGCTGCAGGTGACGAGCGACCCGCGCCGGCTGCGCCAGATCCTGCTCAACCTCCTCTCCAACGCCATCAAGTTCGGGCGCGGGCAGCCGATCGCCGTGACGTCGTCCTCCACCCCGGAGGGGGGCGCGATGGTGGAGGTGAAGGACCAGGGGGAGGGGATCGCCCCGGGCGACCTGGAGAAGATCTTCGAGGAGTTCGTCCAGCTCGGGAAGACGCAGCTCACCGAAGGGACGGGGCTCGGGCTGCCGATCTCGCGCCGCCTGGCCGAGATGATGGGCGGCACCCTGGAGGTGGAGTCCACCCTCGGGGAGGGGAGCACCTTCCGCCTGATGCTGCCGGCGAACGCCTCGGCGCCGCCGCGCGCGGCCGAGCCGGCACCGGCAAGCGGGCGCGACGAGGGCGGGACGGCGCCGGCAGCGGGCTGACGGGGCAATCGGGCCGGCACCCTGAACAAGTGGGAGCCGGTGCGGTATATTGCGGCATGCGAGTGCTGTGTGTGGGCCGCCATGCGTTCCTCAGCGAACACCTGTGCCGGGTATTCGGTGCCGCCGGTGCCGTCTGCGAGCCGGTGGTCGGCGTGAACGCGGCAGCGCAGGCGGCGGCCCGGTTCGAGCCGCAGGTCATCATCTGTGAGGGGGACCTGCTCACCTCGGCGGTGCTCGAGAGCTGGGCGCGGGAGCGCTCGCTGTCGGAGGTGCCCGTGCTCGCCGTGACCCTCACGCCGCGGCTGGACGACGTGGTTCCGGCCGAGCTCACCGGTGCGGATCCGGCGACGGCGATCTACCTGCCCTCGCTGAATCGTGCCCAGGTCGCAGCGCTGCTCGCCTCGGCGCGCAGCCATCGCGGTGTGACGGCACCGCTGCAGTGGCGGTTGCAGGACCAACCAGCTTCCGTGCACCATCGGTAGCAGACCCACGCCCCACTGATGCGGGTTCGTCACAGCGAGGACATGAGCTCCACTTACGCGGCGGCGGACGCCGGCGGGCCCGACGACGGCGTCGATTCCGACAACGGGATCCGCGCCGCGCTCGATTCGCTCGACACCGGCGTCCTGCTCCTCTCTCCCGAGCTCAGGGTCACCTACGCCAACGCGCGCTGGACGCGCTGGGTCGGCGCGCCGCTCGTGGCCGGCACGCCCCTCGTCCAGCTCCTGGAGGAGGCGGCGCGCGAGCGGCTCGCCCTCCTCGGCGCCACCCTGGCCGACGGGCAGCCGCGGATGGTGCAGCTCTGGCTGCGCCCGGTGCGCGCCGATGCGACATCGCGCCACCTGACCTGCACGGCGCGGCGCGCGACCGGCGGCCTCGTGCTCGAGGCGCAGCTCACCGACGACGACGACCGGACGTCGCTGCACGACGTGGCGCGCCGCCTCGCGGAGGTGAGCGACATGGCCGAGGTGTTGCACACGCTCTGCGAGATTGCGGCGCTGCGCTGCGGCGGCACCGCGGCCGCCGTGCTGCGGACGACGGGGCACCTGAGCGAAGTCGTCGCCGCCAGCGGCGCCCTGATGCCGGCACGAGGACGCTGCTTCGAGCTGGACGGCTCCATGGTGCAGGAGGCGTTCGACCAGAATGCCATCGTCTCCGAGACCAACTATCACGGCGCCGGGCGGCCGTTGCAGCGCGTGGTGCCCGAGCTGACGCTCGGTCCCGTGCTCGTGGCGCCGCTGCACGCGCATGGCGAGACGCTCGGCGTGCTCGCCGTGGCGCGCGCCATCGGGGCGCCGCCCTTCGCCGAGCCTGATTCGGACCGGCTGCGCATGCTCGCCGACCATGCGGCACTCGCCGTCCACAAGTCGCTCCTGCTCCAGCAGGCGCAGAGCGCCGACCGGGCGAAGGGGCGCTTCCTCGCCACGATGAGCCACGAGCTGCGCACGCCGCTCACCGCGCTCGCCGGCTACAACGAGCTCCTCGCCGACCAGGTGATGGGGCCGATGACCGAGGCGCAGCTCGACGTGGTGGACCGCATGCGCTCGGTCACCACGCACCTGTCGGCGATGATCGAGGAGATCCTCGCCTTCACGAGCCTCGAGGAGGGGCGCGAGATGCTGCGGCCGAGCGAGTTCCTCGCCGAGGACCTCGTGCGCGCCGCGGCGGCGGTGATCGAGCCGCTCGCGATCCAGAAGGGGCTCAAGCTCGACGTCGTGCTCCCGCGCGCGTCGGTGCGCATGACGAGCGACATCGACAAGGCGCGGCAGATCCTCGTCAACCTCCTCGGCAACGCGGTGAAGTTCACCGACTCGGGCACGGTCACGCTGCAGCTCAGCCGCAGCGGCCATTCGGTGCGCGCCGACATCAGCGACACGGGGATCGGGATCCCGGCGGACGAGCTGCCGCGGCTGTTCCGCCCCTTCGCGCAGGTGGACACCGGCCTCACGCGCCGGCATGGCGGCACCGGGCTCGGCCTGTACATCTCGCGCCGGCTGGCGACGATGCTCGGCGGGCACATCGAGGTGTCGAGCACGGTGGGGAAGGGATCCACGTTCAGCGTGGTGTTGCCGGTGACGGTGGAAGCGCGCTGACGCTCCGCGTGCGCCGATGATCGACGTGATCCACGGCGACAACCTCGCCGCCCTGCGCGAGCTGCCCGACGCCGCGTTCGACCTGATCTACGTCGACCCGCCCTTCAACACCGGCCGCGAGCAGAAGCGCGTCGCGCTGCGCACCGAGCGCAGCGACGACGGGGACCGGGTGGGGTTCAAGGGAGAGCGCTACACGTCCATCCGGCTCGGCACGAAGCGCTACGTGGACGTCTTCGACGACTACCTGGGCTTCCTGGAACCGCGGCTGCGCGAGGCGCACCGGGTGCTCGCACCCACGGGGAGCTTCTTCCTGCACCTCGATCCGCGCGAGGTGCACTACGTGAAGGTGCTGCTTGACGCGGTCTTCGGGCGTGAGTGCTTCATGAACGAGATCATCTGGGCGTACGACTACGGCGCGCGCTCGCGCACGCGGTGGCCCGCCAAGCACGACAACATCCTGTGGTACGTGCGCGACCCGGCGCGCTACACCTTCCAGCTCGACGAGGCGGACCGGATCCCGTACATGGCGCCCACCCTGGTGGGCGAGGAGAAGGCCGGCCGCGGCAAGACGCCCACCGACACCTGGTGGCACACCATCGTCAGCCCCACGGGGAAGGAGAAGACGGGCTATCCCACCCAGAAGCCGCTCGGCATCCTCGAACGGATCGTGCGGGTGCACTCGAAACCCGGCGACCGGCTGCTGGATTTCTTCGCCGGGAGCGGCTCGTTCGGCGAGGCCGCCGATCGCCACGGCCGGGACGTGATGCTGGTGGACGACAATCCGGAGGCGATCGACGTCATGCGCAGCCGCTTCGCCGGCCGGGCGGTGCGTCACCGCCTGCTCGACGCCCCACGCGCCCAGCCTGAGTGCTAGATTTCCCCATCATGTCTCCATTCCCTCCGACCACTACGGTCTTCAACGACGGATACGTCGCCGAGGCCTACGAGTCGTACCGTCGCGATCCGGCGTCGGTGGATGAATCGTGGCGCCAGTTCTTCCGCACGGCGGAATCGCTCGCGGGCATCACGGGGGGCGGCGCGCGCGTCGCGGACGACGCCTTGCTTCGCAAGACCGCCGGCGCCGCGGCGCTGGTGGACGGCATCCGGCAGTTCGGCCACCTGGCCGTGCAGCTCGACCCGCTCGGCAGCGCGCCGCCGGGCTCGCCCGAGCTGACGCCGGAATTCCATGGCATCACCGAGCAGGATCTCGCGGACGTTCCGGCCACGGCGCTCGGCTACGAGTCGGGCACGGCGGCGGACGTCGTGGCGAAGCTGCGCGAGGCGTACTGCGGCGCGATCGCGCTGGAGTTCGCGCACGTGGGGAGCGCGGCGGAGCACGAGTGGTTCCGCACGCAGATGGAGGGCGGCACGCTCACGCGTCCGCTGACCGACGAGGAGAAGAAGTCCGTGCTGCGCCGCCTCACCGAGGTGGACGGGCTCGAGCGCTTCTTCCAGTTCCGCTACCAGGGCTACAAGCGCTTCTCCATCGAGGGGACCGACGTCCTCGTGCCGATGCTCGACGAGGCCATCGCCGGCGCCGCCGGCCATGGCGCGCGCGAGGTGGTGATCGGCATGGCGCACCGCGGCCGCCTGAACGTGCTCACGAACATCATGGGGATGCCGTACGGCGAGATGTTCGGCGAGTTCGAGGGGCGGCCGGGCGAGCAGAGCGCCGAGGCCACCACCGGCGACGTGAAGTACCACCTCGGCTACGAGGGGGAGCGCACGGTGGGCGACGCGACGGTGAAGCTCGAGCTCGCGCCGAACCCGAGCCACCTGGAGGTGGTGAACCCGGTGATGGCGGGGATGACGCGTGCGAAGCAGCGCGTCGCCGGCTCCACGACGCAGGACGAGCAGCGCGTGCTGCCGATCTGCATCCACGGCGACGCCGCCTTCCCGGGCGAAGGGATCGTGGCCGAGTCGTTCAACCTGTCGCGGCTGCGCGGGTACCGGCTGGGGGGCACGCTGCACATCATCGTCAACAACCAGGTGGGCTTCACCACCGATCCCAGCGATGCGCGCGGCACGCGCTACTCGAGCGATCCGGCCAAGGGCTACGAGGTGCCGGTGATGCACGTGAACGCCGACGACGCCGAGGCGTGCATCGCCGCCGTGCGCGTGGCGATGGCGTACCGCGAGAAGTTCCGCAAGGACGTGCTGATCGACCTCGTGGGCTACCGCCGCTGGGGGCACAACGAGGGCGACGAGCCGGCGTTCACGCAGCCGAAGCTCTACGACCTCGTGAAGGCGCACCCGACGCCGCGCGAGGTGTGGGGCGCGCGGCTCGTGCGCGAGCGCGTCGTGAGCGACGACGACGTGAAGCGCATCGACAAGGAGTTCGCCGACGAGCTGGACGCGGCGCACAAGGCGATGCAGGCGAAGCCGCCGAAGGAAAGCGCGGTGAGCAAGGGTCCGTCGCCGGAGGTGGCGGAGCCGCAGACGGCGGTGCCGGCCGAGCAGCTCGATGCGCTGAACACGAAGCTGCTCGAGCGTCCGCAGGGGTTCACGGGACATTCGCGGCTCGGTCGCACCCTGGAGCGCCGGCGCGAGGCGCTGCACGCCAACGGCATCGACTGGGGGCAGGCGGAGGCGCTGGCGTTCGGCACCATCCTCCAGCAGGGGATCTCCATCCGCCTCACCGGGCAGGATGCGGAGCGCGGCACCTTTGCGCACCGCAACGCGGTGGTGCACGACATCAAGTCGGGCGGCACCTACACGCCGCTCGCCAACCTCGGCGAGGGCGCGGCACGGTTCGAGATCTACAACAGCCCGCTGTCGGAGATGGCGGTGCTCGGCTTCGAGTACGGGTTCAGCACGGCGGCGCCGGCCGACCTCACGCTGTGGGAGGCGCAGTACGGCGACTTCGTGAACATGGCGCAGCCGGTGATCGACCAGTTCATCAGCTCCGACCGCGCCAAGTGGGGGACGCGCAGCGGCCTCGTGATGCTCCTCCCGCACGGTTACGAGGGGGGCGGGCCGGAGCACTCGAGCGCGCGCCTGGAGCGGTTCCTCCAGCTCTGTGCCGAGAACAACATGATCGTCGCGTACCCGAGCACGCCGGCGCAGTACTTCCACGTCATCCGCCGCCAGGCGATGCGCGGGAAGCGGAAGCCGTTGATCCTCATGCAGCCGAAGAGCCTCCTCCGCCTGCCGGCGGCGACGGTGGGGATCGAGGCGCTGTCGAGCGGCAGCTTCCAGCCGGTGATCGACGACGCGGTGGTGGCCGAGAAGCGCAACGACGTGCGCCGGCTGGTGCTCAGCACGGCGAAGATGTACTACGACCTGTCGGCGGCGCGCGGCGACAACGCGGAAGTGGCGCTCGTGCGCGTGGACGAGCTCTATCCGTGGCCCGGCGAGGCGCTCGCCGCGATCGTGGACCGCTACCCGAACATCGAGGACGTGGTGTGGGCCCAGGAGGAGCCGAAGAACATGGGCGCATGGACCTACGCCGCGCCGCTGCTGCGCGTGGCGACGGGGAACATGCTCACCGTGCGCTACATCGGGCGTCCCGAGCGGGCGAGCCCCGCCGAGGGATACGCGAAGCCGCACGAGGAGGAGCAGAAGCGCATCGTGCGCGACGTGCTCACCCTCGCCGCGCCCAAGCGGAAGACCAGCAAGGTATGAGGATGGCGACGACGCGCATGCTCCGTCCGGTCGCCGTCGCCTTCACCCTCGCCCTCGCCGCGCCGCGGCTCCTGCACTCGCAGGAGCGCGGCGCGGTCGCGTTGGGCGAGGCGGTGTCGGGGCTCGACGTCACCGCCCGCGTGCTGGTGATCGGCGCGCACCCGGACGACGAGGACACCCAGCTCATCGCGTACCTGGCGCGCGGGAAGCAGGTGGAGACGGCCTACCTCTCGCTCACCCGCGGCGACGGCGGGCAGAACCTGATCGGCAACGAGCTCGGTCCCCTGCTCGGCATGATCCGCACGCAGGAGCTGCTCGCCGCGCGGCGCATCGACGGCGGCCACCAGTTCTTCACCCGCGCGTACGACTTCGGCTTCAGCAAGAGCGCCGAGGAGACCTTCACGCACTGGCAGCGCGATTCCATCCTGAAGGACGTGGTGACGGTGGTGCGCGCCTTCCGGCCGCAGGTCATCGTCGCCGTGTTCAGCGGCACGCCGCGCGACGGGCACGGGCATCATCAGGTGTCGGGGATCCTCGCGCGCGAGGCGTTCGATGCGGCGGCGGACACGGTGCGCTGGCCAGCGAGCCAGACGCTGGGGCTCGGCCCGTGGACACCGACCAAGTTCTATCGCGCCGCGCGGTTCAACCCGGCCGCGGCGACGGTGAGCTTCAACGTGGGCGAGCTGAGCCCGCTGCGCGGTCGCACCTATGCAGAGATCGCGAGCGAGAGCCGGTCGCAGCACCTGTCGCAGGGGTTCGGGATGCTGGAGCGCCGCGGCACGTCCATGGACTACCTGGCGCTCGAGGCGACGCACTTCGGCGTGCCGGTGGGACGCGAGCGCTCGATGTTCCAGGGCGTGGCGACGGACTGGTCGCGCTTCGCGGGCGTGGCATTGCCCGCGCCGGCGCGCGCCGCGCTGGATTCGCTGCCGGCGGCGATCGCCGGCGTGCGCGGCGTGGAGCGCCTCGTCGCACCGTCACCCATGGTCGAGCCCCTGGCGCGCGTGGTGCGGCTGCTGGCCACCGTCCGTGAGAACGTGCGCTGCGGGCGATGGTCGCTCGGCGCGCTCGCGATCGGCGCCTGCGACCAGGCCACCGGCGACCTCGTCGTGTCGCTCGAGGCGGCGCAGCGTCGCGCGCGGACGGCGATCCTCGCCGCGTCCGGCGTGCTGGTGGAAGCCACCGCGCCGCGCGAGCTGGTGGCTGTTGGCGACACGATGCCGGTGACGATGAGCGTGTACGACCAGGGGAGCGCCAGCGTGTCGTTCGACAGCGTACGCGTCGGCACGCTCACCAACGGCCGCCGGGCGAACGGGCCCGGCGTCGTCGCCGCCGACAGCGCGGCACGGGTGGAGGTGCCGCTCGCGCCGCAGGTGTCGAGCGTGCCCTGGTGGCTGGCCATCGGGCTGCGCGGCGACATGTTCGTGCCGCCGGGCTCGGGCTCCAGCGCGGCGGAGTTCATCGCGATGGGCGAGGACCGGCTGTTCGACACGCACGCGCAGGCGTTCCTGCACGTGGATGGCGCACCGGTGGTGGCCGATGCGTCGCCGGTGATCTATCGCGAGGCCGATCCGGCGCGCGGCGAGCTGCGTCGCCCGGTGGCGGCGGTGCCGGCGATCAGCGTGCTGTTCGACGACGAGGTGCAGTTCGCGCGCGCAGGGGTGCCCTTCGATCGCGTGTACGCGGTGCACCTGAAGTCGGCCACGTCTTCGGCACGCGGCGTGTCGGTGACGCTCACCCTTCCGGCCGGCCTGCGCGCCGACAGCGCCGTGCGCCGTGCTGCACTCGCACCCTTCGGTGCGACGACGCTGACCTTCCGCGTGCGCGGCACGCCGCCGGCCGGCCGCTTCAACGTGAGCGCGTCGGCGGCGAGCAACGGCGAGACCTTCGTGTCGGGATACATCCCGATCGAGTACGCGCACATCCCGCCCCTCCGCTACTATCGCGCGGCCACCGTGCAGGTGGAGGCGGTGGACGCGAGGCTCCCCGCGAACACGAGAATCGCCTACATCCAGGGGGTGGGCGACAACGTGGCGCCGATGCTGGCGCAGCTCGGGCTCAGCGTCACCCCGCTCGCGCCGGAGCAGGTCGGCACGGCGGACCTGTCGCGCTTCGGCGCGATCGTCGTCGGCCCGCGCGCCTTCGCGGCGAGCGCCGTGCTGGCGCGCGAGGCGAAACGGCTGCAGGACTTTGCCCGCGCCGGCGGCACGCTGGTGATGCAGTACGGACAGAACGAAATGGAGCGCCCGGGGATTCTTCCCTTCGCCATCACGCTCGCGCGGCCGGCGCAGCGCGTGACGGACGAGAATGCCCCCGTCACGATCCTCGACCCACGCTCCCCATTGCTCACCTCCCCGAACCGCATCACGAGCGCCGACTTCACCGGCTGGGTCCAGGAGCGCGCGACGTACATGCCGAGCACCTTCGACCCGCACTGGAAGACGGTGCTGCGGATGAACGATCCGGGAGAGCAGCCGAACGACGCGGCGATCCTCGTTGCGCCGCTCGGCAAGGGGGTGGTGGAGTACGTGACGCTGGCGCTGTTCCGGCAGCTGCCGGCGGGGGTGCCGGGTGGGGCCCGGTTGTTCCTGAATCTTCTTTCGGGCCCGAAGGGCAACGGGGCGGAGGGGATGGTTCCGTGAACTTCAACTACAACAGAAGTACTTCGTACCACGTACGCCGTATCCGGACCGGCATCCAGGCATCTCCAATGCACCTGTGCGCTGTACGCCCGCGGAGTGCGGCCCCGCATTGGGAGGGCCTCGGCCTGGGTCTGCGTACGTGGTACAAGGTACTTGCTACATCAGTTGTAGTGGCCCTTGCGGGGTGCCAGGGCGACAGCAGAACCGTCCTCACCGTCTACAGCCCCCACGGCAAGGACCTCCTCACGTACTACGAGACCCGGTTCGAGCAGGCCCACCCTGATGTCGACGTGCAGTGGGTGGACATGGGGTCGCAGGAGGTGCTCGATCGGCTGCGCGCCGAGAAGGCGAATCCGCAGGCCGACGTGTGGTTCGGGGCGACGGCGGAGATCTTCGAGCGCGGGGCGAGCGAAGGGCTGCTCGATCCGTACAGGCCCACGTGGGCGGCGCAGGTCCCCGCCGACGCGCACGATCCGAAGGACCTCTGGTACGGCACCTACCTCACCCCCGAGGTGATCGCGTACAACACCCACGCCGTCAGCGCCGCCGAGGCGCCGAAGGACTGGGACGACGTGCTCGACCCGAAGTGGAAGGGGAAGGTCCTGATCCGCGACCCGATCGCCAGCGGCTCCATGCGCGCCATCTTCGGCGGCATCCTCGGCCGCTCCCTCGTGCAGACCGGGAGCACGGCGGCGGGATGGGAGTGGCTGCGCAGGCTGGACGGCAACACCAAGGAGTACGTCCTCAACCCTGCGCTGCTCTACCAGAAGCTCGGCCGCGAGGAGGGGGTGATCACCCTCTACGACATGCCCGACATCGCCACCCTGCAGCAGCGCACGAAGGTGCCGGTGGGCTACGTGTTCCCGGCGAGCGGCACGCCGCTCATCGTGGACGCGATCGCCGTCGTGCACGGCGCCCGGCATCCCGAGGTGGCGAAGCAGTTCTACGAGTTCGTCACCACCGTGCCCGCGCTCACCCATGCGGCGCGCGAGTTCGTGCGCATCCCGGTGCGCGCCGACATCCCCGCCGACTCGCTGCCGGCCGACGTGCAGCACGCCCGCACCGAGGTGAAGCCGATGCCGGGCTTCGGCAAGGTGGTGACCGACAGCCTGGACGCGTGGATGAAGTACTGGGACGCGAACATCCGGAACAGCCGCCGAGGCAAGTGACGTCACCGCTCACGCGGGGAGAGGCGGGCGCGCTCGTGCTCGAGCAGGTGACGCGCCGCTACGAAGGGAACGCCGAGCGGGCGGTGGACGACCTGTCGCTCACCGTCGCCCCGGGCGAGCTGCTGGCGCTCGTCGGCGCGTCCGGCTCGGGGAAGACGACGACGCTGCGCATCGTCGCCGGATACGAGGTGCCCGACTCGGGACGCGTGCTGCTCGCCGAGCCCGGCGGCGCGACGCGCGACCTCACCCGCGAGCCGCCGCAGCGGCGCGGGTTCGGGATGGTGTTCCAGCACTACGCGCTCTTCCCGCACATGCGCGTGGACGAGAACGTCGCCTTCGGACTCGAGGCGCGCGGGGTGAAGAAGGCGGAGCGCCTCGCCCGCGCGCGCGAGGCGCTGGACGGCGTGGGACTCGGCGGCAAGGCACAGCGCGCCGTGCAGGCGCTGTCCGGCGGCGAGCAGCAGCGTGTCGCACTGGCGCGCGCGCTCGTGATCGAGCCGCGCGTGCTCCTGCTCGACGAGCCGCTGTCGAACCTGGACCCCACGCTGCGCCAGAGCACGCGCGAGGAGCTGCGCGCCACGCTGCGCCGCTCCGGCGTGACGGCGCTGTTCGTGACGCACGACCAGGAGGATGCCTTCGCCGTCGCCGATCGGGTGGCCATGCTGCAGAAGGGCCGCCTGCTCCAGGTGGGGACGCCGGAGGCGCTCTACGACACGCCGGCCACGCGCGCCGTAGCGGAGTTCGTCGGGCGCGCGGCGGTGGTGCCCGCCGAGCGCGCGGACGATCGTGTGTGGATCACGATGGGAGGCGTGGCCCTGAACACCATCGCGCGCCATGCCGACGGCGCGAAGGACAGGCAGGTGCTCGCCGTGCTGCGGCCCGAGTCGCTCGAGCTGACGGACGACGAGAAGACGCCGGCGTGGCGGGGCGAGGTGACGGTGCGCCGCTTCGCCGGCGGGCACGTGGTCTATCGCGTGCGGCTCGCCGGCGGGGTGGAGGTGGAGGTGTTCGGCCACGGCGAGGGGGTGCGTGAAGGGGACCAGGTGGGGGTGCGGCTGATCGGCATCCCCGTGGCCACGGTGCCCGCGTGAGCGCTCGGCGCCGATCGTTCGGCGTCGGCGTGACGGTCACTGCAGTCGCGCTCCTCGCGCTGCTGGGCTGGAGCGTCGTCTATCCGAACGCGTCGGTGATCGTCGGCAGCTTCGAGCGTGGCCTCGACGACTGGCGCGCCTTTGCCGCCAGCCCCGCCGACATCGACGCGCTGCGCGGGACGATCATCGTCAGCGTCGGCTCGGTGATCGCGGCGTTGCTTGTTGGCATCCCGCTCGCCTTCCTGCTCACGCGCACCGACTTCCGCGGGCGGCGGCTGCTGAGCGGCGTGGCCACGCTGCCCGCGGCGCTGCCGCCCCTCGTCGGCGTGCTGGCGTTCCTGTTCCTGTACGGCGAGAGCGGCGTGATCACGCGCGTCGTGCAGCATGTGTTCGGCCTCGCCGATCCGCCGTGGACGCTGAGCGGGCTGCCGGCGGTGATCTTCGTCCATGCGTACACGATGTACGTGTACGTCTTCCTCTTCGTGAGCGCGGGGCTCGAGCGCTACGACACCACGCTCGACGAGGCGGCGGCCGGGCTCGGCGCGTCGCGCGCGCTGATGCTGCGTCGCGTCACGCTGCCGCTGCTCACGCCGAGCATCGCGGGCGCGATGCTGCTCGTCTTCATGAGCGCGCTCGGCTCTTTTTCGGCGCCGTACGTGTTCGGGGGCGGGGCAAGGGTGCTGTCGACGCAGATCCTCGTGTCGAAGCTCAATGGCGCGATGGGGCTGGCCTACGTGGAGACGACGGTGCTGGCGGTGACGGCGGTGCTCGCCCTCTTCCTGCTGCGGCGAATGGAAGGGCGGCGCGCCTATGCGATGGCGGGGAAGGGGCGTGCGACGCGCACGGCGATCCGGTCGCCGCTCGCACGCACCATGCTGCCGATCGTGGCGACGGCGATCGTCATCCTGCTCATCCTGCCGCACGCGATGGTGGTGCTGGTGAGCTTCGCGCGCGACGGCGCGTGGACGACACAGGTGCTCCCGCCCGAGTACACCCTCGACAACTTCCGCCGACTCGCGCAGGACCGCGACCTCTGGCAGCCGATCAGCAACAGCGTGTCCATGGCACTCGTCGCCACGGTGGCGGACGCGGTCGTCTGCTTCGCCATCGCCTACGTGGTGGTGCTGACGAAGGCGCCGGGGAAGCGGCTGCTCGCACTGCTGTCGCAGCTCCCGTGGGCGATTCCCGCCACGGCGATCGCGCTCGGCCTCGCGGCCACGTTCGACCGCAACGCGCCCCTGCAGCTGCGCGTGCTGCTGGTGGGGACGTTCTGGATCCTGCCAATAGCCTACTTCATCCGCAACATCCCCATCGTGACGAGCGCAGTCGAGGGCTCGCTGCGCCAGATGGATCCCACGCTCGAGGACGCCGCGCGCGGGCTCGGGGCGTCACGCTGGCTCGCGCTCAGGCGCGTGATCATCCCGGCGGCGCGGCCGGGGCTGGTGGCGGGCACGATGCTCGCCGCCGTGGCGGCCGTCGGCGAGTTCGTGGCGAGCGTCGTGCTGTACACGCACGCCAACCGCCCCATCTCGGTCGAGATCCTCGCCCAGCTCCGCTCGCTCTCCTTCGGAACCGCAGCGGCGTACAGCGTACTCCTCATATTGCTGGTGCTGTTGATCGTTGTCGGTGCGCGGTGGCTGGAAGGGCGGGTGGCGGATGGCGAGCGGGTGATCCAGGCGGCATAGAGATCTGCTCGCCGGTCCGAAAAGCGAGGGGAGCGGACACTGCCGGATCCTTGACGGAAATGGCCGGATCCTTCCCTTTGCAGATCGTTGCTCCGCGCGCCGAGGCTGTCTGCTACACCACCAACGTTCCTGAATGGATTGGAACGGCCTCGGGACTCTTCGCGGTGCCTGGAGACTGACTCGTGGAGGAGAGAATCCGGCAGTTCTCGTAGTGAAGATCCGGCCTTTTCCGTTCCCCACGCTTTTCTGCCCATGACTACCCACCCTGCAATCACCGAATGGCAACGCGAACGTCGCCTTCCTCGGGTGGTGATCATCGGGGGCGGGTTCGGCGGGTTGTATGCGGCGCGGGCACTCAGGCGGGCGAAGGTGGAGCTCATCGTGCTCGACCGCACGAACCACCACCTCTTCCAGCCCCTGCTGTACCAGGTGGCAACGGCGACGCTCGCGCCGACGGACATCACGGCCCCCATCCGCTGGCTACTGCGGCAGCAGCCGAACACCACCGTGCTCCTCGCCGAGGCGCAGCGGGTGGATCCGGAGCGGCGCGTGGTCGCGATCGACGCGGAACCATTCGAGATCGCCTACGACTACCTGATCGTCGCCGCCGGCGCGCGGCACGCGTACTTCGGGCATCCGAAGTGGGAGGATCTCGCGCCCGGGCTGAAGAGCATC
>DASURL010000099.1:0-11248 GCA_036280075.1 Gemmatimonadaceae bacterium | reverse complement strand
GTAGATGCGCTGCAGCATCTGGCGCTTCTCGTCGCCACGCCAGTAGGCGCCGGCGCTGCTCAGCAGCCTGAAGTGCTTGAGCCGCCCGGTGTCGGGCACGTGCGGGCCGCGGCAGAGGTCGATGAACGGCCCATCCGTGTAGGTGGAGATGATCTCGTTCGGGTCGGTGAAGTCGTCGAGCCGCTCGAGCTTGAGCGGATCGTCCACGAAGCGCTTCCGCGCCTCGTTCATG
This sequence comes from Gemmatimonadaceae bacterium, assembly GCA_036280075.1. Classification (GTDB taxonomy): domain Bacteria; phylum Gemmatimonadota; class Gemmatimonadetes; order Gemmatimonadales; family Gemmatimonadaceae; genus AG11. The sequence goes on along the minus strand of DASURL010000099.1, from coordinate 11,016 downwards.
CCGACTTCCTCGCGCACGAACGGGTATTTCTCCGCCACCACCTTCCGCATCTCGGCCTCGAACTTCTCGAGGTCCTCCGGCGTGAACGGCTGCGCGACCTCGAAGTCGTAGTAGAACCCGTCCTCGATGGCGGGGCCGAAGCCGATCTTCGCGTCGGGACGCAGGCGTCGCACGGCGGTGGCCAGCACGTGCGCCGCCGAGTGACGGAGCACGGCGAGGGCGTCGGCGTCGCGCTCGGTGAGGACGCGGAACGCCCCGCCCTGCCGCAGGGGCGTCATGAGGTCCTGAATCTCGCCGTCCACGGACACGGCGACCGCCGCCTGGAGCAGCCGCTCGCCGATCGTTCGCACCACCTCCGCCGGCAGCGTGCCGACCGGCACCGTGCGCGTGGCCCCATCGGGAAGGACGAGGGTGAGCTCGGATCCGGCGACGGCGATGGCGGAAGCGGGTCGGTCGATCATGCGGCGGCGAAACGGAAGGACGTCAGGAGGAAAGCGGCTGGAGCAGCCGGGCGTACAGGAAGTAGAGCACGAGGCCGACGACGATCGCGACGCCGATGAGGCCCCACATGATCCACCGCCGCACCGGCACCTCGGCCGGCTTCGGTGGAGTCTCGTCCGGATGGCGGATGTAACGGGAGAAGCGCACGTGGGAGGCCGTTCTCGAAGAGGTATCGTGCGGCCTGCGTCTTGCACGGCGCACACGAAAAGATCGGCTGCGTACCCGCCGACGATTCGCGGAACGTTGTTTCCTAAGCTATCGTTGCGGCAGACCCTCCGCCACAGGCCTTCCGTCATGTCATATCTGCGCTTCCAGGACGAGGACGACTCCTCCACCGCCGGCACCATCACCAGCGTGCTGCTCGGCGCAGTGGCGGGTTTTGCCGTCGGCATGTTCGTCGCCCAGCGGGTGGGCGGGTTCAGCGGCATCGCCAACCGCATGCGCCGCGGCGCCGAAGAGGTCGGCGAGCACCTGCCCCGCCGCCGTGCGGTGGCCGATGATTTCGCGGACGAGTACGACGACTACGAGGGCGACGAGCTGGAGACCGAGGGGACGGAGCTCGAGGAGCGCGTGCTGGAGGCGTTCCGGAACGACCCGATCCTCAATGAGCGGGCGCTGGACATCGGGGGCATCGGCGAGGCGACGATCGAGCTTGCCGGCTGGGTGAACTCCGAGGAGGAGGCGGAGCACGCGGTGACCATCGCGCGCGGCGTCCCCGGCGTGGACACCGTGGTCAACCGGATCGCGGTCGGTGAGGACGAGGAGCGGTTCGAGGAGCACGCCCGCCGCTTTGCCGAGGGTGACGACTCGTTCACGGAAGCGCGTTGGGAGGGCCGCACCGTCGGCACCGGCCGTCGCCGCCAGGGGACGTCGGACGAGCCGGACCGCCACTCGGATCCGCGCGTCGAGCTCAAGGAGCGCTGGACCCGCGCCGAGCAGGAGCTGGCCGCCGCCGCGGAGGACACGACCGGCATCGCCGAGCGCCGGCAGCGCGAGAAGAAGGCGGTGAAGGGCGACCGCACCGGCGGCGCCCCCATCGCGCCGACCGGCGTGCCGAAGGGCGACCATGTGGCGGAGCCGGAAAGCCTGTCCTGAGAAGGAACCGACAAGAGCACTAGCAAAGGAAAGGGCGGGAAGAGCCGAAACGGCAGGAGCCAATAGAGGGTTCCTGCCGTTTCAGTCGTTTCGGCCCTTTCCTCTCCCGTTGCTGTTGATTGGCGGTTTTTGTGTGACACATACCCGCCGATTAACTTCTGCGGGACATGTCCACTTCCGGCACTACCGAGCCCACGTCCTCCGCGCCCAGCGAGCTTCCGGCGCAGTACGACCCCGCCTCCACCGAGTCGGCCATCTACGAGCGCTGGTTGCAGGCGGGATGCTTCACCGCCGACGCCGAGCGCTCGAACCGCACCGGGGGGGATCGCGAGCCGTTCACGATCGTCCTCCCGCCCCCCAACGTCACCGCGATCCTCCACGTCGGCCACGGGCTGAATGCCACCGTGCAGGACGTGCTGGTGCGCTGGGCGCGCATGAAGGGGATGGAGACGTTGTGGCTCCCCGGCACCGACCACGCCGGCATCGCCACGCAGAACATCGTCGAGCGCCAGCTCGCCGACGAAGGGCTCACCCGCGCCGACCTGGGGCGCGAGAAGTTCGTCGAGCGCACGGCGTCGTTCGTCGAACGCACCGGCGGCACCATCCTCCAGCAGCTCCGCGCGATGGGCGCGTCGGCCGACTGGTCGCGCACCGCCTACACCTTCAGCCCCGAGCTGAGCGGCGCCGTGCGCGAGGCCTTCGTGCGCCTCTACGAGCGCGGCCTGATCTACCGCGGCCACCGCGTGATCCACTGGTGCCCGCGCTGCCTCACCTCGCTGTCGGATGAGGAGGCGGAGCCGACGGAGACGAACGGGATGCTCTATCACATCTCGTATCCGCTCGCCGACGATCCGTCGCGCTCCATCACCGTCGCCACCACGCGCCCCGAGACGATGCTCGGCGACGTGGCGGTCGCCGTGAACCCCAGCGACGAGCGCTATCAGGACCTGATCGGCAAGTCGGTGCTCCTGCCGATCCTCGACCTGCCGATTCCCGTCGTCGCCGACGACTACGCCGACCCGGCCTTCGGCACCGGCGTGGTGAAGATCACCCCCGCCCACGACGCGAACGACTTCGAGGTCGGCAGGCGCCATGACCTGCCGATGCCGGTGGTGATCGACATGTACGGCAGCATGGGTGAGGGTGCGGATGCGCTGGGCCGAGTGCCGGTCGAGCTTCGTGGCCTCGACCGATTCGAGGCGCGGAAGCGGATCGTCGCCCAGCTCGAGGCGGCCGGTCGCCTGGTGAAGAAGGAGCCGCACGTCCACAACGTGCGGCACTGCTATCGCTGCGACACCGTCGTGGAGCCGCGGCTCTCCGACCAGTGGTTCGTGCGGATGCAGCCCCTCGCCGAGCCGGCGCTGGAGGCGGTGCAGAGCGGCCGGCTGCGCATCCTCCCCGAGCGCCACATCGCCGTCTACGAGAACTGGCTCACCGGCATCCGCGACTGGAACATCTCGCGCCAGCTCTGGTGGGGCCATCGTGTGCCGGTCTGGTACTGTCGCGAGTGCGACCCGCCGAACAACGTGATCGCCAGCCGCGAGGATCTCACGTCGTGCCCGCACTGCGGCTGCGACGTGGTGCAGGACGAGGACGTGCTCGACACGTGGTTCTCGAGCTGGCTCTGGCCGATCTCCACCCTCGGCTGGCCGAACGAGGAGGACACCGACCTGCGCGCGTTCTACCCGACCGACGTGCTGGTCACCGCCCCGGAGATCCTCTTCTTCTGGGTGGCGCGCATGGTGATGGCGGGCTTCGCCTTCGTGGGCGAGTCGCCGTTCCACACCGTCTACCTGCACGGCACGGCGCGCGACACCCAGGGGCGCAAGATGTCCAAGTCGCTGGGGAACGGCATCGACCCGCTCGACGTCATCCGCCTCTACGGCGCCGACGCCCTGCGCTACACGCTCGTCGCCGGCATGGGCCTCGGCGCTGACGTCTTCCTCGATCCCGCGGACCTGGAGAAGACCTTCGCCCCGGGCCGCAACTTCGCCACGAAGCTGTGGAACATCGGTCGCTTCCTGCTCACCAACGTGGGCACGGACGCCGTGCGCTCGCTCGACGACGTGCAGCCCGGGCGGCTCGCCCGCGCCGACGCGTGGATCCTCGACCGCCTGGACGTGGCGATCCGGGAGTGCGACCGCGCCCTCGGCCCCCTGCATCCGCTGCGCGGCACCTGGATCGAGGAGGAGCTCGGTGCGGGGCTTCGCCTCAACGACTACGCCGAGACGGCGCGACGCTTCGTGTGGAACGAGCTCGCCGACTGGTATCTCGAGGCGATCAAGACGCGGCTGCAGACGACGGGTGCAGACCAGCAGGTGGCGCGCGCGGTGCTCGTGCACGTGTTCGATCGCGCACTGCGGCTGCTGCACCCCATCGTGCCCTTCGTCACCGAGGCGCTCTGGCAGAAGCTGCCGGGACACGTGGACGGCACCTGGCTCGCCACCACGGCATGGCCCGTGGCGCGGCGCGAGACGGAAGTGAAGGTGGCCGTCGGGCAGTTCGAGCTGGTGAAGGACATCGTCGCCGGCCTGCGGCAGGTGCGCTCGGAGTACAACGTGCCGCCGGGCAAGAGCATCGATGCGTTCGTGGTTGCCGATGCAGCGCACCGGCAGATGCTGGACGAGGAGTTCGCCCTCGTCAGCCGGCTCGCGCGGACCAACCTGGCGTTCGTGGAGTGGGCGCCGGACATCGCCGGGGCGAACGTCATCCTCCCCGGCGGCACGCAGCTCGTCGTCCCGCTCGAGGGACTCGTGGACGTGGAGAAGGAATGCGCTCGGCTGCGTACCGAGCTCGCGGGGCTGGAGAAGCAGCTCACGTCGCTCGAGGGGCGGCTGGCGAATCCAGGCTTCCTCGAGCGCGCACCGTCGCACGTGGTGGATGCCGAGCGTGCGAAGCGCGACGAGTGGTCGCAGCGTCGCGAGCAGCTGCAGAAGCGGATCGGGGCGCTGTGCGGCGCGGCCTGATCGCGCTCGGTGCGGCGGCCGCGGGCGCGCTCGGCTGCGCGTCGGCGTCGCCCCCGCCGGGCGGCCCGGAGGACCACGCGCCGCCGCAGCTCGTGCGCGTCACGCCGGACACGAACGCGGTGAACGTGAAGGCGGAGAACGTCACCTTCTACTTCGATGAGACGATCAACGATCGCGGCAGCGGCGCTCAGGAGCTCGGCCGGCGGTTCCTCATCTCGCCGTCGGATGGTGAGCCGCGCGTGAGCTGGCACCGGAGCCGCATCGACGTGCGTCCGCGGAACGGCTTCCGCCCGAACACGGCGTACAGCGTGTCCATGCTCCCCGGCCTCTCCGACCTCCGCGGCAATGCGATGAAGTCGAGCGCGAAGGTCGTGTTCTCCACCGGCCCGGTGATCCCGAGCGGCGTCGTCAACGGCGTCGTGTTCGACTGGGCGGCGGAGCGGCCCGCGCCGCTCGCCCTCATCCAGGCGCTCACCCCGGACAGCACGCTCTACCTGGACCAGGCCGACAGCGCCGGTACCTTCGCCCTGAAGCCGCTGCCGCCCGGCCGCTATCTCGTGCGCGGCATCATCGACGCGAACGGCAACCGTGCCCTCGACCGCAACGAGGCGTTCGATACCCTGACCGTCGACGTGCCGCTGGCCGGCCCGATCGAGCTGCGCGCGGCGGCGCGCGACACCCTGCCCGCGCGCCTCGCCACCGTGAGCGCGAGCGACTCGGTGTCGCTGCGCGTCACCTTCGACCATCCGCTCGAGCCCACCCAGCAGATCACGCCGGACATGTTCGTCCTCGCTGGCGCGGACAGCGTGCACCTCGCGATCACGCGCGTGCTCACACCGGCGCAGGAGATCGAGCGCACGCGACTGGCGCAGCAGGCGGTGGCCGACTCGACGCGCCGCGCCGATTCCCTCGCCGGCAAGGTGCTCCCGCCCCCGCCGCGACCGGCACCCCCCGCCACGAAGGCGGCGCGCAAGCCATCGGTGCCGGCGCCGTTCAACAGCCTCCTGCTGGAGCTCGCGAAGCCGCTCGCGCCGAACGCCCCCTATCGCCTCTCGGCGCGCGGCGTGCGCGGCATCAACGGGCTGCAGACGGAAAGCGAGCGCACCTTCACGACCCCCAAGCCTCCACCGCCCCCGCCCCCTCGTGACAGCACGGCGCGCCCCGTCCCCGCCGCGAAGCCGCCGCGCACGCCATGACCGATCGTCGCCGCGCCCTGCCCAGCGTGAACGCGCTGCTGGAGCACGAGGAGATCCGTGAGCTCCTCGCGTCCACGCCGCGCACCCTCGTCGTCGAGGCGGTACGCGGCACGCTCGCGGCGGCACGCGATGAAGGTGGCGATGCGCCGCGCGACCTCGCGGGGTGGGTGACGGCGGTGCGTGAGCGCCTGTCGCGTGCGCAGCGTCCGTCGCTGCGCCCGGTCATCAACGCCACCGGCGTGGTGCTGCACACCAACCTCGGCCGCGCGCCCCTCGCGCGCGCCGCCATCGAGGCGATGATCGCCGTGTCGGCGGGCTACTCGAACCTCGAGTACGACCTCGACGCCGGCGCGCGTGGCTCCCGCTACGATCACTGCGCCGCGCTGCTCCGCGAGCTCACCGGCGCCGAGGACGCACTCGTCGTCAACAACGGCGCGGCCGCCCTGGTGCTCGCGCTCGACACCCTCGCCGACGGGCGGGAAGCGGTGATCTCGCGTGGCGAGCTGGTGGAGATCGGCGGCAGCTTCCGTGTGCACGACATCGCGGGGCGCAGCCGTGCCAGGCTGCGCGAGGTCGGGGCGACGAACCGCACCCACCTCGCCGACTATACACGCGCCATCGGCGCCAGGACCGGCGCCCTGCTCAAGGTGCATCGCAGCAACTTCGCGCTGCAGGGCTACGTGGCCGAGGTGGACGTGCGCGCCCTCGTGCCGGCGGCACGCGAACATGGCGTCCCGATCATTCACGATCTCGGGAGCGGGCTGCTCGTATCGCTCGACGACCTCGGGCTGCGCGGCGAGCCGACCGTGCGCGAAGCGCTCGGCGCCGGCGCATCAATCGTGACCATGAGCGGCGACAAGCTCCTCGGTGGGCCGCAGGCGGGCCTCGTCCTGGGCGATGCCGCCTGCATTGCGGCGATGCGCCGCAACCCGCTCGCCCGTGCCTTCCGGGTGGATCGCGCCACGCTCGCCGCCCTCGAGGCGACGCTCGCCCTGTATCGTGATCCGGCGGTGGCGCGGCGAGACATTCCCACGCTGGCGATGCTGGGCGCGCCGGTCGAGGCGCTGCGACGGCGTGCCGAGCGTGTGCAGCAGGCGCTGGAGCGGCATGGCGTGCGTTGCAGGATCGTCCAGAGCCAGGCCGCCGTCGGTGCCGGCGCATTCCCCACCACCGAGCTGCCGAGCGTTGCGCTGGCCCTCGATGGCGACGCGGAGCGACTGAGCGCGCGTCTCCGCGCCGGCGATCCTCCCGTCGTGGGCCGCGTGCGGGACGACCACCTGCTGCTCGATTTCCGCACGATTCCGGACGACGCGGCCGAGGCGCTCGTGAAGACCGTGGTGCTGTCGAATGGATGATCGCGGCGCGGGACGCGTGGCCTTCCTCGACCGCGACGACACGCTCGTCGTGGACCGGCATTACATGAACGATCCCGCCCAGGTCGAGCTGCTGCCCGGCGCCGCACTCGCCATCCGCGTGCTGGCGGCCGAGGGGATTCCCTCCATCCTGTGCACCAACCAGTCGGGCATCGCGCGCGGGATGATCAGCCTGTCGCAGTACCGCGAGGTGCACCTGCGACTGCTCCAGCTGCTCGCCGAGGAAGGCGCCACGCTCCTCGACACCTTTTCCTGCCCGCACCACCCCGACTTCACCGGCCCCTGCGCCTGCCGCAAGCCGGGAACGGAGCTGTACGAGCGCGCGGCGAAGCTGTATGGGCTGGACCTGTCGCGCTGTCTCTACATCGGCGACAAGCATCGTGACGTTGCACCGGCGGCGAAGTTCGCCGCGCGCGGACTCCTCGTGCTCTCGCCCTCCACGCCGGAGGCCGACGTCGCCGCGGCGGAGAAGGACGGAGTGCGGCTCGCATCGTCGCTGCTGGAGGGGGTGCGCGACCTCATCGCGAGCGGGCTGTGACGCGCGCGCGCATTGCCGTCCTGGCGAGCGGCGGAGGCTCAAACCTCCAGGCGCTGATGGAGCATTTCGCGCAGCTCGGTGAGGCGCGCGCTGGCGACATCGTGCTCGTCGCCGCCGACCGGCCGGACGCCGGCGCACTCGAGCGGGCGCGCCGCGGAGGCATCGCCACCGCCCTCATCGCATCGCGCCGCGCGCCGGGCGGGGAGGAGCTGGCGCCGCTGCTCGAGAAGCACCGCGTGGATCTCGTCGTCCTCGCCGGTTACCTCCAGCTCGTGCCGGCGAGCGTGACGCGCCGCTATGCGGGGCGGCTGCTGAACGTGCATCCGGCGCTCCTTCCCGACTTCGGCGGAGCGGGAATGTACGGCGCGCGAGTGCATCGCGCCGTGCTCGCCGCCGGTGCGCGCACGAGCGGCCCCACGGTGCACTTCGTGGACGACGTGTACGACCACGGGCCCGTGATCGCGCGCTGGCCGGTGCCCGTGCGCGCCGGTGACGATGAGCACGCCCTCGCCGCACGCGTGCTGCGCGCCGAGCACCTGCTGTATCCGCGCGTCGTGCAGGCCGTCGCTGCGGGCGGCGTGCGGCTCTCTCCCGATGGCCGCGTCGATCCTCCCTTCGTGCTCGACCGCAGCACCCTTCCCCCGCTCGACCCGGAGCTCGCCGATGCCCAGACTGCCTGAGCGCTCGCCTGCACGCGCGCTCCTCTCGCTGCTCGCGCTCTCCGCCCTGCTCGCGGTGCCCGCAACCGGGGCCGCGCAGGCGCCGCCGCTGCGTACGGTGCTGCCGCAGTGGATCGGCCTCGTCGCTCCACCGGGCCACGAGCAGGCGGCCACGAAGGCGATCATGCGCACCAGCCCCGACTGGAGGGCCGGCCCACTCGGCACGCTCGTCAGCCGCAGCGGCAGCGGCTCGCCGCGGCGCGTCATTGCCTGCTCGCTCGACCTGCCCGCGTACGCGGTGAGCGAGATCCGCCCCGACGGCTACCTGCGCGTGCACGATGCCGAGCCGGGGCGCCGGCATCCGCTGTGGGACCAGTTCCACGAAGGGCAGCGCGTCCTGGTCCAGACACGGGCCGGGATGCGCGCCGGGGTGTTCGCCGTGCGCAGCACCCACCTCTGGCGGCGTCGCCCGCAGGAGCAGCGACCGGCCACCACCGACGATCTCTGGCTCGACGTGGGTGCCACGTCGGCGCGTGAAGTGGCGGCGCTCGGCATCCAGCTCCTCGATCCGGTGGTGCGGGAGCTGCCGCAATGGACGTACGGCGCGGAGGGTGATCCCTTCATCGCCGGCCCGGGTGCCGCACAGCGCACCGGCTGCGCGGTGGTGGCGGCCCTCGCCGAGTCGGGCCCGCGCACGGGCGAGAACGTATACGTGATCGCCACTCAGTCCAGCTTCGGCGACGCGGGGCTGCTCGCCGCGCTCGCGCGCATCGACAGCGTGGACGAGGTGCTGGTGCTCGCGCCGCAGGGCGGACGCGATACGAGCGCCGCGGTGACCGTGGCGCGCCTGGCGCCGCGCACGCTCGGCGCCCTGAACGCCGCCGCGCATACCGTGCACGCCGCCGCGGTGCGGGCGCGCTTCGCCGGCACGCTCATGGAAAGTGTTCGCGCCAGCGACGCCGACCTGTTCGCGGCGGCGATGGCCACGGCCGCCGACGTGCCCATCGGCGCGCTCCGCCCCGTCGCGCTCCCCACCCCCGTCGTCGCCCCGCCGACGACCGCGGTGAAGGATGCGCTGTCCCCGGTGGGCGACCTGCTCGGCCGGTTGACCGACGTGTATGCCGTGAGCGGCCACGAACAGGCGATGCGGGACGCCGTGCTCGCCGAGCTGCCGGCATGGGCGCGCGAGAAGACCGTCGTGGACTCGGCGGGCGATCTCGTGCTCGCGCTCGGTCCCGACCGCGACACCAACGTGGTGATCGCGCACATGGACGAGATCGGATTCGAGGTGGCGCGCATCGCGCCCGACGGCACGGTGTCGCTCACGCCGCGCGGCGGCTTCTTTCCGTCGCTCTGGGAAGGCCAGACGGCGCTCCTGCACGTCGGAGCGCCACCGACCGACACGCGCGTGTTCGACGCATGCGGCGCCGCCTCCGCCGGTCCGCTCCGCGGCGTATTCGTGCCCCGCGACAGCGCTGACCGCAAGCAGCCGGGGCAGCTCACCGCCTGGTTCGGCCTGGATTCGGCCGCGCTCGTGGCGCGTGGGGTGGCGGTCGGTTCCCCGCTCACGAGCTACAAGTGCGCGACGCGCCTCGCCGACGGCCGCTTCACCGCGCGCTCGATCGACGACCGCGCGGGATGCACGGCACTCATCCTCGCCGTGCGCGAGCTCGACCCGACGGCGCTGAAGCGCAAGGTGATCTTCGTCTGGTCGGTGCGTGAGGAAACGGGGCTCGACGGCGCCGGCGTGGTCGCGCAGCAGCTCGGCACCACGGTGAATCGCGTGCATGCGGTGGACACGTTCGTATCCTCCGATTCCCCGCTGGAGAGCCAGCGCTTCGCCGACACGCCCATCGGCGCCGGCGCGGTGGTGCGCGTGCTCGACAACTCGAGCGTGGCGCCCCCGGCCGAGACGGACCGCGTCCTGCGCATCGCGCGCACGGCGAAGATTCCCCTTCAGGTGGGCACGACGAACGGCGGCAACGATGGCTCGCAGTTCGTGCGCTGGGGCGCGGTGGACGTCCCGCTCGCGTGGCCCCTGCGCTACAGTCATTCGCCGGCCGAGCTCATCGACCTGCGGGATGTCCGCTCGCTGGCGAGCCTGGTCCGCGCAGTCATTCTCGCCCCCTGACCTCGATCGATCGCTTCACGATTCACGGTTCACGGTTCACGTCTCACCCGCCTTCCTGATGCCCCGCGCGCTGCTTTCCGTCTCCGATAAATCCGGCCTCACCGACTTCGCCCGCGGGCTGCACGGCCTGGGCTGGGAGCTCCTCTCCACGGGGGGCACCGCCAGGGCGCTCCGCGAGGCCGGCATTCCCGTGCGCGACGTGGCCGAGGTCACGCGCTTCCCGGAGATGCTCGACGGGCGGGTGAAGACGCTCCACCCCAGGGTCCACGGCGGCATCCTGGCGAACCGGGGGATCCCGGAGCACCTGGAGGCCCTGGCCGAGCACGGCATCGAGCGGATCGACGTCGTCGTGGTCAACCTCTATCCCTTCCGGGAGACCGTGGCCCGCGGCGCGTCACCTGCCGACACGGTGGAGATGATCGACGTGGGCGGGCCCACGATGGTGCGCGCCGCCGCGAAGAACTTCGCCGGGGTGGCGGTGGTGGTGGACCCGGGCGACTACCCCCGGCTCCTCGCCGCCCTGGAGGAGGGGGACGGCACGGTGCCCGAGGTGCTCC
>DASURL010000098.1:0-4368 GCA_036280075.1 Gemmatimonadaceae bacterium | reverse complement strand
TCTACCGCCTGCAGATGCGCGACACGCTCATCAAGGAGGTGCACTCCTGGGCGAAGTCGAAGAAGGGAGTGTTCTTCATCGACCTGCAGGTGGGGATGAGCAGCGTGGAGGCGGAGATCCCGAAGTTCGCGCAGTTCCTCGTCGAGCCGGACGTGCACCTGGCCATCGACCCCGAGTTCGCGATGAAGACGTCGGGCAAGGTGCCCGGGACGAAGATCGGCACGATGGACGCGAAGGACGTCAACTGGGCGGTGCACTACCTCGACTCGCTGGTGAAGGCGAACCACCTGCCCCCCAAGGTCCTCGTCGTGCACCGGTTCACGAAGAACATGGTGACGAACGCCGACCAGATCCACTTCACGCCGAACGTCCAGGTGGTGATGGACATGGACGGGTGGGGGCCGCCCTGGCTGAAGTTCGACTCGTACCACGACTACATCAAGAAGCACCCGGTGCAGTTCACGGGGTTCAAGCTCTTCTTCCACAACGACACGAAGGCGGGCGACCCGCTGCTCACGCCGCAGGAAGTGCTGCGGCTGTGGCCACGCCCGCTTTACATCCAGTACCAGTAGGCCGTCGAGCGCACCACAGGGTGTAGCGCGGCGCGTTCGCGCCCCGCTACACCCTGTCCGCCGGCGCCAGCTCGCAGGTGTGAATGGCGAGCCCGCGCTCCATCTGGATGGTGGCGTGCGCGATGCCGAAGCGCGTGCGCAGCATGCGCGTCGCCTCGGCGAGCAGTGCGTCCTCATTGCCCCCGCAGGGACGCACGAGGTGCGCCGTGAGAGCCACGTCGGTGGTGCTCATCCCCCAGATGTGGAGGTCGTGCACCTCCATCACGCCATCGAGGCCGCCGAGCAGCGCCGAGACCTCCTGGGGATCGATGCCGGGAGGGACGGCGTCGAGGGCGAGATTGAGTGAGTCGCGCGCCAGCCCCCAGGTGCTCCACAGGATGAGCGCGACGAGGAGGAGGCTGACCGCCGGATCGAGCCAGAGCCACCCGGTGAGCGCGATCAGGAGGCCGGCGATCACCACGGCCGCCGACGCGGCGGCATCGCCCAGCATGTGCAGGAAGGCGCCGCGGATGTTGAGGTCGTGGGCGCGCCCGCGCATGAACCCGAGCGCCGTCCCCGTGTTGATGACGATGCCGATCGCCGCCACGACCATCACGCTCGTGCTGGCCACCGGTTCCGGATGGTACAGGCGCCCGATCGCCTCGAGCGTGATGGCGCCCACGGCGATGAGCAGGATGGCGGCGTTGCCGAGGGCCGCCAGGATGGAGAAGCGCCGCATCCCGTAGGTGCGCCTCGGCGTGGGTCCGCGCCGGGCGAGCACGCTGCCCGCCCACGCGAGGCCAAGTCCCAGCACGTCGCTCAGGTTGTGCCCGGCGTCGGAGACGAGGGCGAGCGAGTGGGCGCGCAGCCCGAAGAGGAACTCCGCGACCACGAATGCCACGTTGAGCCCCACGCCGATCGCGAACGCACGGTCGAAGCTCGCGGGCGCGTGGTGATGGCCGTGGCCGTGCGAATGATCGTGGTGATCGTGATCGCCGTGATCGTGATCGTGATGATCGTGCGCGTGAGGCATCTGGTCGCGGATCTGGGGCGCGGCGCGGCGGCGCACTGGTGAATATACCATTCGCTACCTTTCCGCGATGCCCCGCATCGACCGCGCGCTCGACACCATGCGCGCCACCACGGCACTCGCTGCGCCACGCCCCGCGTACGCGGCGGGACTGCGCGGCGCCATCGCGACGGTGCTGCCGCTCGTGGCCGATGCGCTGCTGCACCTGGGCGGTGGCGTGTGGATGAGCCTCGGCGGGTTCAACGTCGCGCTCTCGGACCGCGGTGGCGCGTATCGAGTGCGCGCCGCGACGATGGCCGCCGTCCTCGCCAGCGGGGCGGCCGCGGTGCTGCTCGGCACCCTCGCACGCGGTGAGCTCGCGCTCGCCGTGCCGCTGGTCTTCGTCGTCGCGCTCTTCGCCGGCCTGGCACGCGTGTGGGGGAGTGCCGGCATCAGCATCGGAGGCGCGGCACTCTCCACGCTGGTAATCGCGCTCGCCGAGCCGGCCACCTCGCTCCCCGACGCGTTCGCCCGCGCCGGCTTCGCCGTGGTGGGCGGGCTCGTGGCGATGGCCATCGCGCTGGTGATCTGGCCGCTGCGCCCCTTCCGGCCGGCGCGCCTCGCGGTCGCGAGCGGCTACGACGCGCTCGCGTCGTACGCGAGCGACCTCGCGCGGTACAACCGCGCCCGCAGCGCGGGAACGGACGCGGACCTCCCGGCGGGAAGCGCCGCCGTGCGCGCGGCGCTCGAGGACGGCCGCACCGTGCTCGCACGCATGCGTCGCGGACGGCCCGGCACGAGCGGGCGCGAGGAGAACCTCGTCGTGCTCGGCGAGGGAGTGGACCAGCTGTTCGGCCACCTGGTGGCGATCGGCGAGCTGGTGGACAGCATCGCCCCGCAGGAGCGCGTGTCGCGGGCCGACGCGCTGCTGACGGACCTGCTCGAGCGCGTGGCCGTGACCCTGCGCCAGCTCGCCGTCGCGGTGCTCGAGGAGAAGGACCCGGCCCCCGTCTCCGTGGAGTGGAATGGCGACGCGCTCCGCCGCAGCGTGGCGGGCGCGGACCTGCGCCCCGAGGTGTGCGCGCACTACCTGCAGGCGGCCGCCCTCCTCGACCGCTCGGCGCAGTTCGCGAGCGTCGGGTCGGTCACGGTGGAGGCACTCCGTGGCGGCCATCCGCCGGTGCACGTCACGCGAGCCGCCGCCGCCGAGGTCAGCGACGAAGGCTCGAGCGCATTCGCGCTGCTGGCCGCGGTGTTCGCTCCCGGTTCGCTGCTGCTGCGGCATGCGCTCCGGCTGGCGGTGGTGGCGTCCATCGCCGTCGGACTCGCCGGCACGCTGCATCTCAGGCGCGGCTACTGGCTCACGATCACGGTCATCGTGATGCTCCAGCCCTACACGAGCGCCACTACCAATCGCGCGCTGCAGCGCGTGCTGGGCACGGTGCTGGGCGCGATCCTCACGGCGCTCCTCGGTGCGGCGTTCCACGACCCGCGCGCGATCCTCGTGCTGTCGTTCTTCTCCGCGGCAGCGTGCATCGCCCTGCTGCCGATGAACTACGCGGCCTACTCGATCTTCCTCACGCCCACCTTCGTGCTGCTCGCCGAGTCCGCGGCTGGCGACTGGCACCTCGCGTCGGCGCGGGTGACGAACACGCTGCTGGGCGGTGCGCTGGCGCTCGCCGGGGCGCGCCTGCTCTGGCCGAGCCCGGAGTCGCGACGCATGCCGGGATACATGGCGGCCGCCCTTCGCGCGATGCGCGACTACCTGGCGCGCGTGGCCGGGCTGTTCGAGGATCGCAGCGACGAAGCCGGTGACGCGCTGCGCGCCGCGCGGCGGCACGTCGGGCTCGCGGCGGTGAACGCGGAAGAGTCGTTCCAGCGGCTGGTGGCCGAGTACGACGGGCCGGAGGGCGACCTGTCCCCGCTCATGACCTTCCTTACCTATACCCGCCGCGCCACGGCGTCCATTGCGGCGCTCGCGCTGGCGCGCCACGCTGCTCCGCCGGGGAGCCGCGCCTCGCTCGAGCCTTTCCTGCGCCGCGCCGAGTCGGTGCTCGACGATCTCGCGCTGGCCGCCTCCGGGGAGCGGCGCCCGTCACCGCTCCCGATCCTCGTCGAGGACGCCGAGCTGGATCGCGATGCGGCGCCGCTGCTCCGCGCGCGGGTCGACCGTCTGGCGCGGCAGATCCGCCTCCTGCACGACGCACTGGATCGCTGGGCGGCCACGCAGGCGAGCGAGGGCGCGGCGTCACACTGACGCCGCGCCCTCGGCATCCGATGCGCCCGTGAAGGGCACCGGGTGGTGCTTCAGGCGTCCGGTCAGTTGCCCGAGGACGTACGCGGCGCCGGCGGCAGCTGCGCCAGGCGGCGCTTCATGGACTGGAAGGCCTGCGAATCGGTGCGCAGCCCGCTCAGCCGTCCCGAGTTCGCGTCCAGCATGCGCTGGATGTCGGCGATGCGGTCCTGCGTGCCAGGATGGTCGGCGAACCAGGAGATGGTGTTGCTCCCCCCGCTCTGCTGCTCCTCGGCGAGCAGCTTCTCGAAGAAGGTGAGCATGCCGCGCGGGTTGAGGCCGGCGCGCATCTCGGTGTTGAAGCCCCCTTCGTCGGCCTGCACCTCGTCGGCACGGCTGTTCTTGGCGAAGTACGCCGAACCGCCCACCTGGATGGCAGCCTGCGTCACCTGGTTGTTGCAGACGTTGGTGAGCGTGCAGGCGAGCGCGACGCCGATGTTCGCGTTGTTCACCTGCTCCATCTGCTTCACCGAGTGCCGCTGCACCACGTGCTCGATCTCGTGCGCCAGCACGCC
>DASURL010000097.1:0-11147 GCA_036280075.1 Gemmatimonadaceae bacterium | reverse complement strand
TTGGTTCGCGTTTGATGTCCATCGGGAAAGTCGCAGGTGGGGCAGGGACGGCGACCGGTGCCAAGGCGAGGGGCGTGCCGGCAGGAGTGTTCAGTTAAGTAGTTGTGACAGCGCGATTTAGTGCTTGGTTGGCGTCGCTGTCCGGGCCGGAGCTGTGCGGTATTGGGAAAGGGGGTCCCGGAATCGAACACTCGTTCCGCGAACTGCAACCGACGTAGTTCGTACCTCGTACTTGGTAGCGGGACCGACATCCGGGCCTCTACAATGCGACCCCGGCCTCAGGGCGGCGCCGACCTGCATTGGACCAGGCGTCCCGCTGGGTCCGAATACGAGGTACGAAGTACGCAGTACTTCAGTTGTAGTTGATGGGAACCCGAACCCTCGCCACGCACCCGCGCGAATCGCTTCGATTCTCCAGGGTCAGTGTCCCCCCGTGCCCCTCGGCGATCTGACGGGAGAGTACGAGCCCGATCCCCGTTCCGTTTCGCTTCGTGGTGAAGAACGGCGTGAACAGGTTCGCCGTCGGCGGCAGGCCGGGCCCCTCGTCGAGCACGCTGAGCACGAGCGTGTCGTTGCGGCGCTCCCACGTCACCTCCACGCCGCCCCCCGTCTCGGTCGACGCATCCACCGCGTTGCGCACCACGTTGATCAGCAACTGGTCGAGCTGGTCGCCGTCGGCGGTGATGGTGAGCGGCGGGCCGGGGCGCACGCGAACCGCGAGCCGCTTCTCGAGCTGCACCACGCGCTCCACCCACTCGCTCACCGGCACCGGAGCGAGCACGGGCGACGGGAGCTTCGCCATGCTCGCGTAGTTGCGCATGAAGCGGCCGAGGCTCTCGGCGCGGCCGCCGATCACGGCGAGGCCGCGCTCGAGGTCCTCCTCCGCATCGGCGGGGCGTGGCGTGCGCGAGAGCAGCGTGCGCAGGCTGCCGGCGAGCGACTGGATTGGCGCGAGGGAGTTGTTGATCTCGTGGCTGAGCACGCGCACCACGCGCTGCCAGGCGCGGCGCTCCTCCTCGCGCAGCATGCGTCGCACGTCGCTCAGCACGACGAGCTGCATCGGCATCCCGCCCTGGCGGAAGCCGCTGCGGCGAAGCTCCCAGCGCCCGTCGTCGCCGGGAAACGAGGCCTCGAGCACGCGACGCGGCTCGCCGGCAAGACATTCGCCGAGGCCGACGTCCGACGCGCGCTGGCCGAGCAGCTCGTCGGCGGGCCGGCCGAGCAGGCGCTCGCCGGCGCGATTGACGAGACGCAGCACGCCGGTGGAATCCACGGCGAACATGGCGACGTCGACCTCGGCCATCACGCGCTGCAGCAGCGCGACCGCTTCCACGGCACCCAGTCGCTGGGCGCGCAGCGGCTCGCGTAGCGCATTCACCTCGGCGAAGGCGAGGCCGAGCGGGTCGTCGAGGTCGGCGCCGCGCGCGCGGATGGAGTAGTCCCCCTCGCGCAAGGCGGCGAGGAGGTTGGCGAGGGTCTGCAGCGGACGGACGACGCGCGTGCGCACCGCCACCGCGGCGACGATCCAGGCGAAGACGACGAGCCCGCCCACCGTCCAGACCAGGCGCTCCGAGTAGTCGCCGAGAATGAGGAGGATGAAGACGGTGAGCACCGCCGGGAGCCCGCCGGCGAGGACGAGCGCGGCGACGCGCGCATCGTACGAGGGGCGCCACCGCCGGCGGCGGGGGGGCGGCGCGGACGGCGTCACAGCCCGAAGTGCTGGATGCGACGATAGAGCGCGCTGCGGCTCACGCCGAGCGCGTCGGCGGCACGGCTCACGTTGCCAGCGTGGCGGGTGAGCGATCGCTGGATGAGCAGCTTCTCCGCTTCCTCGAGGGTGAGGTCGTCGAGCGAGGTGGCGCCGCCGGCGCGAGGGGGCTGGAGGCCGAGGTCCTCCTCGGTGACCGTCGTGCCGGAGGCCATGAGGACGGCGCGCTCGACGGCGTGGCGCAGCTCGCGAACGTTGCCGGGCCACGCGTGTGCGAGGAGCGCTTGCATCGCCCCCGGCGCGAGCTCGGCGACGAGCTTGTGGTAGTGCGTCGCCTGCTCGCGCAGGAAGTTGGCGGCGAGGAGCGGAATGTCCTCGCGCCGCTCGCGCAGGGGCGGCAGGCGGATCTCCACCGTGTTGAGGCGGTAGAGCAGGTCCTCGCGGAAACGGCCTTCAGCGACTTCCTGGGCGAGATTGGCGTTGGTGGCCGCGATGACGCGCACGTCCACGTGCTTCGTGCGCGACGAGCCGACGCGCTGCAGCTCGCCGCTCTCCAGCACGCGCAGCAGCTTGGCCTGCTGCTTCGGCGTGACGTTGGCGATCTCGTCGAGGAAGAGGGTGCCGCCGTCGGCGAGCTCGAAGCAGCCGACGCGGTCGGTCTTCGCGTCGGTGAAGGCGCCCTTCACGTGGCCGAACAGCTCGCTCTCGAACAGCGTCTCGGCAATGCCGCCGAGGTTGACGGTGATCATCGGCCGGCCGGCGCGGTGCGACGCGGCGTGGATCCACCGCGCGACGACGTCCTTGCCGCTCCCATGCTCGCCGGTGACGAGGACGTTCGCGTCGCTCGGCGCGATGCGCTCGAGCTGGCGCAGCACCGCCTGCATGACGCGCGATTCGACGACGAGCGCGGGACGCGCGTCGGCGCTGCGCAGGCGCTGGTTGTCGGCGGCGAGCCGGCCCGTGGTGCGCAGCGCGCGCGAGAGCTCCACCTGGGTGCGCAGCGTGGCGAGGAGCCGCGTGTTGTCCCACGGCTTCTCCACGTAGTCGCGCGCGCCGAGGCGCATCGCCTCCACGGCACTGTCCACCGAGCCCCACGCGGTCATGACGACGACGGGGAGGGTGCTGTCGAGCGCCTGGAGCTTGCCGAGGAGGGTGAGCCCCTCCCGCCCGCTGGTGGTGTCGCGGGTGTAATTGAGGTCGATGAGGGCGACGTCGAACTCGCGTTCCTCGGCCGCATGCAGGAGCGCCGCCGGCGATCCGGTGGTCTCGACGACGAACCCCTCGCCCTTGAGCAGCAGGCGAAGGGCCTCGAGCACGTCGGGCTGGTCGTCAGCGATGAGGATCCGCGGGGGGGCGAGGTCGGACATCAGGCGGAGTGTCCGTCATTGGCGGGCGGGAGTCAAGCTTCTTCGCTCTTTCCAAAAGCGGGGGAACGGAAAGGGCCGGATTTGAACTGCCGAAACTGCCGGATTCTCTACTCTACGATTCAGCCTCCGCGCGCCATGGAGCTTCCCGAGGAAGTTCCAATTCATTCAATGACTGTGGGGGTGTAGAAGCTGGCCTCGGTGCACGGAGCAATGATATCGAGAGGGACGGATCCGGCCGTTTTCGGTAAGATCCGGCCTTTTCCGTTCCCAACGCTTGTTCCTGGATGCAAGACGAACCCTACTCCGCCCGAAGCGCCTCCGCCGGATCGATGGACGCCGCCCGCCGCGCCGGGAGCCAGCCCGCGGCGATGGCCACGGCGAGGAGGAGCAGGGCGGAGCAAACGAGCAGCATCGGATCGGTGGGCTTCACGCCGAAGAGCAGTGACTGCAGCACGTGCATGGACGCCAGGGCAGCCACCACGCCGATCGCCACGCCGAGTGCGGCGAGGCGCAGCGATTGGCCCACCACCATGCGTCCCACCTGCGCCACCTGCGCGCCGAGTGCCATGCGGATGGCGATCTCGCCGCGACGCTGTCCCACCACATATGAGAGCACACCATAGAGGCCGATCACGCTGAGCAGGAGTGCCATCGCCGCCGCGATGCCGAGGAGCATCATCGTGAAGGTGCGGCGCGCCATGGACTTCGCGACGAGGGTGCTCATGAGCGTGGCGTTCGCCGTCGCGGCGGCGGGCTCGAGCTCGGACACGATGCGCGTGATCGCCGGGGCGAGCGCCATCGCGTTCGCGACCTTCGTGCGGACGACGAGGTTGGCCTGCGTCGGCGCGCCCCACAGGCCCGCGCCGGGGATGGGGAGCATCGGGAAGTAGACGATGGAGACCGGCGGCTTGTCGAAGCCGTCGGCGAGCACGTCGGCGGCCACACCTGACACGCGGTACCACGCCTTGTAGCCCTGGAAGTTCATCTCCCTGCCGATCGCATCGCGGCCGTTCCAGTGATGCAGGTCGGCAAAGGCGCGGCTCACGACCAGGCGTCCGTCGTGTGCATCCATGCCGCTCCAGGTGAGCGGGTCGCCCTCCACTTGGATGCCCATCGCCTCGAAGTAGCCGGGCGACACGAGCGTCGCCGATGGACAGTCGCCGGAGACGCTGTTCGACTCCGGCACCTGGATGTTGACGCCGGTGCACAGGTTGCTGTCGCGGAGCGGGATCTTCTCCGACACGCCGGCGACGGTCACGCCGGGAAGCTGCTGCACACGGGAGACGAGCTGCTCGTAGAAGGCGCTCGTCTTCGCTGGTTGGCGCCAGTAACGCTGTGCGGGCACGGCGATGGTCATCGCGAGCACGCCATTGGCGTCGAAGCCGGGCTTCACCGAGCGCAGGTTGCGGAAGCTGCGCACCATGAGGCCGGACGCGGTGATGAGCACGAGCGAGAGCGCCACCTGCGACACGACCAGCGTGCCGCGGACGAGATGGCGACGCCGCGACACGGTGACACCACGCGCGCCGTCGCGGAGCAGGCCGAGGTCGAGGAGCGACGAGCCGAACAGGGGCAGCAGCCCGAGGACGAGCGCGACCACCAGCGCGCCGCCAGCGGCGAAGGCGATGCCGGCCGCCCCGAGGTGCACTTCGGCCAGGCGCGGCAGGGTCGTCGGCGCGAGACGGAGGAGCACGTGGAGGCCGAGCTGCGCGAGCAGCACGCCGAGCAGCGCGGCGCCGAGCGCGACGAGCACACTTTCCGCGAGGAGCTGCGCCGCAAGGTGCGAGCGGTCGGCGCCGAGGGCGGCGCGCACGGCAGTCTCGCGACGGCGGGCGTCCACGCGGACGAGGAAGAGGCTCGACAGGTTCGCCGCGGCGATGAACAGCACGACGAGCACGGAGCCGAACAGGATCCACAGCGCGCGCGTCATCACCTCGCCGACGACGACGTCGCGGAGCGGGCGCACCTGGGTGTAGAAGCCGGTGCTCTCGACGAAGCGCGGCGGTTCCGCGTTGGGATAGAGCTCGGGCAGCCGGGCGGTGAGCGGCGCGAGCTGGCGCTGCGCCTCGGCGGCGGTGACGCCGGGACGGAGCCGGGCGATGGCGCCCCAGGTGTGGTTGTTGTACGCCGGCTGCTCGGGGTACGTCTCGGCCGGAACCCAGACGTCGACCTGCAGGTCGGGAAGCTGGGCGGAGGCAGGCACGACGCCGACGACCGTCATCGGGAAGCCCTCGATGTCGATCGTGCGACCGATGATGGAGTGGTCCCCACCGAAGCGGCGCCGCCAGTAGCCCTCGCCGAGCACGAGCACGTTCGGCGGCGAGGCGCGGTTGTCGTCGAGCAGGATGTTGCGGCCGAGGAGCGGCGTGATGCCGAGAACGCGGAAGAGTCCCGCGCTCGCCTGCGCGGCGCGCGCACGCTCGGCCGGATGATCGCCCCCGTCGCCGCCGACGGTGACTTCGGTGTTCTGGTAGACGCCGATGTCCTCGATGACGCGGCTGCTGTCCTTGAAGTAGTAAGCCTCGTGACGCGCGAGTCCCCAGAGGGTGTCGCCCTTGAACTTCGGCACGGGCGACGTGAGCTCGACGAGGCGGTCGGCGTTGGCGAAGGGGAGGGGACGCAGGACGACGGCGTCGAGCATGGTGAAGATCGCCGTCGCCGCCCCGATGCCGAGGGCGAGGGTGACGATGGCCGCGGCGGTGAAGCCACGGCTTCGGGCGAGGGAGCGCGCGGCGTGGCGAAGCTCGCGCGCGACGGTCTCGAGGAAGTCCATGCGCCGGTGTCCCTGGAGGATCTGGTCGTCGATGGCGAGGGTGGCGTTGCGATGCAGGTCGATGTCGCCGAAGCGGCGTCGCGCTTCCGATTCGGCATCGTGGCGCGGCATGCCCTGCGCGACGAGCTCGTCGATGCGCCCCTCGAGGTGGAAGAGGAGCTCGTCGTCGAGCGCGCGGCGGGCACGCGCGCGCGACTCGGGGAGGCGGAAGACGCGGCGCATGAGCGACGGCTCCTCGCGGCGGGTCATGTGGCCGGCTCGGCGGCGAGGAGGAGGCCGACCGTCTCGGTGTAGTGCTGCCAGCGCGAGACTTCGGCGGCGAGCTGGCGGCGGCCGGCAGCGGAGAGGCGATAGAACTTCGCCTTCCGTCCCTGGTCGGTGTAGCCCCAGTCGGCGAGGAGCCAGCCGCGCTGCTCCATGCGGTGGAGGCAGGGGTAGAGGGCGCCCTCCTCGATCGCGAGGCGTTCGTTGGTGGCGGACTCGATCCAGCGGAGGACGGCGAGCCCGTGCATCGGCGCCCAGGAGAGGGTCTTGAGGACGAGCATGTCGAGGGTGCCGCGGAGGAGCTCGCGATCGGTGGGGGCAGCCATGGTGCGCGGGTTCTGGTTTGTCCTAAGGTTCTTAGGATAAAACTCTGCGGCGCACTGGAAGGTTTGTCAAGAATGCCTGTGTCATCGCAATCATGGTCGCCTGCGTATATCCTTTGCCAGTTCTGTCCCTCCAGTCCTCCTGCCGCACGGATGCTTCGTCGTCGCCTGGTCATCACGCTGGTCGCCGGCGCGGCGCTCGCGCCGGTCGTGGCCCCGCCGGCTCGCGCCCAGGAGTTCGTTCTCCAGCGCCTGCTCGTCCACAACTTCGGGTCGCGCGATGTCAGGCTCGGCCGACGGGCTGCCGACAAGGTCAATTCGGTGATCGGTCGCGGTCGCACCGACAACCTGGAGCTGGCTAACCGCGGCGACATGCTGCGCAAGCTGGAGGAGGCCGGGTACAACCCGGACAGCGTCCTGATGCCCGGCGAGATGCGCAGCCTGGCGCGCGAGTATCGCACCGATGAATACGTGATCGGCCAGGTCGTGACGGGACCGGGCAGGACGGTGCGGCTCGGTGGGTACCTGGTGCTCACGCGCGACTCCACGCTGCGCCAGCCCATCCCGATGATCGAGCGGCCCGATCTCGACGCGGCTGCCGAGGCGTTCGGCACCGAAGTCCTGCGCGCCCGCGCGCAGCTCGTGCCGGAGCGTCGCTGCGAGAATGCGCTGCGGAGCGGCAAGCCGGCCGCGGCCGCGGCGGCGGCCCAGGAGGGCATTCGGGCGTATCCGCAGGCGGCCATCGCGCGCATCTGCCTGTTGCGGGCCTACGAGGAGCTGGGCGAGCGACCCGACTCGCTCCTTCGCGTCGCCAGGGTGCTGCTCGCCGTGGACTCGGCGAGCACCAGGGGCTGGCAGGCGATGGCCGAAGGGTTCGACCAGCAGGGGCACCGCGACAGCGCGGGCCAGGCGTGGCGCCGCGCCGCGAGCCTGGAGCGGCATGACGCCGCGGCCATCGGGCGCATCGTCATGGCGCTGATGAGCGACGGCAACGACTCGATCGCCAAGCCATTCATCATCGAGGCGGTGAAGGAGCATCCGGACGACAAGCATCTCGCCGGGCTGCACTGGCGAGTGCTGCTCGCCACCGCCGACTGGGCCAACGCCGTGCGTGCTGGCGAGGCGCTGCGGCGCATGGACGACGCCTACGAGACGCAGCCGGAGTACTTCCTCCGCATGGCCACGGCCTATCGCAACCTGAACGAGCCGGTCCGCGCGGTGGCCACGGCAGCGGAGGGAGTGACGCGCCATCCGTCGGACCGGGATCTCTACCTCTTCTACACCCAGCTCGTGATGTCCGAGGGCGACACGGCGCTGGCTCGCGGGCTCGAGCGCTTCCCCGACGACGGCAAGCTCCTCGCCCTCGACGCGCAGCTCCGCCGCAGGCGCGGCGACCTCCAGGGTGCGCTCGCCGCCACGCGACGCGCGATCGCGCGCGATTCCACTCTCGTGCACGGCAACCTGCAGCTCGCGCAGGCGTTCATCGATGTGGGCCAGCCGGACAGCGCGCTCGTCGCGCTGGCCCAGGGCCTACGTTCGGCCACGGACTCGTCGCTCACGGCGCAGTTCGCGCTCGCACGAGGCAATGCGCTGTACCAGGGCGCCAGCGCGAGCCACCGGCGTGCCGACTTCGAGCTCGCGCTGCGCTACGTGCAGCTGTCGGACCGGCTGTCGCCCTCCGCCAACGCCGGCTTCCTGATCGGATCGGCGGCGTTCGGCGTCGCACAGCTCGCGTCGACGGAAGCGGCCGGCGCGCGGAGCTGTGAACGGGCGACGTCCGCCGACAGCAACCTCGTCCTCGCCGAGACCCAGCTCGCGCGGTATGGGCAGGTCGCCCCAGAGGCGGCGAAGCAGTTCCTGGAATACGCGGGACAACTGCATCCTTACGTGACGCAGCAGGTCCAGCTGTTCTGCACCGGTCCTGATCATGGAGAACTCGATGCGCCAACCCTTCCGTAGGTCCGCCAGTCCGTTTGCCCTCGCGAGCCTCGTCGCCCTTGCCGCCCTGGCGTGCGCGGCGAATCCCGCGCCGGCCCCCTCGCCATCCACCTCCACCGGAGACGACGCCACGTTCATGGCGCGCGCCCGCGCCGTGCACGACCGCGTGCTCACGCTCGACACGCACGTGGACATCGACCCGGAGAACTTCCAGGCGGGCCAGCTCAACTACGCGCAGCGGCTGAACACGCAGGTGGACCTCACCAAGATGGAGCAGGGCGGGCTCGACGCGATCTTCTTCTCCATCTACGTGGGGCAGGGGCCGCTGACGACCGCCGGTTACGAGGCGGCGTGGGCGGTGGACACGGCCAAGCTCGACGCCATCCATCGTCTCGCCGAGGTGATCGCGCCGGATCGGATCGCCATCGCGTACACGGCGGACGACGTGCGCCGCATCGCGGCGAGCGGGAAGAAGGTGGCGCTGATGGGCGTGGAGAACGGCTATGGCATCGGCACGGACCTGGGCCGCGTGAAGGAGCTGTACGACCGCGGTGGGCGCTACCTCTCACTGGCGCACAACGGCAACAACCAGCTCTCCGATTCCAACACCGGCGAGGCGAACAGCGACTGGTCGTGGGGCAACGGCATCTCCCCACTCGGCAAGCAGGTGATTGCCGAGATGAACCGGCTGGGGATGATGGTGGACATCTCGCATCCGAGCCGCGGCGCGATCATGCAGATGTTCGCGCTGGCGAAGGCGCCGGTGATCGCGTCGCACTCCGGCGTGCGCGCACTGTGCGACAACCCACGCAACCTGGACGACGAGGAGCTCCGTGCGCTGGCAAGGAACGGCGGCGTAGCGCAGATGGTGGCGTATCGCGGCTTCGTGAAGTGCGACGCGCCCTACGACGCGACGCGCACGAGGGCGCTGGCGGCACTGAACCAGGAGTACGGCATCACGCCGGGACGGCGCAGTGGCGGTGCCCCGGCACGTCGCGGGCCGACGGCGGGGGTGGCCGGCAACTCGTGCGGGCCGGCGCGCACGATGCAGCCCGGTGGGATCAGCCCCGCGGTGCAGGAGCAGCTTGCGGCGATGCCGACGTCACGCGCCGATGAATATCGCGCGAAGCTGCGGGCGCTCGACGCGAAGTACCCGGCGCGCCCCGACGCCACGGTGAAGGACTTCGTGAACCACATCGACTATGCGGTGAAGCTGATCGGCCTCGCCCACGTGGGGATCAGCTCCGACTTCGACGGCGGTGGCGGCCTCGCCGACTACAACTGCGCGCTGGAGTCGGTGAACGTCACCGCCGAGCTGCTTCGTCGCGGCTACACGGAAGAGCAGATCGGGAAGCTGTGGAGCGGGAACCTGCTGCGGGTGATGGGTGAGGTGGAGCAGGTGGCGAAGCGGATCCAGGCCGGGGCGACGTCGCAGTAGGCCCGTCGCGCCGGGGCTTGAACAGCGTGGGGAACGGAAAGGGCCGGATAAGACCTGAAACGGCAGGATCTGTCCCGTGCGCGATCATTGCTCCGCGCACCGAGGCCAGCCTCTACACCCACGAAGTCATTGAATGAATTGGAACGAACTCGGGAGGCTCCATGGTACATGGAGGCTGAGGAGCAGAGGAGAGCATCCGGCCGTTTCGTAGTGAAGATCCGGCTGTTTCCGTTCCCAACGCTTTTCAGAACTCACCGCGATCCACACCCGCGCCGGATCTTCACCGTCCGTTCGAGCTCATCCTCGCTCTGCAGGATCTTCTCCCGCAGGTCGTGCGGCCAATCGGTGTGCGTATCGAGAAAATCCTCGACGTACGCCAGCGCGTCGGCGCTCCGCTGGCCGCCGATGAAGCTGCCGAGCCAGGAGCCGAGGAAGAAGATGCGGCGGTTGCGCTGGATCCAGGGGAGCGAGTCGAGGGCGGGAAGCAGGTAGCGACGCGTGAGCGCCTCCTGGTCGGGATCGTTGAACGCGCCGAGGCTCGCCGTGACCCAGTCCTCGTTGAGGGTGGAGTCGGCGAAATAGCGGTGCCAGTAGTCGGCCTTCACCGCGGAATCCGGCCACGCGGCGTTGGCGACGAAGGCGCGGCGCTTTCCTTCGCTCGTCGAATCGCGATGCGCCTCGTACGCGAGCCGTGCGCGGGCGCTCGGCGCATCGAGGCTCGCGAGGTGGGTGACGATGGCCCAGCGCGTCGGTGCGCGCAGGGGGAGGCCGAGGATGCTCGTGCTGTCGAGCGCGGCGTCCAGGTGCGCGATGACGTCGGGCGACTTCGCGAGCCCGATGAGGGCGTCGAGCTGTGCCTTGCGCACGGAGTAGGAGCGCGCGCTGTCGGCGGCGCCGGCGGCGAGCATCCGCTCGGCCTCCGGGAGGAGCGCCGCCTTTGCCGCGTCGCACGCGTAGGTGTCCACGGCGCGCGCCAGCCGGCCGACGACGAACGGCGCGAGCTGGTCGTCGGGCTCCTTCGGCAGCTCGCGCAGTGCGACGCGCGCGAAGCGCTCGGGAGCGAGCCGCGCGTCGCGCACGAGGTCCCACAGCGCGCCCCACGTCATGGCCTTCTGCAGCGGGTCCTGGATGCTGCCGACGTGCTGCTCGGCCCAGCGGGTGCTCGCCGAGTCGAGGTAGGTGATGGCGTACGCCTCGTCGCCGGCGTTGGCGAAGACGAAGGCGGGGGCGTGGCCGGGGAAGGTGCGGATCTCGGTCGACGTCGTGAGGAGCTCGGGGACGATGCGCTGGCTGCCGCTGGAGTCGACGATGAGCAGCTGCGTGCGGATGGGCCAGG
>DASURL010000096.1:0-3773 GCA_036280075.1 Gemmatimonadaceae bacterium | reverse complement strand
GTGGGCTTCTTCGTCGTGGTCGGCCGCGAGGTCGTGGTGCTGGGGCGGCTCGTCGTGGGACGCGACGCCGGCGTGCCGCTCGGCGTGGAGGTGGCCGGAGCCGGCTGGGCCGGCGTGGCCGGCACGTCCTGCAGCTGCGGCTGGAGGGACGTGTCCTGGTTGGCGAGCTGCAGGTCGCGGTTCAGCGCGGAGTCGGCCGCCAGCGTGGAATCACTCTTGTTGTCCTTCACGGTGCACGCGGCCGCGGCGAGCGCAGCGCACAACGCGAGCGGTGCACGGAACCGACGGATATAATTCGTCATGACGCTCCTCCAGTAGGTGTCGCAGGCGCCCGTCCTGCATTGCGTCGGGGACGTCGCACGCTCGGGGAAGGTAACACTCCAGTCAGCTCTACACACGTGGCCCGTACCCGTTCCAGCATGGCGTCGCTGAGGCGCCTCGTCCCCTATTATCGACCGTACCGCGGGATGCTCGCCGGCGGGCTGGCGCTGGTGGTCGGTGCGTCCGCGCTCGGCGCGGTGGTGCCCTGGCTGCTTCGCTCCGGCGTGGACGCGCTCGCCGCGCGCGAGCCGGTGCGCCAGGTCACACTGGTGGGACTCGGCATCGTCGGCGTGGCGCTGCTGGGGGGCGCGATGCGCTACTGGATGCGCGAGCTGCTCAACGGGCTGAGCCGCTACATCGAGTACGACCTGCGGCAGGACCTGTTCGCCCACATCGCCACCCTCGACCCGGGCTACTTCGCCCGCACGCGAACGGGCGACCTGATGGCGCGGCTGACGAACGACCTGGCCGCGGTGCGCCAGGCGGCGGGGCCGGCGATCATGTACCTCACGAACACGATCTTCGGCGGGGCGTTCGCGCTCGGCTTCATGCTGCACATCAGCGTGCGCCTCACCCTCGTGGCGCTGCTGCCGATGGTCTTCCTGCCGCTGGTGATGATCAAGCTCGGCGGGATGATCCACCAGCGGTTCGAGGCGGTGCAGGAGCACTTCAGCACGATCACGACGCACGTGCAGGAGAACTTCTCCGGCGTGCGCGTGGTGCGCGCCTACCGGCAGGAGCGTGCGGAGACGGCCCGCTTCGGCGCGCTCAACGAGACCTACCTGCAGCGCAACATGAGCCTCGCCATGCTGTACGGGGCGATGAACCCGCTGTTCGGGCTGCTCGCGGGGCTCAGCGTGGTCGTCGTGCTCGGCCTCGGCGGCCAGCTCGTGGTGAACGGCACGATCAGCGTCGGCGCCTTCGTGGCGTTCGGCTTCTACGTGGGGATCCTCACCTGGCCGCTGATCGCGCTCGGCTGGGTGATCAACCTCTTCCAGCGCGGTGCGGCGAGCATGGGTCGCCTGCTGGAGGTGCTCGACGCCGGCGCCGAGGTCCGGTCGCCCGAGTCGCCGCGGACGCTGCCAGCGGCGGAAGGGGGACGCGCCCTCGAGTTCCGCGACGTGGGCTTCCACTTTCCCGGCACGCCGGGACACGAGCCGCGGTGGGTGCTGCGGCACGTGTCGTTCAGCGTGCCCGCCGGCGCCACCCTTGCCGTCGTGGGCGCGACGGCAAGCGGCAAGAGCACGCTCATCGACCTCATCCCGCGGCTGCACGATCCGCAGGAGGGGGAGATCCTGCTCGACGGCGTGCCGATCCGCGAGCTCTCGCTCGACGCGCTGCGCGCCGAGATCGGCTACGTGCAGCAGGAGAGCTTCCTGTTCAGCGACACCATCGCCGCGAACCTCGGCTACGGTGATCCGGCGCACGCGTTGAAGACGCACGACACCGACGACGAGCGCGCGCCCGAACAGTCGCGGGCGCTCGGGGAGCTGGATGCGGCGAACGACGTCTGGGCGGCGGAGGTCGCGCAGCTCGACGACACGGTGCGCGCCTTCCCGCACGGCTACGGCACCCAGCTCGGCGAGCGAGGGATCAACCTGAGCGGCGGCCAGAAGCAGCGGCTGTCGCTGGCGCGGGCGCTTGCGCGTCGGCCGCGCGTGGTGCTGCTGGACGACGCCCTGTCGGCGGTGGACACCCATACCGAGGCGGAGATCCTGCGCGGGCTGCGGACCACCCTCAGCGGCCGCACGGCGGTGATCGCGTCACACCGCGTCAGCGCCATTCGCGACGCGAGCTGGATCATCGTGCTCGACGAGGGTCGGGTGGTGGAACAGGGGACGCATGACCGCCTGATCGCCGCCGGAGGCCGGTACGCCGCACTGCTGCAGCGCCAGCAGCTCGAGGAGTCGCTGGACGGCGGCAGTACGGATGGCGCGTCGGAGGCGGTGGCTACGGCTGCGCAGGGCGACTAGAATTCGGCCATGCACCGCCTCGACACGGACCTTCGCGGCTCTCTCTCCCAGTCGGCGACCGCGGAGAACCGCGTAGCTGCCCTGGAGGCACAGCTCGCGCGCACTCACGAGCACATCGCCGAGCTGGAGGCGCGTGACAGCCTGAAGACGCAGTTCCTCGCGAACATCTCGCACGACCTGCGCACGCCGCTCACGGCCGTGATCACCCACGCCGAGATCCTGCGCGACGGCATCCTCGGCGAGCTCACGCCGCGGCAGCTGGACAGCATCTCGGGCATCATCACCGGCGGTCGCCAGCTGCTCGACCAGGTGGGCGAGATCCTCGCGTACGCGCGCGGCGCGGCGAACCAGCTCACGCTCACCCCCTCCCGGTTCGAGCTGCACGGCGTGGTATCGCAGCTGACGGCACTCAACGAATCGCTGGCGCACCGGAAGGGGCTCCAGCTCACGACCGACGTGCCGCCCGAGCTGGAGCCGGTCACGGCCGACCGCGAGAAGATCGCGCACGTGATGGGCAACCTGCTCGGCAATGCGATCGACTTCACGCCGAGCGGCGGGCGCGTGTGGGTGTCGGCGCGCTGCGTGGACGGAGAGCATGGACGCGAATGCGTCGTGGAAGTGGGCGACACGGGGATCGGCATCGATCCCGAGCACCACGAGCTGGTGTTCCGCGAGTTCGCGCAGGTGGACGCGAGCGCGTCGCGCCAGCATCACGGCACGGGACTCGGCCTGACGATCGCGCGCAAGCTGGTGGAGCTGCATGGCGGCCGCATCTGGCTGCAGAGCGTGCTCGGCGAGGGAAGCCGCTTCTTCTTCACCATCCCCTACCCCGCACCCTGAGCGTGACGGGCCGTCCGGCGCACGTGCTGGTGGCCGAGGACAACGCGCTGGTCGGGGGCGCGATGCGGCTGCTGCTCGAGGAGAGCGGGTTCCGGGTGTCGGTGTGCGGGAGCGTCGCCTCGACGGTGGCGACGGGCGCCGCGGACCCGGTGGACGTCCTCCTGCTCGACCTCGGGCTTCCCGACGGCGACGGGATGCTCGCCCTCTCGGAGCTGCGAGCTCTCGGTACCGCGCCGCGGGTGGCGGTCGCCCTCACCGGCCGCGACGAGCCCGAGGTGGCGGCGCGATGCATCGCGGGTGGATGCGAGGCCGTCCTGGTGAAGCCGGTGCCGGCGCGGGAGCTGGTGGCGAAGGTGCGGGCGTGGGCCTCGTCGCCGAAGTGAACTCGTGATGGCTTACTGAAAAGCGTTGGGAACGGAAAGGGCCGGATACTCACTACGAAACGGCCGGATTCTCTCCGTGTTCGGGATGGCCCCATGCACACTGGAGCGTTCCGAATTCGACTTTGGCCATTTGGTCGCGCGGAGTTGCGGGCGTGCCGGGCTCATGATGTGGCGAAGCGGAGGGCCTCGTAGACTAGCGACATCTCTCCTCACAAGAGTGATGTCTCATGCCTGCGCTGCCGCCCCGCTTCGTCAC
>DASURL010000095.1:0-2105 GCA_036280075.1 Gemmatimonadaceae bacterium | reverse complement strand
GACGGCGTCGCCGAGGCGATCGAGATCGGGCGCCGCGCGCACATCCCGATCGTCCTCACCCACCACAAGGCCGTCGGCCAGGCGATGTGGGGAAAGAGCGCTGTCACGCTGCACATGCTCGACTCGGCGCGCGCCGCCGGCGTGGACGTGATGGCCGACGTCT
The DNA here is from genome assembly GCA_036280075.1 of Gemmatimonadaceae bacterium. Lineage (GTDB taxonomy): Bacteria > Gemmatimonadota > Gemmatimonadetes > Gemmatimonadales > Gemmatimonadaceae > AG11. Next base: position 1,942 of record DASURL010000095.1, on the reverse strand, counting down.
ATCCGTACACGGCGACGCACACCGGCATCAGCGTGCTCATCCCGAGCTGGGCCCTCGCCGACGGCGACAGTGCGTTCGCGCGCCGGCTCGCCGATCCCGTGCTCGCCGACAGCATCCGCCGCGGCATCGTGTTCAACATCCTCAACGACCGCGGCGGCGGGGACATCGCCCGCGTGCAGTTCGCGAAGGTCACCTGGGATCGCACCCTCGAGGGGAAGACGCTCGCCGACTGGGCGAAGCGGCGCGGCCTCGCCCCCACGCCGGAGAACGGCGCCACGCTCGTCATCGAGGCGGAGCGGAAGGGCGGTGCCAACGCCATCTATCACGTGCTCGACGAAGGCGACGTCGAGCGCATCATGCGTCACCCGATGGTGATGATCGGCTCCGACGGGCGACTCAGCACCCCGGGAGAAGGACACCCGCACCCGCGCGGCTATGGTACGTTCCCGCGCGTGCTCGGCCACTATGTGCGCGACGAGCACGTGCTCACGCTCGAGCAGGGGGTGCACAAGATGACCGGCATGCCCGCCGCGCGGCTCGGCCTGAAGGATCGCGGCGTGCTGCGCGAGGGCGCCGTAGCCGACGTCGTCGTGTTCGACGCCGACCGCATCGCCGACCAGGCGACCTTCGAGAACCCGCACCAGTACGCCGTCGGGATCGACTACGTGCTCGTGAACGGCGTGGCGGCGGTGGATGGCGGCAAGTACATGGATCTTCGCCCGGGGCGGGTGCTGCGGAGACGCTGACGAAACCGTGGGCACTGCCTCTTCGTAGAAAGCCACGTGCTCACCAACTCCTTCGCCGTCAGCTTCTCCACGCTGCGCGCCAATCCGCTGCGCACCTTCCTCTCCACGCTCGGCATCGTGATCGGGGTGGCGTCGCTCGTCGCCGTGCTCTCGCTCGGCGATGGGATGGAGCGCTACTTCCGCACGCAGATCGGCCAGACGACCGACCTCCAGGCCATCGGGCTCACGGCGCGACAGACGCGTGAAGTGGACGGGGTGAACATCCCTCTCGACAGCCCCGTCGTGCTCACGATGGCCGACGCCGAAGGGATCGCGACTGTGGTGCGGCCGCTCGCCGTGGTCGGCGCGACCGCGCCGGGCGTGACGATCGCCCGGGTGGACTCGGCGCAGCGCGCCGTGCGGCTCATCGCCACGGTGGCGCCGCTGCTCGAGACGCAGGGAGTCACCGTCGCCGCGGGCCGGCTCTTCACCGACGCCGAGGACTCGGCGCCAGTCGTGCTCCTCTCGCCGCGCGCCGCACGCGAACTGGTCGAGCGGGGCCGTCCACCGCTCGCGCCCGGTGACTCTGTCACGCTCGGCGGTGCGCGGCTCGCCGTGATCGGCATCCTCACCAGCACGAGCGGCGTGGACGACAAGCTCACCGCCGTCGTGCCCACCGGCATCGCTCCGCGCGTCGTGGCCTCGGCGGCGTCGTGGTCGCCCTCCATCATCATCCTCGCCAACCGCGTGGAGGACGTCACGCCAGCGCGCGCGGCAGCGGAGCGCTGGCTCGCCGGCCGCTTCGGCGCGGAGTGGGCGAAGCGCGTCACCGTGGCGAGCCGCGGCCAACGCGTGGCACAGGCGCAGCAGGCGATGCTCATCTTCAAGCTGTTCATGGGCGCCATCACCGGCATCTCGCTGCTCGTCGGCGGCATCGGCGTGATGAACGTGCTCCTCGCCGCGGTGGCGGAGCGCACGCGCGAGATCGGCATCCGTCGCGCGGTCGGTGCGGCGCGCCGTCACATCCTCGCGCAGTTCCTCGCCGAGTCGGTGACGATCTCCGGCGTGGGCAGCGTGGCCGGCATCGTCCTGGGGATCGTCGGCGCGTACGGGATCACGGCACTCATCCGCGCCAACTCGAGCGCGGAGATGTACGCTGGGATTTCGCTCAGCACCGTGCTCGTGGCCGTGCTCGCCACAGTCACGGTCGGAGTGGC
>DASURL010000094.1:0-38097 GCA_036280075.1 Gemmatimonadaceae bacterium | reverse complement strand
GAGCGTGGCGTCCAGGCGAAGACGGTGTTCATGGGCTTCGGCCTCGGCGCCCTGTACAAGTTCCTCAACGCGGGCCTGCACCTCTTTCTCGAGGTGCCGAGGCGCGCGTTCACGAGCCGGCTGGCGAATGGGCAGACGCAGCTCTTCGGGGAGATCCAGGCCGAGATCAGCCCCGAGCTCACGGGCGTGGGCTACATCATCGGGCCGCGCATCGCCGGCTACCTGTTCGCCGGCGGCCTGACGTCGTACTTCGTGCTCATCCCCGCGATCAAGCTGTTCGGCGCCGGGCTCACGACGCCGATCTTCCCCGCCACGGACCTCATCAGCGGGATGGACGCGGGCGCCGTGCGCGCCAACTACGTGTATTACATCGGTGCGGGAGCAGTCACGACGGCGGGCCTGATCAGTCTCGGCCGCTCGCTGCCCACCATCTGGCACGCCCTCGTCGGCGGCCTGCGCATGAAGCGCGGCACGGCGGAAGGCGAGACGGTGGCGCGCACCGACCGCGACCTCTCGATGGGCGTCGTGATCGCCGGCGTGCTGGCCTGCCTCGTGGCGATGGTCGTGCTGCCGCAGATCGGCATCAACATCATCGGTGCCATCCTCGCGGTGCTGTTCGCCTTCCTCTTCGTGACGGTCTCGAGCCGCATCACCGGACAGATCGGGTCGTCCGCCAACCCCGTGTCCGGCATGACCGTCGCCACCCTGCTGCTCACGTCACTGATGTTCCTCGCCGCAGGCTGGGTGGGGATCGAGTATCGCGTGCTCGCGCTGTCCATCGGGGGCGTGGTGTGCGTGGCGGCGTCCACGGCGGGCGCCACCTCGCAGGACCTCAAGACGGGCTTCCTCGTCGGCGCCACGCCGCGCTACCAGCAGATCGGCCTGCTGATCGGCGTCACGGCGAGCGCGCTGCTCGTGGGCGGGATCATCCAGTTCCTCAACGACGCAAAGACGACGATCGTCCCGAAGGACTATCCCGCAGTGCAGGTGTCGGTGATCGAGCAGGGGAACCGGTACGCGCTGGCCAACGGCCGCATGGTGCCGGCCACCGAGGCGCCGGGCGCGCCGAGCTACCGCGTCGGCCGGCTGTACGAGCAGACGGGGAATGCGATCGCCGGCAAGTACCTGGTGGATGACCGCGGAGCCATCAAGTACCTCGTCGATCCGGGCGTCGGCGGACGTGAGCGGAAGAACTATGACGGCCGCGAGATCGACAAGCTGGACTCGCCGAAGGCCCAGATCATGGCGCTCGTGGTGGACGGCATCCTCACGCAGAAGCTGCCGTGGGGGCTCATCCTCGTCGGGGCGTTCCTCGCGATCGCGGTCGAGCTCCTCGGCGTCCCCTCGCTCCCGGTGGCGGTGGGCGTCTACCTGCCGATCTCGACTTCGGCCACGATGTTCATGGGGGGAGTGATCCGCTGGCTGGTGGACCGGCGGCTCTCGCCGGCCGAGCGGGAATCGGCCGACGCCGACTCCGGACCCGGAGTGCTCTTCTCCTCGGGGCTGATCGCCGGCGGGGCGATCATGGGGGTGGTGCTGGCGGGACTTGCGGCCCGCCAGCTCGATGCTGCATTCAATCTCGGCAAGGCCCTGGGCGCGATGGCGACGAACAATGTCGTGTCGCTGGTCGCGTACCTGGTGCTGCTGGCGGTGCCCCTCTATGTCGTGGCCCGGCGCGTGCAGCGGACAGACGCATAACGTTCACCCCTGCCGCCCGTGGCCGAGCGGCAGGGAGGGAGGTACCCATGGCCAACTGCGGCAGTCTCCTCCGCCGGACGGGCGCGACCCTCGTCGCGCTCGGCTTCACCGCTTTGCCCGCCGTATCGCACGCACAGAGTCCCCTGGCCGGACTCGTGGGGATCGTGCGCGATTCGGGCGGTGTTCCACTTCGTGACGTGCAGATCCGGCTTGGCACAGGGCCCCGCGCCATCACCAACGACAAGGGCGGCTTCGCCTTCGCCTCGCTGAGCCCCGGCGTCACGACGGTCTCGCTGCGCCGGCTCGGCTTCGTCCCCGAGAGCATCTCGGTGATCCTGCGCGCGGGGCGCGTGGACTCGCTCGTCCTCGTGATGGAGGCCATGGCCGCCGAGCTGCCTGGCGTCACGGTGGAAGACGAGGCGGACGCGCGCTCCCACCGCATCCTTGCCGGCTTCTGGGAGCGTCGGTCCCGCGGCTTCGGCAACTTCATGACGCGCGACGAGATCGACAAGCGTGACGCGCACGACTTCGTGGACCTCACGCGCATGATCCCCAGCCTTCGCGTCGTCAACATGAACGGCCGCCGGACCCTCCGCTTCAATGGCTCCCTGCAGCCGCGTGACTGCCCGCCGCAGTACGTGGTGGATGGGATGCGGATCGAGCAGGGCTCGCCGGACGAGTTCTCGCCGCACGACATCGAGGCGCTCGAGTTCTATTCCGGGCCGGCCACCACGCCGCCGCAGTTCAGCAACCGCGCCTTCACGCACACCTGCGGTACGATCGTCATCTGGACGCGACTGCCGGGTTGACGCGCTCGCGCGTCCCGCGATCCGTTCGTTAGAGTTCCAATGCGTGGCAGCGGTCGAGCCCATGACCGCTGCCACGCGGCACATCCTCCCTCCCCCTCCATGCGTCTCCACTCCCTCGTCGCGCTCGCCCTCGCCACCCCGCTCGCGCTGCCTGCCCAGACGCGCACGCCGGCGGACCTCATCGTCACCAACGCGCGCATCTACACGGTGGACGAAGCGCACCCCAGTGCGCAGGCGCTCGCCGTGAAGGACGGCCGCTTCCTCTACGCCGGTTCGGAGCGCGAGGTCCTGGCGCTGCGCGGGCCGGCGACGAAGGTGGTGGACGCGGGCGGCCACACGGTGATCCCCGGGATGGTGGACGCGCACGCGCACCTGCTCGGGATCGGCGAGTCGCTGCAGCAGGTGGACCTCACCGGCACGCGCTCGTACGACGAAGTCGTGGCGCGCGTCGCCGCCGCCGCGAAGGGAGTGCCGGCGGGCAAGTGGATCCTCGGTCGCGGCTGGGACCAGAACGACTGGGCCGACACGCGCTTCCCCACCCACGACGCGCTCACGCGCGCGCTGCCGAACAATCCGGTATACCTCACGCGCGTGGACGGACACGCCGGACTCGCCAACGGCGCGGCCATGCGCGCCGCGGGCGTGACGGCGAAGACCGCCGACCCGCGCGGCGGCCGGCTGGAGCGCGATGCGTCAGGCGCGCCGAGCGGCGTGTTCGTGGACAACGCCCAGGGGCTCGTGGAGCGCGTGATCCCGCCGCCCACGCGCGACGACATGCGCAAGGCGCTCGGTCTGGCGATCACCGAGGCGCACAGGTACGGACTCGTCGGCATCCACGATGCCGGTGAGTCGCGCGCGACGATCGACGTCATGGAGGACATGGGGAAGGCGGGCGAGCTGCCCTTCCGCCTCTACGTCATGATCGGTGACGACTCGGCGGCGCTGGCGCATTACATGTCCATCGGTCCGCGCAGCGGGCTGTACGACAACCACCTCTGGGTGCGCGCGATCAAGCTCTACGCCGACGGTGCGCTCGGCTCGCGCGGCGCGGCACTGCTGGAGCCGTACAGCGACGACCCGAAGAACACCGGCCTGCTCGTGAGCGCGCCGGCGCACATCGAGGACGTGGCCGAGCGGGCGCTCGCGAGCGGCTTCCAGGTGGCGACGCACGCCATCGGCGACCGCGGCAACCGCATCGTGCTCGACGCCTACGAGAGGGCGCTCGCGGCGCATCCGACCGCCGATCACCGCTTCCGGATCGAGCACGCCCAGATCCTCAACCACGACGACATCCCGCGCTTCGCGCAGCTCGGGGTGATCCCGAGCATGCAGGCGGTCCACCAGACGAGCGACATGTACTGGGCAGGGAGCCGGCTCGGCATCGGGCGCCTGCTCGGCGCCTACGCGTGGCGATCGCTGCTGAACACCGGCGTCGTGGTGCCGAACGGCTCCGACGCGCCCGTGGAGGCGGTGAACCCGCTCTTCTCCTTCCATTCCGCCGTGTCGCGCGAGGATGCGAGCAACTGGCCCACTGGCGGCTGGATGCCGGAGCAGCGGATGACGCGCGGCGAGGCGCTGGAATCGATGACGATCTGGCCGGCGTACGCCGCCTTCCAGGAGCAGCTCATGGGATCCATCACGCCGGGCAAGCTCGCCGACTTCGTGATCCTCGATCGCGACATCATGACCGTGCCCGAGCAGGACATCCTCGGCACGTCGGTGCTGGCGACCTATATTGGAGGGAAGGCCGTCTACGAGCGGCCCGCCGACAAGTAGTCCAGTACCCGTCGCGAGGCAGCACATGGTCCAGTCATCGGACGTCAATATCGAGCCGCACGCGGGCGAGTCTTCGCCACGCTATCCGTGGCTCACGCCCGAGCGCCAGGCGCAGCTGCGCAGCATCCTGCTGGCCCTCGCGCTCTTCGTGGGCCTCGTAGTGTGGGTGTGGCACTCGCTCGGCCCCACTGCGCCCGAGTCGTCGGCGTTCGTGCGCAAGCTGCGCATCGTGGGAATCATGACCTGGCTCTACGCGCTGCTGCAGATCGTGGACATGCGCTTCTGGCACAGCCGGTTCGCCGAACGTCGCCGCGTGTCCATGGGCATTCCCGAGCGCGTGATCGCCTGGCTGTTCGGCCAGATGCTCGCCTGGTACGGGATCCTGTACTACGCGATCACCGAGGACGCGCGCTGGTTCGTGGCGGGGGTGGCGATGCTGGTCGTGACGTTCGTGGCCTTCCCGGTGCGGAAGGACGGATGATTCCCTGAGAGGCGCCCTGCTGCCGTACCTGTACCTCGTACGAGGTACCAGGTACGAGGTACCGTGGTGGCAGTTGGCTCTTCACGAGAACAACCCGAACAACAGCAGCACCAGCACGACCGTCGTGAGCAGCACGTAGAGCCGGTCGCGCTGGAGCAGGAAGGCGCCGAGGGTGAGCGCCACGCGTGCCACCGGCGTGGCGATGAGGAGCACGAGCCCGAGCTGCACCATGCCGCGTGGATCCAGCGACACGGCGCCGCGGATCGCCGCCGACACGCTGCGGAGGGTGGAAGATTCGCCGCGGAACACGCGGAAGCTGGCGACGTCGCCTCCGTGAGCGGCGATGAGCATCGCGCCGCCGATGAGGACGACGACGGTGGCGATGAGCACGCCGAGCTGCAGCAGTCGGCCGACGATCTGCTCCACCTCGTGATCGGTCCAGCGGGACTCCGGCGCCGGCGCGGCGGGAGGAGGATTCAATTGCGTGCTCACAGGCCCCCCGTCAGTCCCTTGTACAGCATCTCGATGGCAAGCACCGCAACCACGACGGTGAACAGCCTGCGCAGCCATTCCGTGCGCGCCCGCGCCAGGACCCGCGCGCCGAGCAGCGCGCCGGCGAGCACGCCGAGCATCACCGGAAACGCCACCTCGGGCTCGATGTAGCCGCGGTGCAGGTAGACGCCCGCGCTGGCAGCCGCCGTGACCCCGATCATGAAGTTGCTGGTCGTCGTGGACACCTTGAACGGCAGCTTCATCGCGCGGTCCATCGCCAGCACCTTCACCACCCCCGAGCCGATACCGAGCAGCGCCGACAGGATGCCCGCCGCGAACATCGTGACGAACCCCGTCGGCACTCCCTGCACCGCATACGCCTGCTCGCCGGCGGGGGTGGGATAGCTGCCGTTGAGCCGCATCTTCACCGCCCACGGGTGCGGCGTGACAGCGAGGTGCTCCTCCTTCGCCTGCCCGGATCGCCAGGCGGTATACAGCAGCACGAGCGCGAAGAGCACCGCCAGTGCGCTCGTCGGCACCACCGTGGCGAGCGCGGCACCCACCAGGGCGCCGATCGTCGTGGCGACCTCGAGGAAGATGCCGATGCGCACGTTGGTGTAGCCCTCGCGCACGTAGGCCGAGGCGGCGCCGGACGAGGTGGCGATCACCGACACCAGCGAGGCCCCGATGGCATAGCGCAGGTCCACGTGGAAGAGGAGGGTGAGCATCGGGACGACGACGATGCCCCCGCCGAGGCCGGTGAGCGCCCCAAGAAGGCCGGCGCCGAACGAGCCCAGTGCGACCAGCAGGGCCATGACGGTGAGCGTCACGGCAACCCGCCGTGCATGATTTCTTGTTGTGGCATGGGCTGCATGGTGGCTCCTGTTCGGCGGCGACGCAACTGCATGGCGTCAACCATGCGTCGCGCTGGCACCGCGCTCTTCCACTGCGCTGACGAGCCCGATAGCTTCGCTCATCCAACCTTTTTCCCCCAGTACCGATGCTGAGTCCGTCCGCGGTTTCCTTCCTCAAGCGCCTGCTCGACGCCCCCGCTCCATCGGGGTACGAAGCCGCCGCCGCCCGAGCCTGGCGTGCCGAGGCGGAGACCTTTGCGGACAAGGTGTCGGCGGACGTCGCGGGGAACAGCATTGCGGAAGTGAATCCCGGCGGGTCGCCGACGATCATGCTCGACGGCCACATCGATGAGATCGGTGTGATCGTCCAGTACATCGACGACGACGGCTACATCTACATCGGCCCCATCGGCGGCTGGGACACCCAGGTGCTCGTCGGGCAGCGCATCCGCTTCCTCGGCACGAATGGCGACGTCATCGGCGTGGTGGGCAAGAAGCCCATCCACCTGATGAAGCCCGATGACCGCGAGCATGCGAGCAAGTTCTCGGACCTGTGGGTGGACATCGGCGCCGCCAGGAAGGCGGAGGCTGAGAGCCGGCTCAGCATCGGCGATCCGGGCGTGATCGACTCGCGAAGCTACGATTTCCCGAACGACCGCATCGTCTCGCGCTCCATCGACGACCGCATCGGCGCCTTCATCGTGCTGGAGGCGCTGCGCCGCTACGCCGAGAAGCCGGGCGCGGCGCGCGTGGTGGCCGCGGCTACCACGCAGGAGGAGATCGCGTGGCACGGCGGCGGCGCGCTGGTGTGCGCGCACTGCGTGAATCCGCAGGTCGCCATCGTCGTGGATGTCACCTTCGCCACCGACCATCCGAACGTGGAGAAGAAGGAGATCGGCGAGCACAGGATGGGAGGCGGCCCGATCATCAGCCGCGGCGCGCTCATCTCGCCCGTGGTGCACACGATGCTGCGCGACGCGGCGAAGAGGCTGGAGATGCCGCACGCCGTGCATGCCGTTGGCCGCGACACCTCCACGAACGCCGACGCCATCCACATCGCGCGCGAAGGGGTGGCCACGGGGCTCGTCTCGATCCCGAACCGCTACATGCACTCACCGAACGAGATGGTGGACCTGAAGGACGTGGACGCGACCGCCTCGCTCATCGCCGAGTTCTGCCGGCAGGTGACGCCGGAGACGGACCTGACGGCGAGGTAGGGCGGAAGGGCGGAAGGGCAGAAGGTCAGAAGGTCAGAAGGTCCGGTGGTCGCCGGCCTCCTGACCGTCCGACCTTCCGACATCCTGATTCTTCCCGACGTCCCGCACCTTCTTCTCCAACGCCTCCACCGCGGCCTGCTGCACCTCGCTGTCGCGATCGGCCTGCAGCGCGACGAGCGCGTCCAGCGCCTGCGGGGTGCCGGCCACGGCCAGCGCCTGGATCGCGGCGATGCGCAGGGGCACCGGCTTCCGGCGGAACAGTCCGCGCTCCGGCTGTGCGGCGGTGATCAGCTTCTCCACCGCTTCCGGCGTGGCGAAGTGGCCGAGTGCCTGGTAGAACGACGCGCGCACCTCGTCGTCCTTCTCGGCGTCGAGTGCGCCGAGCAGCGGCGCGGGTGAGGCGTCGCCGCGGCGCTCCACGAGCATCACCGCCGCCTGGATCCGGATCTGCGGCGCGCTGTCGCGCAGCGCCTGCTCGATGGCCGGCATCGAGCGCGGCGTGCCGAGCCGCATGAGGGCGATCGTCGCCGCGTGCCGCACGCGCTCGTCATCGTGGTGCAGCAGCTCGCTCAGCGGCTGCTCCGCGTCCGGCGACCCGAGCTCGCCGAGCAGGACCGCGGCATTGCGCGCCACGAACCAGCGCGGATCGCCGAGCATGTGGAGGAGCGTCGGCACGCCGGCACGCAGCTCGAGCAGGGCGTCGAAGTAGATGCGGCGATCGCTCCGCTCATCGGCCGCGGCGAGCTGCTCGATGAGCGCGTCCGCGCCGTCCTCACCGGTGCGCGCGAGCACGGCGAGCTGCTCCTCGCGCTTGCCGGGCGCACGCACGAGCCCCTGGGCGACGGCACGCAACACCGCGCCGCGCGAGAGCCGGCGGATGGTGAGCATGAACGAGCGGCGTGCGTCGGCATCGTGCACCTGCCGCTCGCGCGCCACGATGCGGTGGAAGATCTCGCTCACCAGCGCATGGTCGCCGTCGCGCACGGCGCTCTCGGCGGTGCGCACCAGCTCGTCGAGCAGGCGCGCGAGCAGCGGTGCACCGGTCGCGGCATCGAAGGTCTCGAACAGCGCCGCAGGAGTGCCGGCCGCCGGGCGCGCGGCGACGAAGTGCTCGAACAATCCGTCGGCGGCAGGGACCACCGGCGGTGTGGCCGCGGGCTTCGGCACGGGTTTCGGAGCCGGCGCGGCGGGCGGCTGCACGGCGGCTGGTTGCACCGCGACCGGCGCCGGTGGTGTGGCGCTCACCATCCGGACCGTCTCACCCACCGTGCCGCGCGGCACGTCGGCGAGCTGGCGGGCCGCGCCCAGCACGTCGGCCGCCGCCGCGCCGGCGTCGAACTCCACCGCGCGCATGCCGAGCGCGGTCATGCGCTCGCGCAGGTCGGTGACGCCGGGCAGCAGCGGCGAGATCGCCTCGTCGTTGGCGACGATCGTCCCCTGGCGCATCTCGAGTCGCACGCCCCCCGCGCGGGCGAGCGTCACCAGGACGCGCAACGTCACCTTCTGCTCGGCCACGTTCGTCGGCTCGCTGATCAGGAGCGAGACGAGGCGGGCAAAGTGGCGAGCGAAGGTGGCTGATTGATCCATGAGGGCAGGCACGGGGCGCGGCGTCGCGCTGAGGATTCCCAAGGTAGACGAATCCGCGCCGCGACCGCCACTCCCCCGACAGCGCATCGCTCCGGATGCGATTAGGATTCGATCATCCCCTTCCCTCGTCCGTGATGCACTCGAACGCCTCTCTCGCCGCCTCGGCGCGCGTGATCCTCTTCGCAGCGCCGCTTCTCGCGTCAATCGCCTGCCACAACGCCGCGCGCAGCAGCGAACCGGCCACCCCCGACGCGCATCGCCTGCAGCGCGACATCGCCTGGCTCGCCGCCGACCGGCTCGAGGGGCGCGCCACCGGCACCGCCGGCAATGACAGCGCCGCCGCGTACATCGCCCGTCGTGACAAGGCGCTGGGCCTGCACCCGCTCGGCGTGGACGCCACGCGACCCGAGTGCCGTGTCAGCGTGGTGCCGACGTCGTGCCTCTCCTTCCTGCAGCACTTCGTCGCGCGCGGGCCCGGGCTCGCGCACAACGGGCATCCCGACGGCGTGGCGACGCAGAACGTCGTCGCGCTCATCCCGGGCAGCGACCCGGCGCTCGCCGGGCAATACGTGGTGATCGGGGCGCACTTCGACCACCTCGGCCGCTCCAGCGTGGGTGCGATGGATCCCGAGGCGGGAACCGCGATCCGCAACGGCGCCGATGACAACGCCTCCGGCACCGCAGCCGTGCTCGAGCTGGCGCGCCTCCTCGCTGCCAGGCCCACCCGGCGGTCCATCGTGGTCGCGAACTTCAGCGGCGAGGAGCTCGGCCTGCTCGGCTCGCAGTGGTTCGTCGAGCATCCGCCCGTGTCGCTCGACAGCGTGGACGCGATGGTGAACTTCGACATGGTGGGGCGCCTGAAGAACGATCGCCTGATCGTGTACGGCGTGAGCACCGCCACCGAGATGCCGGCCATCGTGCAGGAGGCGAACACCGCGCCGGCGTTCGACCTCAAGGCCGTCGGCGATGGTTATGGTCCGTCGGACCAGAGCTCCTTCTACGCGAAGGGCATCCCCGTGCTCCACTTCTTCACCGACCTGCACGAGGACTACCATCGCGCCACCGACGACGCGGACAAGATCGACTCCGTTGGGGCGGCACGCGTGGTGGCGATAGCGGAGCGCGTGGTGCGCGAGATCGCCAACCGCGACGCGCGGCTCACGCCGGTGAAGGTGGCGGCTCCGTCGCCCGTGACGAGCGGCAGCAGCAGCGAGGGCTCGAACGTGTACCTCGGCTCGATCCCCGACATGAGCGGCGGCGACGAGGCCGGGCTCCGGCTCAGTGGCGTGCGCGGCGGCAGCCCGGCCGACGTCGCCGGCCTGAAGGCGGGCGACCTGATCGTGGCGTTCGGCGGGAAGCCGGTGAAGGATCTCTACTCGTACTCGGACGCGCTCTACGCCCACAAGCCGGGCGACCAGGTGGACGTCGTGTTCATCCGCAACGGGGAGCGGCGCACCACCACCGTCACCCTCGGCACGCGCGGCCAGTAGGACTCGACGGCGCGCCATGTCGCTCGCCCTCTGGTCACCGGCGCGCTATCCCCTGCCGCTGCCGGAGGGGCATCGCTTCCCCGCGGCGAAGTACGCCCTGCTGCGCGACGGCGTGATCGCCGCGGGAGTGGTGCCGGCGTCGCGCATTCACGACCCGGACGCGGCGAGCGACGAGCTGCTGCGGCTCGTGCACACGGCGGAGTACGTGGAGCGCGTCACGCACGGCACCCTGGACGCCACGGCGGAGCGGCGGCTCGGCTTCCCCTGGTCGGCCGCGCTCGTCGAGCGCTCGCGTCGCACCGTCGGAGGGACGCTCGCCGCGGCGCGGCATGCGCTCGCGCACGGCGTGGCGATGAACCTCGCCGGTGGGACGCACCACGCCTTTCCCGATCACGGCGAGGGGTTCTGCGTCTTCAACGACGTGGCGATCACCATTCGCCTCCTGCAGCGCGAGGGGCTCGTGCGCCGCGCGGCGGTGGTCGACCTCGACGTGCACCAGGGGAACGGCACGCACGCCGCGTTCACCGGCGACCGGTCGGTGTTCACGTTCAGCATGCACGGCGCGCACAACTATCCCTTCCGTCCCCTGCCCCACGCGGCGCACGTGGCGCCGCCCGAGTCGCCGTGGGGCTATGCCATGCGCGTGCCGGGAACGCTCGACATCGAGCTCCCCGACGGAACGGGGGACGCGGAATACCTGGATCAGCTCGAGGCAGCGCTGCCTCGCGTGCTCCACGAGGCGCAGCCCGACATCGTCTTCTTCCTCGCCGGTGCGGACCCGCACGAGGGAGACCGGCTCGGGCGGATGAAGCTGAGCTTCGCGGGACTCGAGCGGCGTGACGCGCTCGTCCTGCAGGCGTGTCGGGAGGTCGGGCTCCCGACCGTCGTGACGATCGCCGGCGGCTACGGCCGCTCCATCGCCGACACGGTGGCGGTGCACGTGGCCACGGCACGCATCGCCAGCAGCATCGGCTAGGGCGGACCTTTCGCCCGTTCGACCCCTGCGCCACACTCTACGACATGCCGCCCATTCCGCCGCCCCGCGCCGACGGCTTCACCACCAGCACTCCCGTGCCGCTCTACTGGGCCGAGTATGGCGATCCCGATGCGCCACCCGTGCTCGTCCTGCATGGTGGGCCGGGCGCGAGCCACGACTACCTGCTGCCGCAGATGCTCGCCCTCGCCGACCATCACCGCCTGGTGTTCTACGACCAGCGTGGCGGGGGACGTTCGCGCTACGACGACGACCGCGAGCCGATCGGCTGGCGCGAGCAGGTGGCCGACGTCGCACGCGTCGTCGCGGAGCTGGACGTCACCCCATTGCGCCTCGTCGGCTACTCGTGGGGCGGCCTGCTCGCCATGCTCTACGCCATCGAGGCGAATGCCGGCCGCGCGACGCCGGCACCGAGCCGGATGGCGCTCATCGATCCAGCGCCGGTGGACCGTGCCTGGCGGGAGGAGTTCGAGCGCGAGTTCGCGCGACGGCAGGCGGGTCCGGTGGTGACGGCGCTCCGCGACGGGGTGAATGCCTCCGGACTCCGCGAGCGGGACCCGGAGGCCTATCGACACCGCATGTTCGAGCTGAGCGTGGCCGGCTACTTCGCCGATCCACGCCGCGCCCGCGACCTCACGCCCTTCCGGGTGACCGGGCGCGTGCAGCAGTCCATCTGGGCCTCCCTTGGCGATTACGACCTCCTGCCGCCGCTCGCCGGATTGCACTTGCCGGCGTTCGTCGTCCATGGGAGGCAGGACCCGATCCCCCTGGCCTCGTCGCTGGCCATCGCGCGTGCCCTGGAGACGGGATGCATCGTCCTTGAAGATTGCGGGCACGTGCCGTATGTGGAGCAGCCCGCCGGCCTCTTTCCACCGCTGCTGGAGTTCCTGAAGGGTAGCGCGACGCACGTTCCCTCCGACTCGTGACCGACCGTGGCTGACGAGACCGTCCAACCGCACATCGCGACGCTCGATTATGACGGGCGTCGCTACAACGTGTCGTGCCGCATCGCCTTCGACGGCATCGAGTACGTGGGCCGGCTCTGGTTCGCCGACGAGACGTGGGACGACGGCGGCCTCCCCGACCGCGGCGCCTTCCCCGGCCGCTCCCGTGACGAGGTCCTCTCCCTCGCGCGACGCCTCACCCAGCAGGAGCTCATGCTCCGCTACCGCCGCGCCCTCGCCGAGAAGCGCCGCTTCACCGGCCTCCGCCGCGCCACCGACGACATCCTCGGCAAGATCCGCTACCTGAACCAGGTGGCGATCTCCATGCGTGCCGGGCTGCTCGACACGGAAGGCGCCGCCGCCGAGATCGACCTCACCGAGCGGCAGCTGCACGAGATCATCGAAAAGCTGAAGCTGCACGCAGGGGTCGAGGGGTGAGTCAACTGCAGCTGACGTACAGCGTACCTCGTACTTCGTAGCGCGACCCGGCTGGATGCATCTCCAATGCGCGGATTCATCACGCGCAACGAACGACCGTCGTTGACGACGGTCGTTGTTCGTTTGGGGCGCTGAGCTGCATTGGAAGCGCGTCCCCGTGGTCCCGGTACGCGGTACGAAGTACGCAGTACTTCTGTTGCAGTTAGTTTTCACGCATGGACCCCCGCACTGCCGCCCACCACCTACGCACGCTGGCCGCCTTCCTCCAGCTGCAGGGCACGGATCGCTTCCGGAGCCGGGCGTACGAGCGGGCCGCACGCTCCATCGCGGCGCTCGATACCGATGACCTGGGCGCGCTCGATCGTGAGGGTAAGCTCGCGGAGGTGCCGGGGGTCGGGCCGGCCGTGCTCTCCCTGCTGCGCGAGCTGATCGCGACCGGCGAGTCGAGCTACCTCGAGCGCGTGCGCGCCGACGTCCCGGCCGGCCTGCTCGAGCTGCTGCGCGTGCCCGGCCTCGCCACGCCGAAGATCCATCTCCTGCACGAGGAGCTCGGCGTGGACTCCGTGGCATCGCTCGAGGCGGCAGCGCTCGACGGACGACTCGCGAAGCTCAAGGGGTTCGGCCCGAAGACGGCGCAGCGCATCCTCAAGGGGATCGGCTTCATGCGCGCCGTTGGCGACCGCTCGCTGCACCACCGCGGCGTGGCGCAGGCGCGAGCGCTCCTCGGCAGCGTGCGTGCACATCCCGAGGTGGAGCGTGCCGAGCTCGCCGGGTCCGTGCGGCGCCATGGCGAGACGATCGGCGACACCGATGTCGTGGCCGTGTGTCGCGACCCGCACGCGGTGGCGGCGTCGTTCGCCAGCGCACCGGGGGTACAGTCCGTTGCCGGCGCCGACACCGCGTCGCCCCGGCTCACCTACGTGGACGGCGCGCGCCTCGACCTGCACTGCGTGTGCGACGCCGACTTCGCCGTCGCGCTCTGGCGCGCCACCGGCTCCGAGGCGCACGTCCGCGCGGTGAGCGAGCGGCTCGCCGCACGCGGCTACTCGCTCTACGGCGACACCGTGCGCGACGCGCGCGGCGTGGCGGTGCCGGTCTCCAGCGAGGAGCAGCTCTACGCGCTCGCCGGCCTCGCCTTCGTGCCCCCCGAGATGCGCGAGGCCCACGGCGAGGTGGCGCGCGCCGAGGCGGGTGCGATCCCACGGCTGCTGGAGCTGTCGGACATCCGCGGCGCCATCCACTGCCACTCCACCTGGTCCGATGGCAAGGCGACGATCGCCGAGATGGCGCGCGCGGCGCGCGATCGGGGCTGGAGCTACATCGGCATCACCGATCACTCGCAGGCGGCGTTCTACGCCGGCGGCCTCAAGCCCCACCGCGTGCTCGAGCAGCACGAGGAGATCGACGCGCTGAACGCCGCCTCGGCGGACTTCCGGATCCTCAAGGGGGTGGAGTGCGACATCCTCGCCGACGGTTCGCTCGATTACGATGAATCGCTGCTCGACCGGTTCGACTTCGTCGTCGCCTCGGTGCATTCGCGCTTCTCCATGGACCTCGTGACGATGACCGACCGCGTGCTCCGCGCCCTCGACGATCCACACCTCACCGTGCTCGGCCACCCCACCGGCCGGCTGCTCCTCTCGCGCGATGCGTACGCGATCGACATGCACGCCGTGCTCGAGAAGGCGGGCCACGTGGGCGCGGCGGTGGAGATCAACGCCGACCCGCAGCGGCTCGACCTCGACTGGCGGCTGATCCCGGAAGCGCGCGCGCACGGCGTGACGCTGGAGATCGGCCCTGATGCGCACTCCACGGCAGGACTCGACAACATGGCGTTCGGCGTCGGCATCGCGCGCAAGGGTGGCGTGGAAGCGGAGCAGGTGCTCAACGCCTGGCCCGTGGACCGCCTGCTCGACTTCGCGCGGGCGCGGCGGAAGGAGGAAGGCTGATGGCGGCGAAGAAGAGGGTCGCGAAAGCGCGGACTCCCGCGAAGCAGGCGGCCGTGAAGAAGCCTGCTGCTCGCAGGAAGGCCGCTCGTCCGCGTGGCAAGGCGGCGCTCGGCGAGCAGGCGGCGACCGTGCTCGCCCGGCTGCTCGAGCGCTACCCCGACGCGCACTGTG
This sequence comes from Gemmatimonadaceae bacterium, assembly GCA_036280075.1. GTDB lineage: Bacteria > Gemmatimonadota > Gemmatimonadetes > Gemmatimonadales > Gemmatimonadaceae > AG11. Next base: position 23,197 of record DASURL010000094.1, on the reverse strand, counting down.
CGCTCGACTTCCGCAATCCGTTCGAGCTGCTGTGCGCCACCATCCTCTCCGCCCAGTGCACCGACAAGCGCGTCAACATGACGACCCCGGCGCTGTTCGCGCGGTACCCGAACGCCGCCGCGCTGGCCGAGGCGAAGCCGGAGGAGCTGGAGGAGATCATCCGCAGCACGGGCTTCTTCCGCAGCAAGGCGAAGAGCCTCATCGGCATGGCGCAGGCGCTCGTCGAGCGGCACGGCGGCGAGGTGCCGGACGACATGGAGGCGCTGGTGGTGCTCCCCGGTGTGGGGAGGAAGACGGCGAACGTGGTGCTCGGCGACGCCTTCGACCGGCGCGAGGGGATCGTCGTCGACACCCACGTCACGCGGGTCGGCAACCGGCTCGGGCTCACGAAGGAGTCCGATGCCGTGAAGATCGAGCAGGCCCTCATGCCGCTCTTTCCGCGTGAGCAGTGGACGAAGATCTCCCACCTGCTGATCGAGCACGGACGCCAGGTCTGCGATGCGCGCAAGCCACGCTGCGGCGAGTGCCTCCTGGCTGACGTCTGCCCCTCCTCGCTCGTCTGAAGGGTGTCCTCACACCCTTCCAATGAACGACCGCCTCCGGCGCGCCTCGACGCGCCTGCTCGCCCTCCCGCTCGCCGCCCTGTCCCTGGCCGCGTGCTCGTCGAACCCTGATCCGGAGCTCGTCCCCGACCAGCCGGTGCGCATCGCGTCGGCCGATGCACCCGTGCGCCGCGGCGACTGCGTGGAGGCACGCCGCCGCGTGGCGGAGAAGCCCAACGCCTACGTGGACCGCCTGCCGAGCCCGAAGCGGATGGTCCCCTCGCCGCTGCCGGCGAAGACGATGCCGACGGCCGTGCGCCGCGCGAAGTACAACGCGGTGAAGATCACCGTGCTCGTGGACACGCTCGGCCGCGCCGACATGAAGACCTTCACCGTGGTGCAGAGCACGCATCCCTGGCTCGCCCAGAGCGTGAAGAGTGCCGTGTCGAAGTGGCAGTTCGTGCCGGCGGAGCTCGCCGGTTGCCGGGTCGCGCGCACCTTCGAGTGGAGCGCCACCTCGGGTCGGAAGGGCTGAGCGCACCCGCCATGCGGTAGCCTCCGCGGCGAGGGCCCGGCTATACTTATCGGGTCACTCGCTCGGAGACTGCGTTGAAGACGGCTACGTTCGAAACCAACCGCGGGACCATCACCGCGGAGCTGTACGACAAGGAAGCGCCGAAGACGGTGGAGAACTTCGAGAAGCTCGCCAACTCGGGCTTCTATGACGGCGTGAAGTTCCACCGCGTCATCCCCGACTTCGTCGTCCAGGGAGGCGATCCGTACTCGCGCGACCTCCCGGACGGCGACCCGCGCATCGGCACCGGCGGCCCCGGCTGGAAGATCAAGTGCGAGACGGCGGGCAACCCCCACAAGCACGAGGTGGGCGCGCTGTCCATGGCGCACGCCGGCAAGGATACCGGCGGCAGCCAGTTCTTCATGGTGCTCGACGAGGGCAACACGCGGCACCTCAACGGCGTGCACACGGTGTTCGGCAAGATCACCAACGGGCTCGACGTGATGAAGCAGATCAAGAAGAACGACGTCATGAACAAGGTGCGCGTCTCCTGACGCGCACCACCCTCTCACCTGCCCGCCCAGCCATGAGCTCTCCCGAACCTGGTGACAAGTCCGCCGGCTTCACCGGCCTGATCCTCGGCGCCATCGCGATCTTCCTCGTGATGTTCGCCATCGTGCGGCTCACCAATGCGAAGTACGCTGGCGAGCACGCGGAAGCGACGCCGGCGGCGGCGGCCGTCTCGCAGTAACGACAACTGACGTACCACGTACCTCGTAGTTCGTAGCTTGACCCGGGTGGACGCCACCCCAATGCCCGGATACATCACGCGCAACGAACGATCGCCGTCAACGATGGTCGTTCGTTGCGCGTGATGCTGAGGCACATTGGAAGTGCGTCTCCCTGGGTCGAGATACGCGGTACGAAGTACGAGCTACTGATGTCGTAGTTATCGGAAGATTGCCCGCAGGTAGCGCTCGGGCCGGTTCAGGAACTCCCGCATCAGCACCACGTGATCCAGCTCGTCGAACGGCACCTCCTGCACCGGTGTCGCATCGAAGCTGTAGATCCGTGCCCCCGGGAAGGCGAGCAGCATTGGGGAGTGCGTGGCGATGATGAACTGCGCCTGCTGCGCGACCATCTCCTGCATCATCACGAGCAGCGCGAGCTGGCTCTGCGGGCTCAGCGGCGCCTCCGGCTCGTCGAGCAGGTAGAGCCCGCCCGGGACGAAGCGCGAGCTGAACAGCCTGAGGAAGCTCTGCCCGTGCGAGTTGGCGTCGAGATCCTCGCCGTACATCTGCTCGAGCTCGGCGAGTGAACGCTTGACCGGGAGCGTGGCGAGCATCTTCGCCTGCTCGGATCGGTCGACGTAGTCGCGCTCGATCTCGGCGAGCTGCGCCCGGAACTCGCTCCGCATCGCCGACACCCGCTTCGTGAACCCGAAGAAATCCTCGGCCCGCAGGAAGAAGCCGCGCGCCGTGTGGCGCGACCAGGTCAGCGTGAGCGCATGCGCCAGGTAGCGTTGCTCGCCGAGCGAGTCGTCCCTCGCCAGGTCGGCGCTGCCGACGGCGGGGAGCCGCGCGGCGATCGCGATCGCCTCCAGCAGCGTGGACTTCCCCGACCCGTTCTCCCCGACGAAGAAGGTGACCGGCGTGTCGGTGCGGAGTACCTCCAGCGTGCGGATCGTGGGCACGGAGAAGGGAAAGCGCCGCTCGTCCCGGTCGCCCGGGCGGAGGCGGAGGTCGCGAAGGAAGTGGGCTTGGTCGCTGGAAGGCACGGGTGGCTCCCCGGAGGAACTGCAACCACGAGTATCACGTACTTCGTACCACGTACTGCGACCCAGGGGGACGCGTCTACAATGTGCCGACGATTCCCGGTGCGGCCAACGGCCAGCGTCGACGACCGTTCTCGATGGTCGTTCGTGGCGCGGCATGCCGCCGTGCCTTGGAGTGACTTCCCCCCGGGTCCATGTACTTTGTACGTGGTAGGAAGTACTCGCCGTTGTCCTTAGCCCCAGCCATCGTGCTCCCTTCCCGCGACGAAGCCCTGAAGCTCATGCACACCTATACGCAGAGCCCATCGCTGCGTACGCACATGCTCGCCGTGGAAGCGGCCATGCGCGCCTATGCCGAGAAGAACGGCGAGGACGTGGCGCGCTGGGGGCTCGCGGGGCTGATGCACGACTTCGACTACGAGCGCTTCCCCAACGACGCGCACTCGCCCACCGAGGAGCACCCGAGTGAAGGGGTCCGCATCCTGCGCGACCGCGGGTGGCCGGAGGACATCCTCGAGGCGATCATGGGGCACGCCCTCTACACCGACACGCCGCGCGTCACGCCGATGGCGAAGACGCTGTTCGCCGTGGACGAGCTCACGGGGCTCATCACCGCCACCGCCCTCGTGCGTCCCTCGAAGAGCGTGCACGAGGTGGAGGCGAAGTCGGTGCGGAAGAAGATGAAGGACAAGGCCTTCGCGCGCGGCGTCAGCCGCGAGGACGTGATCAACGGGGCCGCCGAGCTTGGTGTGGACCTCGACGAGCACATCGCCTTCGTCATCGCCGCCATGCAGCGCTCGGCCGACGCCCTCGGCCTGGCCGGATCACCCGTTCCGGGGTAGGAGCAGGGTGTCGCCCGCTTCAACGCTTCCTCCACAGGCCCCGTAGAAGGGATGACGTCACCCTCCGGGAGCCATGCTCGCTACGCTCGCGCCGCCATCGCCCGCCCTCATGACCGTGCCCGCTGAGAGCGCGATCAACGAGCGTGCGATCGTGATCGCGGCGCAGCGGGGCTCGGACGAGGCCTTCGCGGCGCTGGTGCGGCTGCACCAGCGCCGGGCGTACGCCGTCACCCGCGCCATCGTGCTCTCGCACGAGGACGCGGAGGATGCGGTCCAGGAGGGATTCCTGCACGCGCACCGTGCGCTCGACCGGTTCCGTCCCGACCAGCCGTTCGGGGCGTGGCTGTACCGCATCATGGCCAACGCCGCGCTCGACCTCGTTCGCCGCCGCAAGGTGCGTGACGCGGACGAGCTCCCGGAGTCCATCCCGATGCCCTTCCGTGATCCGGCGGAATCGGGAGAGCTGCGGGAACGGCTGCAGCTCGCGTTGACCCGACTCACCGACCGCCAGCGCGCGGTCATCGTGATGCACGACGTGGAAGGCTTCACCCATGGGGAGATCGGGCGAACGCTCGGCATCCCCGAAGGCACCGCTCGATCCGATCTTCACCACGCCCGCGCCGCACTGCGCAGGCTCCTGCAGGACATCCGGAGCACCTCATGACCCACGACCGCTGGACCAACGGCGATTCCGAGCTCACCAACGCGCTCCGCGTGCTCTACGCGGCGCCCGAGGGGGAGAGCTACTGGGATGCCCTCGAGGCGCGCATCCTCGACTACGTCGCCCGCGGCGACGAGCGCTCCGTGTGGTGGGACGAGCTGGCCGACATGATCCGCCCCGGCCTCATCGCGGCCGCCGCGCTCATCCTGGCGGCGAGCGTCGCCATGGCGCGCTCGCAGCAGCTCGAGGCGCGGAGCGCCTACGCCACGCTCATCACGCCCTCGCCGAGCAGCGTCGAGCCCTCGACCCGCGCCGCCTCCGTGGGCGACGGTGACATGGCCATTCACCTCCTTCTCTCGCGGTAGTCCGATGGCCATGGATCGTCCCAAGCAGCAGGCGATCGCCTTCCTCCTCGGCGCCGTCCTCGTCGGCGGTGTGGTCGGATTCTCCGCCGACCGCATGTTCCGCCACGACGAGATGTCCATCGCCGAGAAGCGGAAGGCGATGTACGACGATCTCGACATGTCGCCGGCACAGCGCGTGGCGATGGACTCGCTGTTCGACGCCCGCAATTGCCAGTACGACGCCATCTTCCGCCCCATCCAGCCGGCGCTCGACTCGCTCCGCGTGGCGACGCGCGACCGCATGAACCAGATCCTCACCGCCGAGCAGCGCGCCAAGCTGGACACGCGCCGCAAGGACGACGACACGCACCGGGCGGAAGAGAGAAGCCGGATCAAGGCGGCGTGCGGAGAGCGGTAGGTGAGCAGGTCCGCAGGTGGGTAATGGAATTGGAAAGGGCCCGATCGGCATAGCCGACCGGGCCCTCGTCATTGCTGCTCCTCACCTGCCCACCTACTTCTCCAGCCGAAACTCGAACGGTACCGCCACCCTCGTCCTCACCTTCCGCCCTGCCACCTCGCCGGGCAGGAAGCGGTATCGCGCCAGCGCATCGCGCACGGCGTCGCCGAAGAGCGGGGCCGTGAGCTCGGGAAAGCGCAGCGTCGTCAGCTCGACGCGGCCGAGGGTGTCCACCACGAATTCGGCGAGCACGCGGCCCTCGATGCCGGCGGAGCGGAGCGGAGCAGGGTAGCGCGGCGCCGAGGCGCGGCCGACGATGCGTGGGACACGGTCCACCGCGCTCGCGTCGCTCACGACGCCGGCGCCGGCCACCGCGATACCGGGGTCACCCGACCCCGAAAGCGCGCTCGAGCGATGCCCGAGGAGCACCTGGTCCGACGTCAGCTTTGGCTGCCCGAGATCGACCGGCGGAATGTGCGTCGGCGTGACGACGGGGACGTCGATCACCGGGAGGTTCGGGGGCGGCGCGGAGCGATCGGGGGCTGACCGCGCCGGCGACGCGGAGGGCGGCGCGCCGGCGGGAGGGGGGGTGGTGCGCACGTAGTGCACCGGGGTGGGACCGATGTCCGGCGTCCGCCTGGCGTCGTCACGACCAGGGAGGGTGAGCGCGATGACGACGGCGATCAGGCCGCCATGCACCAGCGTGCTCAGGATGGTGCCGCCCAGGTGGCGGGATGGTGTGGCGCGGGACTCCAGCAGGACGCTGAGCATCGTTGCCTCCGGTGTGCAGGTCTCAGGGATCGACCTTCTCACCGGCGACGATACCACCGCCGCATTGGCCCTTCGTGACGGGCCGATTATCGGTTGCTTGACATCACGTGACGGTCCGCTGAACGGACGATGAAGAAATGATGAAGCGGGGCGGGCCATGGTGGCCCGCCCCGCTTCGTGCTGCTGGAACTGCTGGAGCGATCGCTCAGTTGTCGGCGTCGACTTCGGACTCGCCGACCTTGCGCTGGGCCTTGCCCTCGAGCTCCTTCGCCTTCCCCTTGAGCTGCTCGCTCGTGTCGCCGGTGAGGCCGCCAGCCGCGTTGCGCACCTTGCCCTCGACTTCCTTCGCTGCGCCCTTGGCCTGGTTGCCGAGGCCGTCCGTCGTGAGATCGTCCGCCATTGGTCCTGTCCTCTGCGATGAAGGTGAAGTTCAGCCTGATATCTTCCTCTAAGGCAATGGATGTGCCTTCGTCCATGTGAGCGAGCGCGACCGTTTGCGCCGCTCGACCCCGGCACCGGGATCCGCTCCGCCCCTCCCCAACGGCTCACATGCGCATTCGCCGACTCTTCGCACTCTGTACCACGGTCGCCCTCCCCGACGTCGTCGACGCCCAGGACAGCACCCGTGCCCAGGCGCTGCCGCCACTGAGTGTCACCTCCTCGCGCGCGACCACCTCACTGTTCGATGTCCCCCTGGCCGTCACGCTCGTGACCGCCGACCAGCTGCGCGCCACGCGCGGCGTCGGGCTCGACGAGGCGCTCTCGCTGGTACCCGGCGTGCTTGCGCAATCGCGCAACGGCGGAGGAGACGTGCGCATCACGATCCGCGGGTTCGGCGCACGCGGTGCCGGCGACCGATCCAACGCCGGTACGACGCGCGGCATTCGCGTCCTGCTCGATGGCATCCCCGAGACGGAGCCGGACGGCCGCACCGCGCTCGACCTCGTGGACCTCTCCCTCACCGAGAGCGCGGAAGTCGTCCGCTCCAACGCGTCGGCGGTGTTCGGCAATGCGGCGGGCGGCGTGATCGACCTGCGCACGGTGCCCGCCGCGGGGTCACGCCTGCTCACGGTGCAGGCCCAGGCGGGCAGCTTCGGGCTGCAGCGCGTCGTCGTTCGCGGCGCCGCGCCAGCGGGGCGCGGCACGATGTATGTCGGCGTGGCGAGCACGCACCTGGATGGCTGGCGCGCGCACTCGCGGAGCGATCGGACGACCGTGCTCGCTGGCGTGCGCGCACCCGTCGGCGAACGGACGACGCTCGCCGTCCTCGCCGCGGGCGGCAACGACCGGTATCTCATTCCCGGTCCCCTGACACGAGCGCAGGCCGAATTGGTGCCGGCAAGCGCCAACGCCACGTACGCGCTGCGGCGCGAGCGCCGCCACAATCGGCTGGCGCGGCTTGGTGCCACCGTCGAGCACCAGCTCGACTCCACGCGCGCCATCAGTGGCATGCTGTTCGTGACGCCCAAGTTCCTGCAGCGTTCCGAGCGCGGCACCTTCCGCGACTTCACGCGCTACCACCTGGGCGGCAACCTCCTGGTGCGTGACGCGCACGCGCTCACCGGTGACATCCGGGGCCGGCTCACCGCCGGCGTCGACGAGGCGTACCAGGACGGGGCGGTGATCTTCCACGACCTCACCGCCGAGGGGACGCGCGGCCTCGAGCTGCGGGACAACAAGCGCGAGGGCGCGAACAATTTCGGCGTGTTCGTGAACGAGCAGCTGACCCTTGGCGAGCGACTGCTCGTGAGCGTCGGCGTGCGCCAGGATGCGATCGGCTACTACAACCAGGACTTCATCAATCCATCCACGGACGCATCACGCACCTTCTCGCGCCTGACGCCGAAGCTTGGCGTCACCTGGAAGCTGTCGGCGGCGCACTCCCTGTACGCGAACATCGGTGGCGGCGTGGAGGCGCCGGCGGGGAACGAGACCGACCCTGCTTCCACCTTCGGGCAGGACAGCGTGACGTCCATCAACCCCCTGCTGGAGCCGATCCGCTCGACGACGTACGAGCTGGGCACGCGTCGCATGCTGGCGATCGGTGACGGCGGCTCCTTCGTGCACTCCGCGAGCTACGACGTTGCGCTGTACGACACCGAGGTGCGGAACGAGATCGTGCCGTACCGTGGCGGCCGCTTCTACTTCACGGCGGGTCGCGTGCGGCGGCAGGGCGTTGAGCTCGGCCTCGCCCTGCACGCGGCCAAGGGCGTGAGCGGACGCGGCGCCCTCACGCTCAACCGGCATCGCTACACGTCGTATCAGGTGGATTCCGTGCACTACGGGGCCCCCGGCCGGGTCACCGACTACGCGGGCAACCGCGTGGTGGGTGTGCCCGACGTGCACTTCAGCGCCGCGCTCGCGTTCGCGCCGGGGGGGCTGCGCGGGCTCCGGTTCGAGGGGGGCGTGACGGGCACCGGTCGCTATTTCGCCGACGACGCCAATGCGGTCGAAGTGCCAGCCTCCACGCTGTTCAGCGCCAGCGTGCAGTTCGAGCGCCAGTCGGTGTGGCGTGGCTCGGGACTGCGCGGCTTCGTCTCGGTCGACAACGTCTTCGACCGGCGGTACATCGGGTCGGCGTTCCTGAACCCGGACGTGGTGAACGGTGAGCCGGTGGCCTTCGAGCCAGGCCGGCCAAGGGAGGTGGTGGTCGGAGTGACGGTGGGAGCGTTCTAGCGCGCCGCCGGCCCGGCCACCGCTCCCGGAGTCGGCGACCCGCCAGCCACTGGACGGCGACATATCGCACGATATATCTTATTGACCCGCACCTAAGATATATCGCCGACCACGGAGGTCCTCATGTACGGCCAGTTCTGGAATTGCCGCCCCAATGGCGCGCGCGCGCGCTGGAGCTGGGATGCCAGCTTCATGAACGGCGTCTTCGGCCCCGAAGGGCGGCCACGCGGTCGCTGGCGCGGCGGACGCATGTTCGAGCAGGGCGACCTGCGCTACGTCATCCTGCGGCTCCTCGACGAGAAGCCGAGGCACGGCTACGAGATCATCAAGGCGCTCGAGGAGCGCTTCGGCGGCGCCTACGCCCCGAGCCCCGGCGTCGTCTACCCCACCCTCCAGCTCCTCGAGGATCAGGGATTCGCCCGCGTCCGCCCCGAGCAGGATGGCAAGAAGGTCTACGAGATCACCGATGCGGGCCGAGCACACCTGGCGGAAAATCGCGACACGGTGGACTCCATCTTCGACCGGGTGAGCAAGCTGGTCGGCCACTTCCTCGACGAGCCGATGACCGAAGTCCACGCCGCCTTCCGTGGGGTGGGCAAGGCCACGTACTCGCGCGCCACCGACGCCGTGCAGAACCCCGACGTGCTGCGCCGCATCGTGGAGATCCTCCAGCGCGCTGCCAGGGAGATCGACGAGATCCCGCGCTGATCCGCGCCGAGCCGCGGGGGCCACCCGCTCCCCTCGGCGGGAACGCGGCATACCTTACAGGCAGGCCGGCGACGCATGCGTCGCCGGCCTGCGCCGTTTCCGACGGTGCCGCCCGCTGCACGCGAGATGTCGTCCGACTCTGCTGGCCATCACCCGGAAGGTGCGCCCCACGCGCCCGCCACCGGTAATCGACTCGCCTTCCTCACCCTGACTGCCCTCGGCGTCGTCTACGGCGACATCGGCACCAGTCCGCTGTACGCCCTGCGCGAGTGCTTCAAGCCGGAATATGGGATCCTCCCCACCACCGCGAACGTCCTCGGCGTCCTCTCGCTGATCCTGTGGTCGCTCATCCTCGTGGTGAGCGTGAAGTACATCGTCTTCATCCTGCGCGCGGACAACAACGGAGAGGGAGGCATCCTCGCACTGCTCGCCCTCCTCCTCCAGCAGTCGCGGCGCAGCGGGGACACCCCGCGCCGGCTCGCCCTCGTGGCCCTCGGCCTCTTCGGCGCCGCCCTGCTCTACGGCGACGGCGTGATCACCCCCGCCGTGTCGGTGCTGAGCGCCGTGGAAGGGGTCGACGTGGCGACGCCGTCGCTCTCGCACGTGATCGTGCCCATCTCGATGCTCATCCTGTTCGGGCTCTTCATGGTGCAGCGGTACGGCACGGCGAAGGTGGGCAGCGGGTTCGGGCCCATCATGCTCCTCTGGTTCCTCGCCATCGCCGCGCTCGGCCTGCGCTCCATCGTCGGCGCGCCCGAGGTGCTCCTCGCCATCAACCCCTGGCACGCGGTGGTGTTCTTCCTGGACAACCACATGGCGGGCTACCTCACGCTCGGCGCGGTGGTGCTCTGCGTGACCGGGGGCGAGGCGCTCTACGCCGACATGGGGCACTTCGGCAAGCGGCCCATCCGCGTCGCCTGGTTCGGCGTGGTGCTGCCGGCGCTCCTGCTCAACTACTTCGGCCAGGGGGCGCTGCTCCTGCGCGAGCCAGCCGCACAGTCGAACCCGTTCTACCTGCTCGCGCCGCCTTCGCTGCTCTGGCCCCTCGTCGTCATCGGCACCGCGGCGGCCATCGTCGCCTCGCAGGCGCTCATCTCCGGCGCATTTTCCCTGACGCAGCAGAGCATCCAGCTCGGCTACTCGCCGCGCATGCAGGTGATCCATACCTCGAAGCATCACGCCGGACAGATCTACGTGCCCGAGGTCAACCGCGCGCTGATGTTCTTCTGCCTGCTGCTCGTCGTCGGCTTCCGCACCTCGAGCGCGCTGAGCGCGGCGTACGGCATCGCCGTCACGGGGACGATGGCGATCACCACCCTGCTCTTCGCCGTCGTGGCGCGCGCACGGTGGAACTGGTCGCTCTGGCACGTGGGCCTGCTCACGGCGGGATTCCTGGTGATGGACCTCTCCTTCCTCTTCGCCAACGTGGTGAAGATCGAGCATGGCGGGTGGGTGCCGCTCGTGATGGCGATCGCCGTCTACACCCTGATGAGCACGTGGAAGCGCGGCCGCGCGGACCTGCGCGAGCTCCACTCGGCGCGCACGCTGCCCCTGGAGACGTTCCTCGCCAGCCTCGAGCGCTCCGCGCCCTTGCGCGTGCCCGGCACGGCGGTGTTCATGACGTCGGACGTGAGCGGCGCGCCGGTGGTGCTGCTGCATCACCTCAAGCACAACAAGAGCCTGCACCAGACCGTGATCCTGCTCAGCGTGCAGACGCGCGGCGTGCCCGACGTGCCCGACGCCGAGCGTGTGGCCTTCGAGCCGCTGGGCCAGGGGTTCTACCGCCTGGTGGCGAGCTACGGCTTCATGCAGTCGCCGAACGTCCCTGCCGTGCTTGCCACCCTGGCGGAACGCGGTGTGCCCACGGCACCGATGTCCACGTCTTACTATTTGGGGCACGAGCGGCTGGTGCTCACCGGGCCCACGCGCATGCCGCGGTGGCGCAAGAAGCTGTTCGCGTTCATGTCACGCAACGCCCGCTCGGCGACGGAGTTCTTCCATATTCCACCGAACCGCGTGCTGGAGCTGGGCGCGCAGATCGAGTTCTGACGTATCCCACCAGGTTGATGGCCACAGAAACCGGCAACTTTCCCGTCGAGCCGGGCGCCCATGCGCCCGCGACCGGCAAGCGACTCGCCTTCCTCACCCTGACCGCGCTCGGCGTCGTCTACGGCGACATCGGCACGAGCCCGCTGTACGCGCTGCGCGAGTGCTTCAAGCCGGAGTACGGGATCCGCCCCACCCCCGACAACATCGTGGGCGTGCTGTCGCTGATCCTCTGGACGCTGATCCTCGTGGTGAGCGTGAAGTACATCGTCTTCATCTTGCGCGCGGACAACCGCGGCGAGGGAGGCATCCTGTCGCTGCTCGCGCTGCTCCTGCAGCGCCAGAAGCGCGACACCGACCGGTTTCGCCGGCGGATGCTCATCGTGCTCGGCCTCTTCGGGGCCGCGCTGCTGACGGGCGAGGGGGTCATCACGCCGGCCATCTCCGTGCTCAGCGCCGTGGAAGGACTGGAGGTCGGTGCGCCGGCGCTGGCGCGGCTCGTCGTGCCCGTCACGCTGGTGATCCTGTTCCTGCTGTTCATGGGGCAGCGCTACGGCACGGCGAAGGTGGGGAGTGCCTTCGGGCCGATCATGCTGCTCTGGTTCGTGACCATCGGCACCTTGGGCGCGCGCGAGATCATCGAGACGCCGGAGGTGCTCCTGGCGATCAACCCGTGGTACGGGGTGCGCTTCTTCATCCATCACGGGACGGCGGGCTTCCTCACCCTCGGCGCGGTGGTGCTCTGCATCACGGGATGCGAGGCGCTCTACGCCGACATGGGGCACTTCGGCAAGCGGCCCATCCGCATCGCGTGGTTTGCCGCCGCGCTGCCGGCGCTGATGCTCAACTACTTCGGTCAGGGGGCGCTGCTCCTGCGTTCTCCATCGGCGTCGAGCAGCCCCTTCTACCTGCTGGCGCCGCCGGCCTTCCAGTGGCCGCTGCTCATCATTGCCACGGCGGCGGCCATCGTCGCCTCGCAGGCCCTCATCTCCGGCGCATTCTCGCTGACGCAGCAGAGCATCCAGCTCGGCTACTCGCCGCGCATGCAGATCATCCACACCTCCAAGCGCGAGGCGGGACAGATCTACATCCCGGAGATCAACAAGGCGCTCATGGTCGGCTGCCTGGTGCTCGTGGTCGCCTTCCGGAGCTCGAGCGCGCTCAGCGCCGCCTACGGCATCGCCGTCACCGGCGCGATGGCCATCACGTCCATGATGTTCGGCATCGTGGCGCGGGGCCGGTGGAACTGGCCCCTCTCGCGGGTGATCGCACTGACGACGGGATTCCTCGTCATCGACCTGTCGTTCTTCGCCGCGAACGTGATCAAGATCGAGCATGGCGGCTGGGTGCCGCTGATGCTCGCCATCGGCATCTACACGCTGATGAGCACGTGGAAGCGGGGCCGCCAGCAGCTCGGCGAGATCCAGGACGGCAACGCGATGCCGCTCGACACCTTCCTCACGAGCATCAGCCGCAACCCGCCGGCGCGCGTGAAGGGCACGGCGGTGTTCATGACCTCGACCCCCGAGGGCGTGCCCGTGGTGCTGCTGCACCACCTGAAGCACAACAAGATGCTGCACGAGACGGTGATCCTGCTCAGCGTGCAGACGCGCGGCATCCCCGAGGTGGGCCGGGACCACGTCGTCCAGTTCAAGCCGCTCGGCCAGGGGTTCTACCGCGTGGTGGCGAACTACGGCTTCATGCAGTCGCCGAACATCCCGGACGTCCTCGCCACGGTGGCCGCCCAGGGGGTCTCCATCCCGCCGATGGACACGTCGTACTACCTCGGCCGCGAGCGCCTCGTGCTCACGGGACACACCCACATGTCCCGCTGGCGCAAGGCGCTGTTCGCCATCATGTCCCGCAACGCGCGCTCGGCGACGGAGTTCTTCCAGATCCCGCCCAACCGCGTGATCGAGCTGGGGGCGCAGATCGAGTTCTAGACAGCCTCTCCGGCGAACGGACGACGACTGCCGTACCTGGTACTTCGTAGGGCGTGCCAGGTACGGCAGTCGTCGTCATCTCGGCCCGAGAATTCGCTCGAACAGCTCGAGCGCTCGCGGATCCCCGCTCTGCCCCAGCCAGAAGAGCGCCGAGCGCCGAACGCGAGGATCGCGATTCGTCTGCGCAACCTGGATCAGGGGCGCCACGCCTTCGTGGTTGCGAAGCTGTGAGAGCGCGAACACTGCGGAGCTCCGCGCCTCGCTTTCGTCGCTCCGGGGTTCGTCGTCGGGAGCGGACAGGTCGTTCTCGTGCCCGCTCATCCGGGCCGCGGCGAATCGGCTGAGCCACATCGCGGCGCTGCTTCGCGTGCCCCGGCTCCGCGTCGCCGTGTCGCGCGCAATGGCCAGCAGCTCGCGCCACGGATACACGCTGTCGGCAAGGATGACCGGGGTGATGGCGGCGTTGCTCACGTGGCTGTCCGCGCTCTTCGCGAGCCCGAGGAGCCAGGCCGCCGCCTGCGCGGCAGGGACCGCGCCGAGGTCCGTCCAGCCCTCGACGTTCGCCGGCCGCCGCAGCCTCCCGACCGACGTCCGGATCTCCCGCACCACGCCGTCGTCCACCTCCAGACGCACGCGCACGGGGCCCGGCTCGCACCCCCACGTGCCGTCGGCGTCGTAGCGCCCCACGTGCATCGAGCCGCCGATCGACAGGCTCTGGGCGCCGTCCCCGCAGACTCCGCTCCGTGAGGCGAAGTGCAGCTCGACCGTTCCTTCGCGTACGGCGCTCACGCGCCGCGCAATGTCCTGGGCCTGCAGCGTCGCGCCGAAGACCAGCGCGATGAACGCCGCAAGCCTGGAAAGCCGGATCATCGGTGCCTCCCCTCAGTGAGTGACGATGTCGGTGATCATCTTCGCCACGCGGGGGTCGTTCTTCTGCGCGAGCCAGAAGAACGCCTTGCTGCGCATCGCGCGGTCGTCGTCCCTGCGGGCGATGTCCATCAACGCATCCGTCGCGCTCTCCTCGTCGCGCTGCGAAAGCACGAAGATCACGTGCTCGCGCAGCCTGGGCTCGCGCAGGTGATCGTACAGCGAGACCAGGTCGGCAACCGATGCTCCACTCGTGCGCTGACCGTACGCGAAGATCGCCGCACGGCGGACGGCGACCGTTTCCCTGGCGTCGTCGATCACGCTGCGGACGACTGCACGGGCGGGCGGCTCGTCGCTCTGTCCGAGCCAGAATACCGCCGACTTGCGCACGTTTTCGTTGCCGCTGCGGGCGACGTCCATCAGCGCCGGGACGCCCTTCTCCTCCAGCATGCCCAGCGCACTGACCGCCGGCACCGAGCCATCACGCGCCAGTCGCTGCAGGTCAGGGGCGATGGCGGCGCTGTCGGCCAGCACCGCGGCGAGCAGGGAGCCCCGCTGCGGCCTCCGTTCCGGCACCTTCGACGCGAGCGACACGAAGTACGCCGCCGCCTGTGCGGCCGGCACGGTGCCGAGGTCCAGCACCGCATCGCCCGCGGGCCAGCGGCCGGCCACGTGCGGGTGCACGGCGATCACCTGATGGTCACGCACCGTCAGCGCCACCCTCGCCGGGCCATGCACGCACCCTGATCCGGACGAGGCACCGTTCCATTCCCTCGAGTCGCTCACGCGGAAGCTGTCGCCGAAGGAGATGCTCTCGCCGCCGTCGCCGCACGCATCGGGACGGGCGGTGTAGGTCATCCGCACCTCGCCATCGGCGGCGCCGGCCACGCGAGCCGCGATCGTGGCAGCCGATTGTGCGCCGAGCGTGGGCGCCACGGCGAGGCCGAGCAGGACCAGGCGACTCATGAGGCTCGTCACGGCGTCAACCTCCGTTGATGATGTCGAGCAGCAGCTGCTTCACGCGCGGATCGTGGCTCTGGCCAAGCCAGAAGATCGCCTTCTTCCGCATCTGCACGTCCGGATCACGCTTCGCGATGTCGATCAGCTTGTTCGTGGCCGTAGTCTCGTTCTTCATCGAGAGCACCCAGATCACCTGCCCCTTCACCTCGGCGTCGCCTGCGCGGTCGTACAGGGCAACGAGGTCCGCCGAGCTGACGCCGGCCTGACCGGCGCTGAAGACCGCCTGCTTGCGCACGTCTGCCGAGTACTGCTGGCTGGCGGCGATGTCCATCAGCCAGCGATCGTTCCCCTCGCCGCGCATCTGCGACAGCGAAAAGAGGATCTTCTGCGCGACTTCGTCGTTCGTGTCCGACTTGCTGGCCGCGAGTCGCGTGAACAGATCGCGCAGGAAGGTCGCATTCTCGGGAGAGTGCTTCTGGCCGAGCCAGAACACCGCCTTCTCGCGCAGGCTCGTCGGCGCCGATGCGTCCTGGGCGATGGCGCGCACGGCGCGGGAGCCGCGATCGCCGTTCTGCTGCATGAGCGCGAACACCGCCTGCTCGCGCAGCTCCTCGCTCGTGCTGTTCGACGCGAGCATGCTCTCCAGGGCCTGGGCCGCACGGTCGGAATTCACCTGGCCGAGCCAGAAGACGGCCTTCTTGCGGACGTCCTCGTCCGGATCGGTGCGAACGACGTCGAGCAGGATGCCTTCCGTCTCCGGCGTGTGCTTCTGCGATACGAGGAACAGCGCCTTCTCGCGCAGGGAGGCCGAGCACGCGTCGCGCCGCGCGAGCACCTGCTTCAGGATCGGCATCGCCTGGTCGGCGTTCATCTGGAGGAGGGCGTTGAGCGCCGCGACGCGCTCGTCGTCACGCTCATCGCCATTCCGCCGGCCGCAGGGCTGGCCCTGGGTGGCCACCTGGGCCACCGACTGCGCCGCTTCGTTGTCGCCGGCGCGGGCCAGCGCACCGCGCACGCGAACTGCCAGCGCGTCGGCGTCGCCCCGCGTGGCGGCCTTCGGGAAGCGCGCCTTCTGCGCCTCGAGGGCGCGCAGCGCGGCGCGCAGCTCGCCCGGCTCGCCCACGCTGTAATGAGAATACGCCTCCCAGTAGAGCGCATCGGCCGCGTACGTGGACGAAGGGTACTTCTCGGCGATCTGCGCGAAGGTCCGGGCGGCCACGCGGTAGTCGCCGCGATTCAGCGCTTCGCGCGCGGCACGATAGAGCGAGTCGGCCGGATCGTCGGCCTGCCACGCCGCGCGCGGCATGGTGGCGAGGCTGGCGCCGGGCGCCATCGCCCGGCCGACGACGTCCGCCGGGACGTTCGGGCGCGACAGGCCGCCAGCCGTCAGGGCCATCGTCGCCGCGAGGAGGAATCTGATAGTCATGAGTACGTGCGCTCAGGTTGGTCGGTCGTGAATGCGATCATTCGGTGGTCGCGCCCGCAGGGAGTGCGGAGCGGAGGCGGGGAAGCAGGTCCCGGTCGCGCATCGCGCGCTCGATCAGCTCGCGTTCGCCCGCCTGAAGCGGGGCGCCGGAGAGCTGGACAATTTGCGCCAGCACGAGCTCGAGGTCCGTGAACAGGGCGCGCATCTGCGGATCGCTCCCCGCCGGCGAGTCGAGCAGCAGCCGGGTGCTGGTAAGGACGTCCCGGGCCCACCGTCCCGCCTGTTGCATGGATTCCTGGTCGCGCGGTCGATCGTCGCTCGCGCGGTACGCCGTGAGCAGCGCCTCTGCCTGGACGAGCGTCTGGCGCGCGGCAAGGCGGTAGAGCTGCTGCGCATTGGCGCCGTCGTCCGTCGCGCTGCCGCCGTCGTCCGTCGCGCCGCGGCGCGTGGCCGGCGCCGGGCCGCTCGCCGTGGCCACCGGCGTCGTGCGACGTGCGTCCTTCGGCGCATTCGCCGGTGCCACCGCGGTCCTCGCGGGTGCATTGGCGACGACCGTCGGGATGGGCGTGGATGACGCAACCTCCTGCGAGTCGACCGATCGCGGTGTGGTCGCGACGGCCGTGCCGGCGCGCGGCGCCAGGACCTCGCGCTCGAGCATGATGCCGAGCACGAGGCCTGCCGCGAGCGCGGCACCCCACGCGTACGGCGCGATGTGCCGCCGCGTCCGTGTCACCGACGGTGCAATGTCGGGCGTGATCTCCGGCGAGTGCGCCGCGGCGCGCACCGCCGGCGCGATCGCCTGCCACATCGCCTCGCGCGGCACCACGCCACCGGGACTGTTGTACTCCCTCGCCAGCTCGCGCAGGCGCGCGTCCATCGGCTCGTCGTTCCAGTCTGGTCTGTCAGTCATGCACCCATTCTCCCGCAAAGTCCGCGAGCGACTCCCGAAGCCTGGCTCGAGCCCGTGAGAGCTGTGCCTTGGACGTCCCCGCGGTGATCTCCAGCGCACTGCCGATCTCCTCGTGTGTGTAGCCTTCCACGTCGTGCAGCAGGAACACCGTCCTGCATCCCTCCGGCAGCGCGTCGATCGCCTGCTTCAGCCGTTCCTTCAGGTCCGGTTCCGCGTGGCGCGTTCGCGACGGCACCATCACCGCCTCGTCGAGCATCGCCTCGCGCTGGTCGAACCGCTTCGCCTTCTGCAATCCGTTCAGGATCACCGAGACGGCGATCGTGTGCAGCCAGGAACCGAATGCCGCCTCCCCTCGAAACTCGTGCAGCCGCGAGAAGGCCCGGATGAATGCGTCCTGCGTGAAGTCCTGCGCCAGCTCGTGGCGCCCGCTCATCCGGTACGCGAGCCAGAACACGCGGTCGACGTGCGCGTCGTACAGCGTGCGCCCGGCGGCCTCGTCCCCCGCGCGCACGCGGGCTATCAGCTCGGCTTCGTTCAATTGCTGGCCGTCCATCCGCAGTCCTTGCCCCGGGGCTGTGGACCATGTGGTCCGTCGGGCGGTCGTCACCGGGAGCCTCCATTCGCTCCCGGCGACTCAGAGACAGGAGGTCCCGGGAAAGGGTTGCATGACAAAGGCGCCCTGTCGAGATCTCGACAGGGCGCCTTGCCGGGAACCCGCGGTGCTCAGACGGCCACGTCCACGTACACCGTCGGTACCTTGATCCGCTCGAGCGTCATGGGCAGGTCGCGCAGCACGCGCTCGAGCTGCGGCCTCACGCGCTCGAGCTTCACTCCCGCCTCGTGCAGCGCGGCCTCGATCTGCGGGCCGATCTCGAAGCGCAGGTCGCTCACGTCGTCCATCGCGTCCGGCTCGTCGGGCGGTGAGGGCGGCTCCGCCGGTCGCACCCGCATCCTCGGCGTGGCGGGGACCGGCATGGCCACCATCGGCATCGGGGCCATCGGCGCCATCGGGGCCATGACCGGCATCGGCGCCATCGGGCCCACGCCGCTGAAGATCATCATGCCGCGGCTCCGCGGCAGGTCGCCGGCCCGGGCGACCTTCATCTTCACGTCGCGGAATCGGCCGTCCGAGTAGACGCGCAGCGTCACGTCGCTCCCCGGCTTGAGCTTCGAGACCTCCCGCATGAGGCGCTGCGCCCGGGCGCTGGCCATGAAGTTGTCGCCCGCGTCCTCACGCGCGACGCGCAGGTCCACGCCGTTGATGGCCGCAATGCGATTGCCCTCCTCGAGCCCGGCCGCCGCCGCCGGCGTGGAATCCTGCACCGAGATCACGAGCACGCCGAGCGTGTCGCGCCTGCTCCCGCTGGCCCCGATGCCGAAGCCGAGCGCGGGACGATCGTCGAGCTGTGCGCGGCTGAAGCTGACGAACGAGCGACGCGCGAACACGGAATCGGCGTCCGCCGTCTTCACGCGCACCGGCTGCGTGCGCCCGTCGCGATAGACGCGGAGCTCGACCTCGTCGCCCGGCTTCACCTTCTGCAGCTCGCGCGTGAGCCGGTGGGTGAGCGCGTTGGAGAGCTCGATGTCCTCGATGTCGGCCGCGTTGGCCCGCAGGCTCACGCCGTTGATCGCGGCAATGCGGTTGCCTTCCTCCAGCCCCGCGCGCTCGGCGGGACTGTCCTTCGTGATGCTCGTCACGAGCAGGCCGAGCGTGTCGCGCAGCGTGCCGGTCGCGCGCGTCGTGAGGCCGAGCGCGGCGCCAGCGCCGCTGCGCGCGAACGAGAAGGCACGCGCTTCGGGCGCGCGCCGGATGCGCACGTCCGAGCGGCTGGTCTGCGCCGCCGCGGGAATGGCCGCGCCGGCGAGCGCGGCCAGGGTGAATGCATGAGTCAGTCGCATGGAGTCCTCGAGGGATCGTGGGTGCCGTCACCACGTCTGACACACGCGGCCGGTACAGGGTTTTCCGCCGCTGCGCACCATTCGCCGGTCGAAGTGGTCATATTTGGGCATGGCCACGACGACCGAACCCCGCACCTCCGCGTCCGGCGGCCCGCCCGATCTCGATACGTTCGAGCATCACTGGCAGGACGAAGCCGACGCGGCGTACCTGTACCGCATCCTCGCCGCCGCCGAGCCCGATGCCGCGAAGAGCGACGTCTACCGCCGGCTCGCCGAGGTGGAAGACCGTCACGTGGAGATCTGGGCGGCGCTGCTCGCGCAGCATGGCCGCCGGCCGCGCCCGTTCCGTCCATCCGGACGCACGCGCCTGCTCGCGTTCCTCGGCAAGCACTTCGGCCCGAAGTTCCTGCTGCCGATGCTCCTCGCGGAGGAAGGACGCGAGGTGAAGGGCTACCTGCAGATGCACCGCGGGCTCGGCGCTGGTGCCGCCGGCCACGAGGAATCGCTGCTGCTCGCCAAGGAATCCGCCGAGCACGCCACCACCCTGAACGCGATCGCCGGCCGCGACGGCGAGCCGTGGCACCGCACGGGCGCCGGCGGCTTCCTGCGCAACGTGGTGTACGGATTCAACGACGGGCTCACGGCGAACTTCGGCCTCGTCGCCGGCGTCGTGGGTGCGAGCACGCTCGCCACCGGCGAGACCTATCACCACGTCATCGTGGCCGGCGTGGCGGGCCTCATCGCCGACGCCCTCTCCATGGGCTCCAGCGGCTACCTCGCGGCGCAGAGCGAGCGCGAGGTGCACGAGCACGAGATCGCCATGGAGCGCGACGAGATCGCCATGATGCCCGAGATCGAGCGCGACGAGCTCGCGCTCATCTACGAGGCGAAGGGGATGGACCGCGAGTCGGCGTACCGGATCGCCACGCAGGTGATGGCCGACCCGGAGAAGATGCTGGCCGAGCAGGTGCAGGAAGAGCTCGGCATCAGCGAGCCGACGTCGTCGCCCTTCCGCGAGGGGTGGATCACCGGCCTCGCCACGGCGATCGGCGCGCTCATTCCGGTGCTTCCCTTCTTTATCTTCGATGGGCGCACCGCCGTCATCGTCGCGTTCGTGATCTCGATGCTCTCCCACTGGCTCGTCGGCGCGGCGCGCTCCGTGTTCACCGGCCGCAGCGTCTTCCGCTCGGGACTCGACATGTTCGTCGTCGGGCTCGGAGTGGCCGCTGTGGGGTACGTCGTCGGTGAATGGGTGGGGCACCTGCTCTGATCGCCCCGCCACCACAATCGCTCACATCATTTCCCCTGCACCATGTCACGTAGACTCGGCTTCCTCGTCCTCGCGCTTGGCGTCTCGCTCGCCGGCGTCGCCTCCGCCCAGACGTCCGGTCCCGGCACCACGCCGCCCATCGGCAACATGTACACGCCGATCTTCGGCGGCACCGCGGGCATCGCCATTCCGATCGGTCGCCTGGCCGACGATCACGCCGCCGGCTACACGGTGGGTGGCCTCGTGGAGTACGGCGTCACCGGCCAGCCATACGCGCTCCGCGGTGAGCTGATCTACCAGCGCTTCAATGCCAAGAGCGGTCACGACGTGCGCGACGTGAACCTCACGTCGCTCGGTGCGACGATCGTGTACAAGATGCAGGACACGCCGACGAACACCTTCCTCACCGGCGGCATCGCGATCTACAACGGGACGGACGCCGGCACGCGCCCGGGCGCGAACGTCGGCACGGGCATCGAGATCCCGCTCACCGGCTTCTCGGCGACGGGCGAGGCGCGCCTGCACGTGATGTTCGCGGATGGCCGGCCGATCATCACGTTGCCGCTGACGGTGGGCGTGCGGTTCTAGAAGGACCGATGGACCGATGGACCGATGGACCGAACGGTCCTCCGGTCCTCCGGTCCTCCGGTCAGACTATGACGTTCACCAGCCGCCCCGGCACGAACACGATCCGCTTCGGCGTGCCCGTCACGAACTTCGCCAGGTTGGCATCCGCCATCACCGCCGCCATCACCTCGTCCTGAGCGGCCGTCTTCGCCACCTGCACCGTGCCGCGCGTCCTGCCCTGGACCTGCACCGCCATCGTGATGCGCTCGTCCTCGACCAGCGACGCGTCGTAGGTGGGCCAGCCGGAGTCGAAGACGCTCTTCGTCCCGCCCGTCACGCCCCACAGCTCCTCCGCGATGTGCGGCGCGAAGGGGCTCACGAGCTGCACGAGCGGCTTCACTTCCTCCAGCCGCGGTGTGCGCTCGCCGGCGCGCATCGCGTTCATGTACTCCATCATCGCCGCGATGGCGGTGTTGTAGCTCAGCTTCGGGAGGTCCTCCGTCACCTTGCGGATCGTCTGGTGCAGCTTGCGCAGGACCTCGGGATCCGCGGCCGCCGAGCGATCGGCCTCGTGCACCGACTTCCACAGGCGGTCCAGGAAGCGCTTCACCCCCGAGATTCCCTTGTCGCGGAAGTCGCCCCCTTCCTCGTAGGGACCGAGGAACATCAGGTACGTGCGGAAGGCGTCGGCGCCCCAGGCGTCGATGTACTCGTCCGGGTTGACCACGTTCCCCTTGCTCTTCGACATCTTCGCCCCTTCGCGCACGATCAGCCCGTGCGCGCGGAAGCGCGTGAACGGCTCGTCGAAGTCGATGTGGCCGGCGTCCTTGAGCACCATCGTCACGAAGCGCGAGTACAGCAGGTGCAGCACGGCGTGCTCGTTCCCGCCGATGTAGCTCGTGACGGGGAGCCACTTCTTCGTCAGCGCCTGGTCGAACGGCACGTCGTCGAACTCCGTGCTCGGGTAGCGCAGGAAGTACCACGCGCTGTCGAGGAAGGTGTCGCTGACGTCCGTCTCGCGGCGCGCCGGCTTGCCGCACGTCGGGCACGACGTGTGGTACCACTCCTCGTGCCGCGCGAGCGGGCTCACCCCGGAATCGTCGGGACGGAAGTCCTCGATCAGCGGGAGCAGCACGGGCAGCTCCGACTCCGGCACGGGCACGGCGCCGCACTCGTCGCAGTAGACGATGGGAATCGGCGGGCCCCAGTACCGCTGCCGCGAGATGCACCAGTCGTGCAGGCGGTAGTTCACCACCGGCTTGGCCGCATGGCGCGCCGCGAGCTCGGCCACGATCGCCGCCGCGCCCTCCGCCACCGACATCCCGTCGAACGTGCCGGAATTCACGAGGCGCACGCCATCGGTGTCGGTGAACGCCGCGGCGCTGATGTCCACCTTGTCCGCGTCGCCGCCAGGGGCCACCACGGTCACGATGGGCAGGTCGTACTCGCGGGCGAACTCGTGGTCGCGCTCGTCGTGGCCCGGCACGGCCATGATCGCGCCCGTGCCGTACTCCATCAGCACGTAGTCGGCGATCCAGATCGGGATCGGCCGCCGCGTCGCCGGGTTCGTCGCGTACGCGCCGGTGAAGACGCCCGTCTTCTCCTTCGACGTCTTGCGCGTCACCAGATCCTGCTTCGCCGACCGCTCGATGTACGCCGTCACCTCAGCGCGCTGGTCGTCGCGCGTGATGCTGTCCACGAGCGGATGCTCGGGCGCGAGCACCAGGTACGTCGCGCCGAAGATCGTGTCCGGACGCGTGGTGAACACCCGTACCGACGGCGGCGCGGCGGCAACCTCGCCGGTGACGCCGGACGTCGCGGTGTTCGTGCCATACACCGTCATGTCCACCACCGGGAAGGTGATCTCGGCCCCGACCGACTTGCCGATCCAGTTCCGCTGCGCCGTCTTCGTGCTCTCCGACCAGTCCAGGTGGTCGAGGTTCGCCAGCAGGCGCCCCGCGTAGTCGGTGATGCGGAAGAACCACTGCTCGAGGAAGCGCTGCTCCACCATCGTGCCGCA
>DASURL010000093.1:0-5399 GCA_036280075.1 Gemmatimonadaceae bacterium | reverse complement strand
CCGTCGCGCGCCTTGACGGTGATGGGCATCGGCGGCTTCCAGCCGGTGGCGAGGAGCCTCGACGCGTCGGCCTTCTCGAGGGTGGCGACGAGCTTGCCCGCCGCGTCGCGCAGCACGGTGACCTGCGGCGTGGTGGGGGTGGAGTACGTGTCGACGAACCAGCGGCCCGACGGCGACATCGTGATGTCGTGGTCGGCGTTCTCCGGCGTGAGCGACGCGAATCCCTTGCCGTCCATGCCGATGCGATAGAGTCCGCGGAAGTACGGATCGCGGCCGGCGGTGAGGCCGACACCGGTGAACCAGAGCGTGCGCGTCTTCGGGTCCACGTTGAGGAGCTGGACGACGTTGCCCGCCGCCGTGGTGATCTTCGACTTCAGCTTGCCGGTCGTGAGGTCATAGAGGAAGAGCTGCCCCCAGTCGTCGCGCTCGGAGAACCAGATCACCTCGTTCGACGCCGGCAGCGCGACCCAGTTCGCCTTCCCGTTGCCGGACTCGTACTGCGTGGCCACAGTCTCCTCGAACACGTCGCGCACCTCGCCGGTGGCGGCATCGGCAACGCGGAAGACCTCCTTCTTGTGGTCGCGCGAGGTGGAGACGAAGGCGACGTGCGAGCCGTCGGGATACCACTGCACGTCGGTCCAGTCGCCGCCGCGGCAGGAGATGTCGTCGCACAGCGTGGAGCGGTGCTGGTCGGCGGGCATCCTGAACCGCACGACGTTGCCGTTGTCGGCGTCGATCACGACGCGCTGGATGGTGGTGATGATGCTGTCACCCGGCAGCGGGTAGGGCCACGCCTGCAGCTCCGGATGGCCGACGCTCGTGCCGACGAGGTACATGTTGCCGACGCCGCGCTCGTCCTGCTGGAAGGTGGCGATCTTCCTCGAGTCGGGGGACCAGACGAGGATGGGGCGATCGCTGTGGGTCCAGCCGGCGTTGTCGGTGGCGTAGCCGAAGCGCTCGACGCCGTCCTTCGTCAGCTGCCGCTCGGCGCCGGTGGCGACGTCGCGCACCCATAGGTTGTAGTCGCGAATGAACGCGGCGCGCTTGCCGTCGGGGGAGAGCTCGACGGGCGGCGCGCCGTTGCGCGAGTCGGGGGCACGCATCTCCTCGTGCACGTCCATCGCCTCGCCGCAGCGCCCCGTCTCCTGGTTGCAGTCGAAGGTGCGACGGCCGACGCGGACGCGAATGAGGCCACTCGGCGTGTACTCGAAGGTCGTGAACGGGAGCGCGGTGGCCTCGTAGCGCTGGCCGATGGCCGTGGAGAGGCCGGCGGCGATGCGCGTGGCGTCGAACGCCGGTGCGCGCGAGCCGCGCGCCGGGTCGACGACGACGAACTGCGATCCCGTGGGCGTGGTGGTGCGGTACCAGAAGCGGTCGCTGGCGAGCCAGGTGGGACGCACGCCGGTGCCATAGACGAGCGGCATGGTCCAGGGCGCGAGGAACTTCTCGGCGCGGGCGTAGTCGTCGGCGGTGACGGCACGCGGCTGCTGCGCAACGAGGGGCGCGGCGGTGCCGACCAGCAGCAACGCGACCGCGGCGCGATTGGCGAGGGACGAGGGCATGCGGCTCGATTGGTTTGGGATTCGCGAAATGTATGGGTGGGTGATGCGAACCACAAAACCAGTACGGCGTACTTCGTACGACGTACGAGGACCTGACGCACCGTTGGTCCAATGCAGCTCCAGCGACGATGTCAAGGAGAGCGGGTCCCGACAGGGCTACGCCCTGCGGGATGACAGAAGGTCGAAAGGGGCCCGCCATTCATTGGAAGGGCCAGCCCCCTGGGTCCCGCTACGCCGTACGAGGTACGCCGTACGTCAGGTGTCGTTACTGCTCAAAGCCCCGCCCTCGCGATCGCCGCGATCCGCCGCCAGAAATCGCTCGGTTCCGGCAGCAGGCGATCGAGCTCCGGCTTCGTGGTCACCCACGTGCTGCGCGCCATCAGGTAGTAGAGGTCCACCAGGCCGGCGGCGGCGGGGAGGCCGGAGACGACGAAGGTCGCCTCGCCGTCGAGCATCATGCCGCGCGGGTCCTGGTTGTGGGTGCCGAGGGTGAAGTAGAAGCTCACGCGCTTGCGCTCGGCCTCCGGAATGTCGGCCTCCCAGTTGCCGAGGAGGGCGTCGGTGGCGCGCGTGGCGAGCGAGTCCACGTCGGGGGTGACGTAGCCGAGCTGCTGGGCGAAGGTCGCTGCCTGGGCGGCGGGCGCTTCCATGGAGCGCGCCACCACCTGGTCCCACCCCGGGCGTCGCACGAGCGCGGTGATGGCGCCCGGGCGCGCGATGACCTGCGTCTTCTGGTGAAGCTGCGGGGGACGCCGGCGCTCGTCCTCCGCGATGTCCGGCGCGCGCTGCAGCGACTGCGCTGCCTTCGCCTCCGCCTGGTCGAGGACGGCGAGGGTCTTCTGGTCGAAGGGGATCAGGTCGCGGATCCAAGGGGCGCGGTCGAGCCCTTCGCGCACCTCGCGCCGCTTGCCGGCGGCATCGTCGGCATGGGCCTGCGCGGCGAAGATGCCGACGCGCAGCTCGCCGCCGCTGGCGCGCAGTCGATCGGCGAGGGTGGAGCGGATCTCGAGCAACCGCGCCATGATGTCGTGCGAGAGCGCCATCAGGGGCGGCTGCGGGCTGGGCGCATTGGCGAGCGCCGGCGCGATGACGTGCACGCGCGCGCCACGGGCCGCGGCGGCGGCGAGCATGCCGGCCCACTGGTCGCTCAGCCAGAGCGGGTCCGGGACGATCACCACGCTGCCCGGCTGGGCGAGGTCGTACAACACGGCACGCGCCACCGACGACTGCTTGGCACCGAAGCCCACCTCGTTCTGCACCTGCAGCGCGCGTCCCACGTAGTCGCCGAGCG
Organism: Gemmatimonadaceae bacterium; assembly: GCA_036280075.1. Taxonomy (GTDB): domain Bacteria; phylum Gemmatimonadota; class Gemmatimonadetes; order Gemmatimonadales; family Gemmatimonadaceae; genus AG11. The sequence goes on along the minus strand of DASURL010000093.1, from coordinate 2,546 downwards.
CCGCACGCTCCTCGGCGGCGGGCACGCTGGCCACGGCGCGCAACGGACGCGGGATCTCGCTTTCCGTGAACCCATTGGCCAGAAGCAGGCGTCGCAGCGCGGCGCGGGCCTCGAGCGTGGCGGGGCCGCGCAGGCGGAAGCCGCGGTCCTCCCAGGTGTCGCTCGCGTAGTGCTCGCCGATGCCGATGCCGGTGAGCAGCATCTCGCCGGCGTACGGGTTGGCCTCGTTCAGGTCGTACAGCACGATCTTGCGGTGATCGCGCATGATGTTGTCCGTCGTGAACGGCAGCGGCGGCAGGATGGACACGCTGCGGAACGAATAATCCGCCGGGTGGGTGATGTTCACGTTGACCTTGATCAGGTCGTGCAGCCACCGCTGGCCACCGTTGCGCCGCGCGTCCGCCTGCAGGCGCGTCGACGCGGCGACCGCGGCGCGCAGCTCGGCCTGGCGCTGGCGCAGGTGCGCGACGCGCTCGGCGTTGTCGCCCGGGAGGTCCATGGATGCGTCGAGGGGATCCTCGAGCATCGTCATGAAGAGGCGGCCATCGCGCGGCTCGTAGAAGAACTGGTCGAGCATGATCATGTAGACGGGGATCTTCCCCGTCTGGTCGTAGCGCTTGACCGCCTCGGTGAGCGCGGGCAGGTAGGCGTTGGCCACCATCTCGTAGCTCACGTTGTCCACGGTGCCCGTCTTCTCGCGGCGGCCGGTGAAGTCGTGGATCCACAGCACGTGGTAGTCACGCGTGGCGTAGACGGTGCGCGCGATCTCGAGCGCGAGGTCGGTGCTGCGCAGCATCGTGAGCGCGTTGTGGTCGGTGAACGGCCGGCCGACGAAGCGCGTGAGCAGGGAGTCCACCTCGGACTGCTCGTCGTACTGGTCCAGCGAGAGCGCGAGCTGCAGCGGCAGCCACACCTCGCGGGAGTCGTCGTCCCAGCGATCGAGGAGCCGATCGTGGAGCTGCTCCACCATGCCGAGCCAGCGCGCGCTGACGCGCAGGGCGGCGTCGCGCGCGCTCGGCGACACGCCGGACGAGTCGCGCAGCCAGCGCTGGAGCGACTGCTGGGCATTGCCGGTGAGGCCGGCGACCTGCGGCTCGTCCTTCACCTGGCCGAACAGCGAGTCGAACGGGAGGAGCACCTCGTCGAGGAGCGCAGCGCGCGCGCGGGCGGCGATGCGCGTGCCGGCGGCGGAATCGCCGACCGCGGCACCGAAGGCGCGCGCGAGGCCGCGCTCGTAGTTGCGCTGTGCGTCGGCGAAGGTCGGGCTCGCGCGCAGCGTCTCCACGTCGCGCACGAGGTAGAGGTTGTCGTAGACCTGGAGCGACGCGATGGCGTGCGCCACGTCGCCGAGCGCGGCGTCCGCGGCGGACGGGAGCGACTCGCGTCGGACGGCACCCAAGTCGATCGGGTCGGGGAGCTCGGCATCGGTGTGACGCGGGCGCGTGCGGCCGGCGAAGGGCTGCAGCAGCGGGACGGTGATTCCGGCGGCAAAGGAGCGGCCGCGCGTGGGGAGCCAGTCGAGGCGCAGCATGGAACCGTGGCCAAGGAGGCCGCCGCGGAAGATGGCCGTCTGGTACGACAGCATGACGTCCACGCGCCGGCGCTCGATGTTCCAGTCGAGACCCGCGCCGAGGGCGAGGAGGCGCGAGGTGGCGAGGGCACGAAGACCCTCGCCGGAGTATCCGCCGCCGCCGATGGCGTAGGCCTCTCCCGACACGCCGAGGAGGCCGACGACCGGGTTCATGATCGGGTGATGCACGCCAAGGAGCAGGCTCCCCGCCGGTCCGTTGCGGGTGCGGTCGCCGACGGCGAGGGCGGCGCCGTACGGCTGCCAGCGCGGCGGCTGGCCCATGGACATCACCGGCTGCGGGACGTCGGGGACAGGCGCCGCCTCCTGCGCCCCGGCCGCGGACACGGAAAGGGCGAGCGCGCTCACGAGAAGTGTGGCGCGCCTCACACTCGATTCTGCGTTCATGCGCCCCTGCATCGCAGAGGCAATGCCACGCCTCAGCCGGCTACTGCGTGGCGGTCGCCGTGCCGCGCTGGATCCCGTCGCCGCGGGTGAAGAAGCCGGGAAGCGAGACCGGGATCCGTCCCGTGATGGGGGCGCGGCCAAGCAGCGCGTCGGCGGCGGCACCCTCCAGCACGTCGGCCACGCCGTAGGTAACCAGGTAGCTCCCCACGCTCGGGAACTGCCGGATGAGGTACGGGTTGCCGAACGACACGACGGTGGTGCGCTCGTGCGCGCCGAGCGAGTCGATGAACGCGGCGATCGGTGCCGGGATGGCGAAGCGCCCCTCCCCCTCGATGCGCCGCACGTAGGTGGCGACGATGACGCGGTCGGCGCCGTGCACGGCCGACGCGATGGAGGCGAGCGTGGCGGAGTCGGTGGCGGGGGACACGTTGAACACCCGCGTGCCGCGCAGCGCGCCGCGGATGCGCGAGGCGAACACGCGGCCGGCGCGCAGCTCGCTCTGCGGCATGTACTGCACGAGCACGGCGCGCCGGCGCGCCGAGTCGGGGACGACGGGCACGAGCTGGTCGCG
>DASURL010000092.1:0-11790 GCA_036280075.1 Gemmatimonadaceae bacterium | reverse complement strand
ACCGGGCTGGACGTGCATGCCGCCGCGGCGGTGGCGGTCGCGCGGACGCGTGGCGATGATCCCGCGCTGGTGGACCTGGTGGTCCTGCGCGCCGGCCGAGCCTTCACCGAGCGCCTCGCGCGCGGCGTGATGCTCCAGCCTGGCGCGCTGGCCTTCCTGCACGCGGCGGAGCCGCGCGTCCGCCTCGCCATCGTCACGCGCGCGAGTCGCGCCGAAACCGATCTCTTCCTTCGCCTGTCGGCACTGGACGGACTGATGGCGTGCGTCTTCACGGCGGACGACGTGCTCCAGCCGCCGCCCTCACCCGAGCTCTACGAGCAGGCGGTCTCGCACCTGGCGCGAACGCGGCGGGTGCGGCGCGAGCACGCCGTGGCCCTGGTGCAGGCGACCGCCGCCATCCGGGCCGCGCGCGCTGCAGGGATACACGTCCTCGCCGTCGGCGCGCCGGCGCACGTGGCCCTCGATGCCGACGGCGCCACCGAGGACCTCACCACGCTGACGATCGACGAGCTGGCGACGCTGGTGGGCATCACCCCGAGCGAGCATCACACGTGAGCACGCGAAGTGCACCGGCCACGGCAACCACCACCGGCGAGGTCGGCGGCCGGAGCGTGGTGCTCGCCTACGGCAGCGTGGCCGCGGAGTACGAGGCGCTGCACACCCAGGCCGCCCTGTTCGACCGCAGCCATCGCGGGCGGCTGCAGGTGTTCGGCGAGCGCGCCGCGGAGATGGTGGCCGGCCTCGTGACGAACGACGTCAGCGGCCTCGCGCCCGGCCAGGGCTGCTACGCCGCCGCGCTCACGGCCAAGGGAAAGATCATCGCCGACGTGCGCATCTTCGTCGAGGAGGGCTCCGTCCTCACCGACGCACCGCCGCGCGCCGCCGAGGCGTGGATGTCCATGGTGAAGAAGTACGTGAATCCGCGCCTCGCGCCGCACGCCGACGTCACGGCCACCCTGCGTGACATCGGCATCTTCGGCGCGAACGCACGTCACGTGATGAGCGCCATCACCGGGGTGCCGTCCCCCGCGCTCAGCGCGCTCGCGCCGTACGCGCACGCCACCGTCGATCTCGATGGCGTGCGTGCGATCGTGACCAGCGTGCCGGAGCTGGGAGTGGAAGGATTCGAGCTGATCCTTCCCGCGGAGGCGTTCCCGGCGATGTGGCAGCGCGCCATGGATGCCGGCGCGACGCCGGCCGGGCTCGAGGCGTGGGAGATCGCGCGCGTGGAAGCGGGGCGCCCCGAGTGGGGGATCGAGATGGACGACTCGACGATCCCGCAGGAGGCGAACTTCGACGAGCTGCACGCCATCTCGTACACCAAGGGCTGTTACGTGGGTCAGGAGACGGTGGCGCGCGTGCACTTCCGCGGCCACGTGAACCGGCACCTGCGCGGCGTGCGCGCCGAGGGGACGGAGCCCGTTCCACGCGGCGCCACGCTGCACGACGAGGCGGGAGCGCAGGTCGGCGACGTGCGCAGCGCGGTGCGCTCCCCCATGCTCGGCGGCATCGGGCTCGCCATGATCCGGCGCGAGGTCGAGCCAGGCGCATCGCTGATCGCGCGCTGGAGCGAGGCGGGGGCGGAGGAAGGAGTCGTCGCCGAGCGGAAGGTGGACGTCGTCGCCCTGCCCTTCGCCCTGAGCTGAGGTGCCCGCCGCGCTGGTGACCGGCGCCACCGGGCTGGTCGGGTCCCACGTGGTGGAACGTCTGCAGCGCGATGGCTGGCAGGTTCGCGCCCTCGTGCGTGATGCCGCACGAGCGGACTGGCTGCGCCGGCGCGGCGTGGAGCTCGCCCCCGGGGACACGCTCGACGCGTCGACCCTTTCGCGGGCGACGAGGGGATGCGACGTCGTCTTCCATACGGCAGCCGCGGTCACGCCGGATGGCGGGTGGGAGGCGTTTCGTCGCCCGAACATCGATGGGACGCGAAACGTGGTGGAGGCGACTGCCGCTGCCGGCGCGCGACTGGTGCACGTGAGCAGCGTCGCCGTGTACGGCGCGCGGGCACGGTATGCCGCGACCGGCGAGCGGACGAGCGAGGAGACGCCACTCGCGCCGCTCGGCGAGCATTCATGGTACGCGCGCTCGAAGCGCGAGTCGGAGCAGCTCGTGCTGGACGCCCATGCGCAGGGACGGCTCTGGGCAACCGCGGTGCGCCCCGACGTGATCTACGGCGAGCGTGACCGGCAGTTCGTGCCTCGCGTCGCCCGCCTGCTGCGCTTCGGCGTGGCGCCCGTGGTGGGCGGCGGCCGGTCGACGCTTGCCGTGGTGCACGCGGCGAACGTCGCCGACGGGATGGTGCGCGCGGCGACGCACGACGAGGCTGGCGGCCGGGCGTACAACCTGGCCAACGACTTCGACGTGACCGTGCACGAGTTCTTCCGGCTGGCGGGAGAGGGACTCGGCGAGCGCCTGCACTTCGTGTCGATTCCGGTATCGGCCGCGCGCGTGGTGGTGCGCGTCGCGGCGCTGGCGACGCCGGTGCGACTGCGCACGTCGCTGCGGCAGTCGGTGGACTTCCTCACGCGCGACAACCCGTTCTCGTCGGAACGCGCGCGTCGGGAGCTGGGGTGGGATCCGCCGGTGCGACCGGCGCACGGCGTCGTGGACGCCTTTCGCTGGTTCGCGTCGTCCCGACGCGCGCGGTGAGCCTGTGGAACGAAACGGGGCGCCACTTCATGAAGTGGCGCCCCGTTTCGACCTGCGAAGGAAAGCCGATTACGGCTTCTTCTTCGTGGTGTCAGCCTTGGCGGTCGTGTCCTTCTTGGTGGTGTCCATCGCGGCCATGGCGGAATCGTGCGCCATGCTGGTGTCGGCGGACATCGCCGGCGCCGGAGCCATCGCCGGGGCGGCGGTGTCGGCGGGCTTTTCCTGGGTGCTGCAGGCGGCGACGAGTGCAACGGCGGCGACAAGGGCCAGACGCTTCATGTGGATCTCCCGGGGTGTCATGAGTGAATGTCGCGAGTTCCGTGCACGCGAAGCTGTGCCCGGCAGCGGCGGCGTGAAAAGATAGACGCACCAACTTTCGTGTCAAGTGCGTTGGCGGCGGGCAAGTGCTGGCGAGCCAAGACGTTTCCGGCCAGCCGCGGCATTTTCGACCGCGCGGCGGTACACGAATGTTTGGATTGGAGGAGTAAGGGGCGGAAAGGCATGGGGTTAGGGGGGATGGGGAGATGGGGAGATGGGGAGATGGGGGGAAGGGGAGATGGGGAGATGGGGAGAAGCAGTTCCCATTCTCCCATTCTCCCATTCTCCCATCCCCCCCCATCCCTCCTCCCCCATTCCCCCCTTCTCCCCTTCCCTCCACCTTTCCTCTCGTGTCCACGCTGCTCCCTCCCGACTCGCTCGAGCTCGCGCGCAATGGCGTGATCCGTGGGGCCTGTCCGCACGACTGCCCCGACACCTGCGCCACGCTCGTCACCGTCGAGGACGGACGCGCCACGCGGATCGCCGGCGATCCGGAGCATCCGGTGACGCAGGGATTCCTCTGCGCGAAGGTGAATCGCTACATCGAGCGCACGTATCACCCGGAGCGGCTGCGCACTCCCCTGCGACGCACTGGACCCAGGGGCGCGGGACAGTTCGCCGAGATCTCATGGGACGAGGCGCTCGACGAGATTGCGTCGCGCCTCGGCGACATCGCGCGCTCGCCCGAGGGGCCGCAGGCGATCCTTCCCTATTCGTACGCGGGCACGATGGGGATGGTGCAGGGGTCGTCGATGGACCGCCGCTTCTTCCACCTGCTCGGCGCCTCGCGACTGGATCGCACCATCTGCTCGATGGCCGGCACGGTCGGCATGCGCATGACGGTGGGCGCGAACGTCGGCGCCGATAGTGAAGGAGTGCCCGAGAGCGACCTCGTGCTGCTGTGGGGAACGAACACCCTCACGGCGAATCCGCATCTCTGGCCCTTCGTGCTGCAGGCGCGCGAGCGTGGCGCGCCGATCATCTGCATCGATCCCATCCGCACGCGCACGGCGCAGCAGTGCGACGAATGGATTCCCATCCGTCCCGGCACCGATGCGGCGCTCGCGCTGGGGATGATGCACGTGGTCTTCGCGCAGCGGCTCGAGGATCGCGACTACCTGGAGCACCATACCCTCGGTCACGAGGCGATGCGCGCACGCGCCGCCGAGTGGACGCCGGAGCGCACGTCGTACGTCACGGGACTCCCGGTCGGGAGCATCGTTTCGCTCGGCGAGCGGTACGGCCGCGCGCGCGCGGCGTTCATTCGCGTGAACTATGGGCTGCAGCGACATGGTGGCGGCGGGATGGCGGTGCGCAGCATCGCCTGCCTGCCGGCGATCACCGGCCACTGGCGTCGCCCTGGCGGGGGCGTGCAGATGTCCACCTCGGCGAACTTCGCCTTCGATCGTGCCGCGCTCGAGCGCCCCGATCTCGGGCCGCCGGCACGTACGATCAACATGATCCGGCTCGGCGAGGCGTTGACGCGCGAGGACGCCGGTGTCGGCGGCCCGCCGGTGAAGGCGCTCGTCGTGTACAACAGCAATCCCGCGGCGGTGGCGCCCGAGCGCAACGAGGTGCTGCGCGGCCTCGCGCGCGACGACCTGTTCACCGTGGTGCTCGAGCACTTCCGCACCGACACCACCGACTGGGCGGACATCGTGCTCCCCGCCACCACGCAGCTCGAGCACTGGGACGTGCATCTCGCGTACGGGCACCACTACGTGTCGCTGAATCGCCCCTCCATCGCACCGGAGGGGGAAGCGAAGCCGAACAGCGAGATCTTCCGGCTGCTCGCGGCGCGCATGGGCCTCGATCACGACTGCCTGCGCGACGACGACCTCACGATCATCCGGCAGGCGCTGGCGTCGTCCTCGCCGAACCTCGCGGAGGTGACGCTCGACGAGCTGCTGGAGCGGGGCTGGATGCGCCTCACCCTCCCCACCCCCTACCTCCCCTACGCCGAGGGCAGGTTCCCCACGCCGAGCGGCAAGTGCGAGCTGTACTCGGCGCGGATGGAGGCGATGGGGCTCGATCCGCTGCCGACATACACGCCGCCGCACGAGTCGCCGGAGCGCGATCCGGCGCTGGTGAAGCGCTATCCACTCACGCTCATCTCGTCGCCGGCGCACACGTTCCTCAACTCGACCTTCGTCAACATCGCCTCGCTCCGGCGCCAGGCGCGGGAGCCGGAGGTCCTGCTCCATCCGGCGGACGCCGAGCGGCGTGGCATCGCGGCGGGAATGCGCGTGACGGTGCGCAACGATCGCGGCGCCTTCCTCGCCACGGCGCGCGTGGAGCCGTCCATCCGCGAGGGAGTGGCGTGGGCGCCGTCGGTGTGGTGGGGAAAGCTCGCCGACGACGGCGCGAACGCCAACCAGACGACGTCGCAGCGCGAGACCGACCTCGGGCACGGACCGGTGTTCTACGACAACCAGGTCGAGGTGGAGCAGGCGTAGGGTTCGTCGAGCCGCTACGCGTCCCCCTTCCGCTGCTTCGCCTTCAGCGCCTCCACCGTATCGAGCGACCTCGGATTGCGCGGGTCGGTGAGGTCGAGTCGGTCCCACGGGATACGGTGGCTGCGGTACGGGGCGAAGCGGCCGAGCCGACGCAGCAGCTGGCGCGCGAGATACGGACCGGCGAGGCTCTCGATCGCCCCGAAGGAACCGACATCGAACTCCGTGACGACGTAGTCGTTTCCCTGCTCGTGCAGCTCGATCCCGGCGCGCAGCTCCTCCACGCGGCCGACCTTGCGGCCATTCGGGTCGCGGACGGTGCGACCGAGCAGGTGATGCAGCGCGACTTCGCGGCTCATCGCTTCTGCTTCTCCTGCTTCCCCTGCGCGCCGGGGATGCGGCAGACGATGCGCTCGGCGAGCCAGCGCTCCACGTGCTCCGAGGGCAGCTCGTCGCGCAGCACGTCGAGCTGGATCGTGTCACCGAGCGCTTGCAGCCTGGCGAATGGGATGCGGCTCACGCCGTCGCCCTGATCCTTCCCGCGGTGGAACAGCTTCGCCAGTCCGGTCATCCACCGGCCGATCCGCTCGTTACGCACGGCGCCGCCGATGAGGATCGTCGCCACGCGCGGAGGCCGGCCGTCGCGGAGCTCCAGCACGAGCGTGTCGCAGCGTCCGATGTTCTCGCGATTGCGGTCGACGAGCTGGGCATCCAGCACGTCGTGCCGCAGATCCAGGCCGTCGTTCATCAGGCGCCTCCGAACCAGCGCAGCGGCATCGCCGCGAAGAAGAGCACGAGGGCCATCACCGAGATGAGCAGCAGCGCGGCATTGCTCAGCCACCCGTTCGCATGCCGCGTCATCACGCGTCGGTCGTTCATGAGGACGACGAGCGGAATGACCGTGACCGGCAGGCTCGCCGCCGAGATCACCATCGAGATGTTGGTGAGCGCGAGCGGATCGGCGCCGAGTGCGATCGGGAGCGAGGCGAGCAGGATGAGCACCGAGTAGGTGACAGCGAAGCGCGCGTCGCGCGCGGGGCGCATGTTCTCGCTCCATGGCCAGCCGAGTCCCTGCGCCAGGAGATAGGCGCAGGACAAGGTGATCTCGACCGTCGCACCAAAGCAGGTGATGCAGAGGGTGACGAGGAAGAGCACGAGACCCGCGCGCCCGAGCGGCGAGGCGAGGACGAGCGCGATCTGCTCGTAGGCGTCCGCGCGGATGCCGCGCGGCAGGAAGACCATGCCCGCGCAGAGGAGCACCATCAGCGCGAGCCCCCCGCCGAACAGGTTGCCCACCCCCGCCGTCAGCCGGTTGACGTTCAGGTACTCGACGCTCCAGCCGTCCTCCAGCGCGCCCGCCGAGTAGAAGAGGTACAGGTACGGACTGATGGAGGCACCGAGGATGCTGACGGCGATGTACCAGTAGCTCGCGCCGTCATGATCGGGCGCGCTTGGAATCAGGCCAGCGCCCACGGCGCCCCAGTCCGGCTTCAGCTTCAGGGCAGCGACGAGGAAGACGAGTGACACGAGGCCGAGCAGCGCGGTGCCCTGCTCCACGAGCTTGAAGGTGCCGCGCCAGAGCAGCAGCCAGCCGAGCAGGGCGACGGGAATCGCCCACCAGCGGAACGCGATCCCGGTGGCCATCTGCAGCCCGACGGCGACCCCACCGATCTCGGAGACGAGGACGAGGAAGCTCGGCACCAGCACCGCGACGAGCGGGATGACGAAGAAGCGAACGCCCATGTGCTCGCGCAGCAGGTCAGCGTAGCTCCGTCCGCTGACCGCGGCGAGCCGGCCGGTCATCTCCATCAGCACGGCGAGGCAGATGGTGCCGAGTGCGAGCGCCCACGCGAGCTGGAAGCCGAACGCCGCGCCCGCCTGGATGCTGGTAGCGATGGAGCCGACCTCGAGAAAGCCACCCATGCTCGTCACGACACCCAGCGCGACCTCACCCCACTTCTTCATCGCGATGCCTGCTGGAGTCGGGCGATCCCCGCCTGCAGGGAATCCAGCAGCGAGCGCGCGGCAACGCGCTGGGAGTCGGTCTGCGCCAGCGTGGCGAGCTTCGCTGCGCCCGTCGTCCGTGCCTCCCTGGCGCGCAGGAGGAGCTGTCCGGTAAGGGCGCCATTGGTGGACCGCACGCCGCGCAACTCGGCGGCGAGCTTCGTCGTTGCCGTCCAGGAGCGCAGTCGGCTCATCTCCGACTTCGCGTCATGCTTCGCACACGCGGCGAGAGCGAGGAGGAGGAGGAAGGAGAGTCGCGGCGTCCGCGTCGGCCACCCGCATGACCGGGTGGCTGGCGGCCGGAGGGCGAGGGTACTGGCAATTGGCACGGTGGTTCTCGTGGCGGTCCGGCGGGCTGGTGCGCAGGAAGCGTACCGAGCCGTGCCTGCGCGAACGCGGACCGAAGCCGCTGCCGCGGTGTCGAACACCTTGCGTGGCCCGGAGCCGCCACGCTTCTTCACGATGGACAGGTCATGGAGGCACGTGTTGTCGAAGTACCCTGAAACCCTTGGCGCGCTCAAGCGCTCGCCATACGGCGTCCCGGACCGCGCCCTGCGCTCGGTCAAGGACGAGATCCGGCAGAACCTCCTCGCGCGACTGGCCGCAGGCGGCCCGTTGTTCAGCGGCGTGATCGGCTACGAGGAGACGGTGATGCCGCAGATCATCAACGCCCTCCTGTCGCGGCACAACTTCATCCTCCTCGGCCTGCGCGGGCAGGCGAAGTCGCGCATCCTGCGCTCGCTCATCACGCTGCTCGACGATGCCATGCCGGTGGTCGCGGGGAGCGAGGTGAACGACAATCCATTCGCTCCCATCTCCCGCTACTCGCGCAACCTGCTCGAGGAGGCGGGGGACGACACGCCGATCGGATGGGTGGATCGGGAGTCGCGCTACGTGGAGAAGCTGGCGACGCCGGATGTCACGATCGCCGACATGATCGGGGACCTGGATCCGATCAAGGCGGCGCGCGGCGGGCACGTGCTCTCGGACGAGCTGACGATCCACTACGGCATGCTGCCGCGCGCCAACCGCGGCATCTTCGCGTTGAACGAGCTGCCCGACCTCGCCGGCAAGGTACAGGTCGGACTGTTCAACGTGATGCAGGAGGGGGACGTGCAGATCAAGGGGTATCCCGTGCGCCTCCCGCTCGACGTGCAGCTCTGCTTCACGGCGAACCCCGAGGACTACACGGCGCGCGGCAAGATCATCACGCCGCTGAAGGACCGCATCGGGAGCGAGATCATCACGCACTATCCCGAGACGGTGGAGCTCGGGATGGCGATCACCGGGCAGGAAGCGTGGACCGACCGCGGTGGCACGCCGGTGCGGGTCCCCGACTTCATCGCCGAGCTGGTGGAGCGCGTGGCGTTCGAGGCGCGGACCGACAAGCGCATCGATCGCCGCTCCGGCGTGTCGCAGCGCATGCCGATCAGCGTGATGGAGAACGTCGTCTCCAACGCGGAGCGTCGCGCGATCGTCACCGGCGAGACCGAGGTGGTGCCGCGCATCTCCGACGTCTATGCGGCGCAGCCGGCCATCACCGGCAAGATCGAGCTCGAATACGAGGGGGAGCTGGTGGGTGGCCATGCGATCGCGCGCGAGCTGATCCGCCGCGCGGCCGACGCCACTTTCGACGAGCGCGCCGGCGGCGTGAACGTGGACGACATCGTGATCTGGTTCGACGAGGGCGGCGCGCTGCAGGTGACGGACGACGAGCGTGCCGAGGCGATGGTGAAGGGATTCGCGGTGGTGCCTGGCCTCGTGGAGCTGGTGCAGCGCGTGGGTCTCGCGCCGCGCGGCGACGCGCAGCTCACCGTGGCCGCGTGCGAGCTGGTGCTCGAGGCGCTCGTCGCGCGGAAGCGCATCTCGCGCTCGGACAGCGGGATCTATGGCCGCGCCGAGCCGGAGAAGCGCCGGCGCCGGCCGAACGAGGATTTCTTCGGCGGAGGCATGTCCGCCTGACGGCATGACGATCCTTCCCCGCGCGCGCGCGGAGGCGAGCAGCCCCGACGCGAGCGGCGTGCGCATCCGCGAGGCGACGCCGCGGGACCTCGCTGACGTGGTCGCGCTGCGACTCGCGCTCCTGCGGGAGCATCCGGAGCACCCGGTGTACGGGCGGCTTCGCCGCGACGTCGCCGATCGGGCGCGGGAGCTGTTCGCATCCCAGCTGCGATCCCCCAACGAGGTGATCTTCCTTGCCGAAGAGAAGGGCGAGGCGGTCGGGGTGCTGCGCTGCGTGGAGTCCGTGGGCTCGCCACTCATGGAGCCGGCGCGTTACGCTTATGTGTCCTCGGTGTACGTCCGCCCGGCGGCGCGACGGCGCGGCGTGCTGCGCGCCCTGCTCGCTGCCGCCGAGCGATGGGCACGCGTCCGCGGGCTCAGGCAGATGCGACTGCACAACGTAGCCGGCAGCACGAACGCGGAGGCCGCCTGGTCGGCCCTCGGCTTCGGCGTGGTGGAGCAGGTCCGGCTGCGCGACCTCAGCGCGGAGAGTGAGTGATGCCGATCGTCACCGTGTCGCGGCAGTACGGGTCCGGTGGCTCCGAAGTGGCCGAGCGCGTGGCGAACGCGCTGGGCTGGAAGCTCTACGACAACGCGGTCGTGGAGGAGGTGGCGGCGCGCCTGCGCCTCACGCCAGCGGAGGTCTCGGCACGCGAGGAGCGGGTGCCGTCGCTGGTGGAGCGCATGGCGTCGGCGATGGCCCTCGGCGTGCCGGAGGTGATGCCGGTGGTGGGCGACATGGCCACCGTGCCGAGCGAGGAGCGGATGGTGATGGTGACCAAGCGCGTGATCGAGGACGCGGTGGAGGCCGGCCCGGCGGTGCTCGTGGGGCGCGGCGCCCAGTGCATGCTCGCCCGCCGCAGCGACGCGCTGCACGTCTACTGCTACGCGGCGGAGGAGGACCTCATCCGCTACGTGATCGAGAACCTCGGCATCCCGCCGGCCGACGCGCCGAAGAAGGTTGCCGACATGAACCACCAGCGCGAGGCGTACGTGCGCCTGCACTGGAAGCGCAACTGGCGCGACGTGGCCAACTACGACCTCTGCGTGAACACCGCCAGCCTCGGCGTCGACGGGGCAGCGCGGCTGGTGACGGAGGTGGCGAAGGAGAGATTCGGGTAGCGGCTTGAGAAAAGCGAAAATGAACGGATCAACCGGATGAAACGCCGGAAACGGCCGGGCTTACCGCAATGGGAGTCCGGCCTATTCCGTTAACATCCGGCTTTATCCGTTCCTGCCGCTCTCGTCGTTGTCGCGAGCATCGCGCTGACCCTTCAGTCGCGCCAGCTCCGTCTCCACGGACTCCGGCACGAACAGGTCGTCGGCGATCTTCGCGATCTCCTCGGCGCTGCGCCAGGCGGCTTCGAGGACGTGGAGCTCGCCCTCGAGGGCGCGGCGCTCGGCGTCCTCGTGGGCGGCCATCTCGAGGGCGAGGCGGGTGTGGAGCGGGAGCTTGTGCAGCACGCTCGCGCCGCGCTTCCCGGCGTCCCAGCGTCGGGTGCGTTCGATCGACCCGATGGCGCGCGTGAACACCCTGTCCGGCGCCGGATTCTCCTCGAGCAGCGACACGGCGCGCTGCACCTCGGACTGGCTCCCCCCACTCTGGTTGATCCGCGGCAGGAGGGCGCCGGCGGCCCGGATGGCGGCGTCGCCCGTGAGCTCGTGCATCGTGCGGCCGCTCTGATAGCGATACCACGGGCCGATGAACTGCCTGGCCGGTGTCGGCACCTCGAGCACGATCTCGCCGTCGACGGACGACAGGCGGACGCGATTCAGGTCGACGAGGCGCGTGCGCAGAACCGTGCCGTCGGGCGTGGGCACGTTGACGAACGTACGGTACCGGTAGAGGCCGCGTCCGGCATTGATGAATTGCCACATCGGGTTGATCGCCACGCCGCTGACCAGGCCGAGCACCGGTCCGGCGACGACGATCACCCCGGCGACGGCCACGCCACCGGCGATCATGGCGTAGTGGCGCTTGCGCCGCCGGCCGAACTGGTCGCCGTAGCGCCACGCGGCCATCTCCGGGCGCTGCGGCGCGCCGATGCGCACGAGCTCCAGCCCTTCCTTCAGCCGCGCGAGGCCGATCTGGTCGGTGGAGACGCGCAGCGTCGTCGCGCGAAACTGGCGCTCGCACTCCTCGATCGCCTCCCATCGCTCCTCGAGCGGGCTGAGGTTCCACCGCTCGCACTTGCGGCACACCACCCAGAGTCGCCCCTTCGCCGCGTCGAAGGCGAGGCGACGCCCGACGGGAAAGGGCTCGATGACCTCGTTGCGACCGAGGTCGCCGTTACAGAACAGACAGGTCGCGTACACTCGATGCCTCCAGCGTGCGCAGCTCCGGGCGTCGGAAGAAGGCGTGCAG
>DASURL010000091.1:0-5148 GCA_036280075.1 Gemmatimonadaceae bacterium | reverse complement strand
GTGAACGCCGTGGTGTTCGACAAGACGGGCACGCTCACGCGCGGGGAGTTCGGCGTGGTGGACATCGCGACCTCGGACGGCCTGTCCGCGGACGACGCGCTGCGCCTGGCGGCGGCCGTGGAAGCCGATTCCGAGCACACCATCGCCCAGGGGATCGTGCGGTCGGCGCACGAGCGTGGCATCCATCCGGTGCGTGCCGAGCAGTTCGAGGCGATTCCCGGCAAGGGGGTACGCGCGCTGGTGGACGGGCGCGAGCTGTACATGGGCGGGCCGGCGCTGGTGAAGGCGCTCTCGCTCGACGTGCCGCCGGCGCTGCGCGAGGCGACCGAGCGCGCGTCACAGCGTGGCCAGGCGTCCATCCATCTCGCCGAGCAGGGGCGCGCGATCGCCACGTTCGCGGTGGCGGACGTGGTGCGGCCCGAGTCGCACGAGGCCATCCGTGCGCTGCACGACCAGGGGATCGAGGTCGTGATGATGACGGGGGACGCACGTCCCGTGGCCGAGGCGGTGGCGAAGGAGCTCGGCATCGACACCGTGTTCGCCGAGGTGCTGCCAGGGGAGAAGGCGTCGCGCATCGAGGAGCTGAAGCGCGCGGGGAAGCGGGTGGCGATGGTGGGCGACGGCGTGAACGACGCGCCGGCGCTCGTGACGGCGGACGTCGGCATCGCCATCGGGGCGGGGACCGACGTGGCCGTGGAGGCGGGGGACGTGGTGCTCGTGCGGAGCGATCCGCGCGACGTGCCGAAGATCGTCGCCCTGTCGCGGGCGAGCTACCGGAAGATGGTGCAGAACCTCTGGTGGGCGGCGGGCTACAACATCGTCGCCATCCCCCTCGCTGCCGGCGTGCTCGCGCCGCTCGGCTTCGTGCTGTCGCCGGCGGTGGGGGCGGTGCTGATGTCGGCGAGCACGGTGATCGTGGCGGTCAACGCGCAGCTGCTGCGGCGGGAGCGGCTCGCGTGATCGGCCTCGCCGCCGTGGACAGCCTCAGTCTTCCGGTCGCCGGAACTGCTCGGTGACGCTCTCGGGGTGCGGTGTCCGGCCCCAGCCGGGAAGGTCGAGCGCAGCAGCCGCGATGTACGCCGGGGCGTCGGCGTCGAACTTGAGGCAGCACTCGAGGGAGCAGAGGTACCAGGTCGCGCCGGCATGCTCGCGGACGTGCGGTGCCTGGGACGTGCTGATCGTCATGCCGCAGACGGGGTCGATCACCTGGCGTGAGCTCATGGGTCCTCCCGGCTTGCCTCGCGTGATGCCACACCGATCACCTACGGAAGGATGTCGCGGCCATGGCGGACGTCAAGTGGACGGCCGGGGTGCTGCCCGGTTGCCGCGTCATGGGCACACCTCCCGGCCTCGCCCGAGCGAACTTTTCCCGACAGGAACCGGGACGCTCACCCGACGGCGGCCTCCCGCAGGGCCGTGCACATTGATCGGTGGCCCGTAGGGTCCACGCCCGAACCGCTGCATGACTTTCCTTCGCCGAGTCGCTGCCGCGCTCTCCAGCGCACTGCTTCTCCAGCTCACGCTGCTGGGGAGCGGGACGCTGCGCGCCGCCCTCGTCCCAGCGACGGCTGCCGCGCACGCATCGGCGGGTCACGTGGCGGGCGCGGTGGAGACGCACGACATGTCCGCGATGACGAGCGACGGTCCGGCCATGCCGCAGGGATGCGACATGACCGACGGAAGCACAGACTGTCACCAGCCCTGGACGCCGACGAGCTGTGCATCGGTGGTGACCTGCGGCAGCGCCGTCGTCCCGCCCGCGGTGCACGTCTCGCTTCCCGCCTCCGTCGCGCCAGGCACCGCCGAGCTTCCCGAGCCGACGAGCTTCAGCTCGGGGCCGGCTTCTGCCCCCGAGCTTCCTCCTCCACGCGCCTGACCTCTCCAGGCGTCGTGTGCTCACCGTCCAGGCTGCTCCGTTGAGCTGAGCGCCGGGCGGGTCGAGCGGGAGTCATACGCGTCGTTGGTTCGTGCCTTCGCACGACCGCGGCGCCCTTCGAGAGGCAATTCGACAATGAGAATCTTCCCGCGACGTGTCGTGCGTCGCATCCCGTCGCGCGCGCAGGGGCGGATTCCGGCAGCGACGCTCGCAAGCACGCTGCTGCTGCTCGGCGTCGCGCGGCCCGCGGCGCCGCAGGTGCGTGCCCCACTGCCAGCTGCGCCAGCGGCCACGCGACTCGGTGAGCTGTACGCCGCCGTCGAGCGCGACAACCCGAAGATCGCCGCCGCGCGGGCGCTCGTCCGCGCCGCGCAGGCCCGCGTCCCCGCTGCGTCGAAGCTCCCCGATCCGCAGTTCCAGCTCGGGTTCATGAACTACAGCCTTCCGGGGCTCGCGCCCATGCAGTCGCTTGGCATGACGCAGCTCCAGCTCATGCAGATGGTGCCCCTCGGCGGCAAGCTGTCGCTCGCCGGCAGGGTGGCGGAGGCGCAGGCCGCGGCTGCGGACGAACGGGTGCAGGAGGTCGTGTGGGAGCTGCGCAGCCAGGCCGCGATGGCGTTCTACGATCTCTACGCCACCGACCGACAGCTCGCCGTGAGTCGCGAGACTCTCCGGCTCCTGCAGGACATCGCGCTGACGACGGAATCGATGTACCGCGTAGGCGGCGGCCGGCAGGCGGACGTGCTGCGTGCGCAGGTGGAGGTCGCAAAGATGGCCGAGGACACGCTGCGCATGACGGCGATGCGCCAGGCGATGGTCGCTCGGCTCGACGCGCTCCTCGATCGCGACGTTGCAGCAGGCGTCGCCACGCCGGAGCTCCCGCAGTTCCCCGATTCACTCCCCGCGCAGGGGCGCCTGGATTCGCTGGCCGCGAGCACGCGGCCGCTGATCCGTGCCGGCCTCGAGGAAGTGCGCGCGGCGGACGCGGCGGCGACGCTCGCGCGGAAGGAGATCATCCCCGACCTCCAGGTCGGCGTGCAGTACGGCCAGCGTGGCGCGCCGATGACCGATGCCACGGGAATGACGGAACGCACGACGGAGCGCATGGGGAGCCTGATGATCGGCGCCTCGATTCCGCTCTTCGCACGCGCCCGGCAGCTCCAGATGCGCACGGAAGCGAACGCGATGATGGCGATGGCCGAAGCGGACCTCGCGGCGATGCGCGCGGAGACGCGCGGCCGGATCGGCGAGGCGTACGCGAACCTCACGCGAGCGCGCCGGCTCCAGCAGCTCTACCGCACGACCGTGCTTCCGCAGGCGGAGGCCACGGTGGCGTCGGCGCTGTCCGCCTACCGCGTGGGACAGGTGGACTTCATGACCCTGCTCGACGACCGCACGACAGTGAACGAGTACCGCAAGGAGCTGGCGACGCTCGAGGCCGACGAGGGAAAGGCGTGGGCCGAGCTGGAGATGCTGACGGGACACCAGCTGCTCGACGCGAACCGCACGGCGCGCGCGGCGGCGGATGCGACCACTGCAGCAACGACGAAGCGAGGTGTGCGATGACGCGCGATCGGGAGACCATCACTCGCGGCGCGATCTACGGCGGAATCCTCCTCGCCACCCTCGGTGGCGTGTACCTGGCGACGCGCAGCGCGGACGCCGCGCCACCGGCGAAGACGGCGACGGGACACGATCACGCGGCGATGGCGGCGGGAGCCGGCGCCGGCAGCGCACGGCCGGTATCGCTCGAGCCGGAGCAGGCGCGACGCATCGGCGTCACCTACGCCGTGGCGACCGTGGGTCCGCTGGAGAAGGAGATCCGCACCGTCGGCCAGGTCACCTTCGACGAAACCAGGCTGCAGGCGATCTCGCCGAAGATCGACGGCTTCGTCGAGCGGCTCTACGTCAACGCCACCGGTCAGCCCGTGTCCGCGGGACAGCCGCTGCTCACCATCTATTCGCCCATGCTCGTGCAGGCGCAGGATGAGCTCCTCCTGGCGAAGCGGCTCGAGCGCGACGTGTCTGGCGGGAACGCCGATGCACGGCGCAGCGCGAGTGACCTGCTCGAGTCCGCGCGCCGGCGCCTCGCGTACTGGGACATTCCACCGGGGGAGATCGCGTCGATCGAGCGCAGCGGCGAGGCACGGCGGACGCTCACGCTCTACTCGCCAGCGAGCGGCTACGTGATGGAGAAGAACGTCGTCGCCGGACAGAAGATCAACGCCGGAGACGCGCTCTACCGGGTCGCCGACCTGCGCACCGTCTGGGTGGAGGGTGAGGTGTTCGAGCAGGACCTCGCCAACGTGAGCGTGGGCCAGGTGGTGCACGCCGACTTCCAGGCGCTTCCCGGCGAGCATCGGATGGGCCACATCGCCTTCGTCTACCCCACGGTGAACACCGGGACGCGCACGGCACGAGTCCGCGTCGTGCTGCCGAACGGCGATCACCGGCTCATGCCCGGCATGTACGCCACCCTGCGCATCGTCGGGACCGCACGCTCCGAGGGGCTGACGATCCCGCGCGACGCCGTGCTCGTGACGGGCGAGCGCAACATCGTCTTCGTCCGCGAGGCGAATGGGCAGCTCGTGCCGCACGAGGTGGCGCTCGGCGTGGCGAACGACGAGCGCGTGGAGATCCTGCGTGGCATCTCGGCCGGCCAGACGGTCGTCGCCTCGGCCACCTTCCTCGTCGACGCCGAGTCGAACCTGGGCAAGGCGGCCGGCGGCATGGGAGACATGCCCGGGATGGACATGAGCACCTCGCCGAAGCCGCTGCCGATGACGACCACGACACCGCGGAAGCGCTGAGGAGCGATCACCATGTTGAAGCGCATCATCGAATGGTCGGTCGCGAACAGGCTGCTCGTCGGCCTGTTCACCATCGCACTCGCCATCGCCGGGATCATCGCCATCCGGCACACCCCGCTCGAGGCGCTGCCCGATCTCTCCGACGTGCAGGTGATCGTGCAGGCCGACTACAGCGAGCAGGCGCCGCGCATCGTCGAGGACCAGGTCACGTATCCCATTGCCGCCGAGATGCTCAAGGTGCCGGGAGCGAAGACCGTGCGCGGCTATTCGTTCTTCGGCGTCTCGTTCACGTACGTCATCTTCGAGGACGGCACGGATCTTTACTGGGCGCGCAGCCGCGTGCTCGAGTACCTGAACGGCATCAAGGGCAGGCTGCCGGCGACCGTGACGCCGATGCTCGGTCCCGACGCGACGGGGCTCGGCTGGGTGTACCAGTACGCGCTCGAGGACACGAGCGGCACG
>DASURL010000090.1:0-2948 GCA_036280075.1 Gemmatimonadaceae bacterium | reverse complement strand
GTCGGGCAGGGCGTTTTGGTGAAGCGTTTCGCCGGATTGGTGGAGCGTTTCCCCGAGAGCGCGCAACGCGCGCGCCCGGAGAGCATGGGCCCGAGCGAAGCGACGGGCCAGGCGCCCGGAAAGGCCCGCGTTCCACGCGGGCCGCCCCGACTAGCTGTCAGTTCGACTAGCCGTCAGTTCGAGTAGTACTCCTTGATGCACATCGTCACCACCCGCTGCAGCACGCGCACCTGCTCGGCGGCGTCCGTCATCGCGCGCACCTCGGGAAGGGTGCTCCACGCATCCTTGAGCTGCACGAGCAGCTGCTCGGCGTGCATGCGCTTGTCGCGCGCTTCGGCGGACATGCGCACCAGCGCGTCCTGCAGCGGCGCAGCGTTCGAGCCGTCGGACAGGTAACCGCGCAGCGCATCGCGCACCGCAGCCACGGTGGCTTCGTCCAGCCGACTCGGCGGGGTCTGGCTCGAGTCGAAGGCCATCATCATCCGTTGGCGCGGCTGCGGGAAGGAGGGAGAGCTGGTGGATGGGCTGCCTCGGCATCCACCCGTGGCGACGAATGTTTACCGATGGCGCGACGTCGTCAAGGGCCGACCGTTTGCCCGTCCCGGCGATGCATGGTCGAACTCTTGCTCGCCACCACGAGCGCGATCCGGGCACCCACCCGCGCCCTCGTGCAGGGACAAGAACGTTGAGCCGTCACGATGTATTGATCCTGTCCGCAGACACGCTCGCCGCCGCCCTCCTGGGTGCTGCCGTCGAGCTCGCCGGACATCAGCCGCACTTCCCGCAGCCTGACGAGGTCCCTCGTGCCGCGCTGCGCCGCGTGCGGCCCAGGCTCGTCATCGTCGACTGCGACGATGACCACGCCTGCAGCGAGGCGTTCGTCGGGCCGGCGCTCATGACCGGCGCGCAGCTGCTGCTGTTCGACTCGCCCCGGCACGCCGCCGTGGGTGTGGACGTCGCGCGACGGCTGGGGCTGGATGTGGTGCACCTGCCCGACGACCACGAGCTCCTCCCGCAGCGGCTGCGCGAGCTGCTCCCCGCGCCGCCGCCCTGAGCGGTCGCTACGCCAGCGCCGCCGCGCTCGCCGCCGCTGACTCCTCGCCCTGTCGCCGACGGGCCGCGAAGGCGCGCTGCTCGTCGCACGCATCACAGTTGCCGCAGGTCCAGTCGTCATCCACCGGCTCGCCGAAATACTCCAGGATGAAGCGCGTGCGGCAGCGCGCGCTCTGGCAGTACTGCACCATCATCCGCAGCTTGGCGCGATCCTGGAGCCGGCGCTCCTCGTAGTCGGTGAGGTCTGCGCTCAGGTCCACCGCGGTCAGGCGGTCGCGCAGCCGCTCCCATCCGCCGCCACGATGCTCGCGCACGAGTCCGTGCCGCTTCAACAGCACGAGGACGATGCGCGCCTTGCGCCGCGCCACCCCCGACCGCTCGGCCAGGGTCTCCAGCTCCACCCGCTCGCCGAGCGGGTACTGCTCCAGGAGCAGCGCCACCTTCGCGGCCTCCTCCACGTCCGGATACTTCCCGCCGAGGAAGTACGACTGCACGCGCGAATCCTCCACGCGGTAGAGGATCGCGCACACCGCAGGCTTCCCGTCGCGGCCCGCACGGCCCGCCTCCTGGTAGTACGACTCCACCGAGCCGGGAAAGTGGTAGTGCAGCACGAAGCGCAGGTCGCGCTTGTCGATGCCGAGGCCGAATGCGTTCGTGGCGATCATCGTCGTCAGCTCGCCGGCCATGAAGGCGTTCTGCGATGCCTTGCGGTCCGCCGGGTTCATCTTGCCGTGATACAGCCCGATCGGGTAGCGCTCCCGGTACTGCTCGTGCAGGCGCTCGGCTTCCTTGATGGTGGCGCAATAGATGATGCCGGGGCCGCGGTGCTCGTCGAGCATGCGCTCCACCTCGGCGTCCTTGCTCGCCTGGTTCACCGTGCGCCGCACCTCGAACCGCAGGTTCGGGCGCGCGAAGCCGGTGATGGTGACCACGGGATCGCTCATGCCGAGCTGTCGCACGATGTCGGCACGGACTTCCGCCGTGGCGGTCGCGGTGAGGGCGAGCACCGGCGGCTTGCCGAGTCGCTTCACGACGGAGCCGAGCGTGAGGTAGTCGGGGCGGAAGTCGTGTCCCCACTGGCTCACGCAGTGCGCCTCGTCCACCACGAACAGGCTCACCGTGCGCGTGAGCAGGTGGTCGAAGAAGTCGCGGTCCTTGAATCGCTCCGGGGTGAGGTAGAGGATCTCTCCTTCCCCCTCCGCCACCTGCCGCGCCGTCTCGCGGGTGTCGGCCGCGTTCAGGTGCGAGTGCATGGCGAGCGCATCCACGCCGTGCGCCTGCAGCTTGTCCTGCTGGTCCTTCATCAGCGCGATGAGCGGGCTCACCACCACGGTGAGTCCCGGCAGCAGCAGCGCCGGCAGCTGATAGACGATGGACTTCCCGCTGCCGGTAGGCATGACGACGAGCGCATCACGCCCCTCGAGGACAGCCTGGATCGGTTCCCACTGGCCTCGCCGGAAATCGGCATGGCCGAAGCGCTCGCGCAACACGGTGCGGGCGCGTGCTCTGGATGCGGCTCGTGGCATGCCGAGCTGAAAGGCACGAAGCGGGCCGGTAGAACGATGCACCGGAGGACCGAAAGACCGGAGGACCGAAAGACCGGAGGACCGAAAGACCGGAGGACCGGAGGACCGAAAGACCGGAGGACCGGAGGACCGGAGGACCGTTCGGTCCATCGGTCTATCGGTCTATCGGTCTATCGGTCTACCCGTCCTTCGGTCATGACCGTGATCTTCCGCGGCTGTGCCGCTTCGGCCTTCGGCACCGTGACGGTGAGCACACCGTTGTCGACGCTCGCCGTGATCCGCTCGGCATCCACGAACTCGGGGAGCCGCACCGAGCGCTCGAAGGTGCCGCTCACGCGTTCCGCGGCGAAGATGCGCAGCTCGCCTTCG
>DASURL010000089.1:0-2522 GCA_036280075.1 Gemmatimonadaceae bacterium | reverse complement strand
CGCCAAGTCCACCGACCATGGCGCGTCGTGGCAGGAGCCCGTGCGCGCGCACGCCGACGGCTGGGTGTTCGACGGCTGTCCGCACGCCGGCCCGTCGCTGCAGGTGGACGACAAGGGCCGCGTGCACATCGCCTGGTGGACGGGGAAGCAGGGCGCGGCCGGCGTGTGGTACGCGCGCAGCGACGACGGCGGCCGCACCTTCGACACTCCCGTCCCGCTTGGCGTCGCCGAGTTCTCGCGGCCGGCGCACGTGCAGCTCGCGCTCGGCGGGAACGATCGCCTCGTTGCCGCGTGGGACGACGGCACGCTGAAGGTGCCGCGCATCGTCGTGCGCACCTCGACGGACGGTGGCACGAAGTGGAGCGCGCCGGCGACGCTCAGCGACAGCGGCAGGACGGCTGGCTTCCCTGTCGTCGCGGCACATGGCGACCGCATGTCGGTCGCGTGGTCCGAGCAGCGCAGCACCGCGCCGGAGCACGACGCACACATGGACATGAAGGACCCCAACATGCGCATGCCGCTTTCGGCGGTGGGCGACGCGCGGGTCATGGTGCGTCGGGGCACACTCGAATGAAGCGCATCACGTTCCTGGTCGCGGCGGTCGCGATCGCGGCATCGGCGGCCTGCTCGAGCAAGGCCGAGTCGCGCGGAGAGGCGTTCCGTCCGCTCATGGTCGGCGACACCACGCCGGCGTACGCGGCCGTCTCGCTCGGCGGCGACACCGTGCGTGTCGGCGCCGGCACGCCGGTGCTGCTCAACGTGTGGGCTACCTGGTGCGAGTCGTGTAAGGAAGAGATGGCCGACCTCGCGGCGCTGGAGAAGAAGTACGCGCCGGAGCAGGTGAAGGTCGTCGCCGTGAGCGTCGACAATGGCGACGGCACCCGCGTGAAGCGGTTCGCCGAATCGGAGAAGCTGCCATTCACCGTGGCCCACGATCCGGCGGGCGAGGTGCAGAAGAAGTTCCAGGCGGTCGGGGTGCCGGAGACGTATCTCGTCTCGGGCGACGGAAGGCTGCTTTGGGTGAGACGGGGCGGACTCGCGGGAGCGGGGCCGGAGGTGGAGTTGGGGCTGGACTCGGCGGTGGCGAAGCTGGGGAGGTAGCAAGTCGGCGAGTCGGTAGCCCTGTCATCCCGCAGGGCGGAGCCCTGTCGGGATCTGCTCTCCGCGCGCCCTGGCTGGCCATGACGACGAAGGGGAAACGCATCGGACGGATAACTACACGGAAGAGACGAATCACGAATTCTCGCGCCCGGTTAGCATCCGGGCGTCGTTCCCCAAAAACGGAAGCTTTTGGACTGATGGACTGGCCTCGGCGCCTGGAACGATCCGTCTCATCCGTGCACCTATCCGTAGCATGTGTATTCCCTTCGTCGTGAAACGCTGATCCGGCGCAGCCTACGAATTTCTGCGGCGCGCCGTAGCTTGAAGCATGCTTCGTTTCGTCGTCGCCATGGGCGCAGCGCTGATCGTGATCTGCCCGCAGACGCTCCGCGCCCAGGACACCGCCACCGCCCTCCCCACCGTCCGCGTCACCGCGACTCGCGAAGGCCCCCGCGCGCCGCTCGAGCTCCCCTACGCGGTCACGATCACGAAACCCGACTCCCTCGCCGCCCTGCGTCGGTTGGGCGTGGATGAATTGCTCTTCGCCGTTCCCGGCGTCTCGCTCGCCAACCGGCAGAATCCCACCCAGGATCCGCGCGTCAGCATCCGCGGCTTCGGCGCCCGCTCGGCGTTCGGCGTGCGCGGCGTTCGCGTGCTGCAGGACGGCGTCCCCGTCACCCTCCCCGACGGCCAGACGCCGGTGGACGTGCTCGACCTGCAGGGCGCCGATCGCGTGGACGTCGTGCGCGGCAGCGCGTCGTCGCTCTATGGCAACGCCGCCGGTGGCGTGATCGACGTCCGCTCCGCGCCCCCCGCGCTGGTGCCGCTCGCGCCATACCTGCGCGTCATCGGTGGCAGCGAATCGCCCACCATCGGCGTGCTCGGTGCATCCGGCACCGTGAACGACCTCGGCTACTCCGGCACCCTCTCGCAGGTGAGCGGCGAAGGCTACCGCCGCTACTCCGACCAGCGCGCCACGCACGCCGCGGCGCGCCTGTCGCTCACTCCGCCGAGTGCCGCCAACGCCTTCACCCTCGCCGCGCGCTTCCTCGACGTGCCGCTTGCCGAGAATCCGGGCGCGCTGACGAAGGCGCAGTTCGACACCGCGCCGCGCATGGCCGATCCCTTCTCGGTGCGCAAGCAGGCGGGAAAGGTCGTGCGGCAGGGCGACCTCGCCCTCACCTGGGCGCGCACCCTCGGGCAGCGCGGCACCCTCGACGCCACCGTCTTCGGCAGCGGCCGCACCTTCGCCAATCCGCTCACCTTCGGCACCATCGACGTCGATCGCCGCAGTGGCGGCGCGTCGCTCCGCGCGAGCGACCTCGCCATCGCCGGCGCGCACGCGCTGCGCCTGAGCGCCGGCGCCGACCTCCAGTGGCAGCACGACGACCGCCGCGAACACGAGAACTGCGTGGACGTCA
>DASURL010000088.1:0-10335 GCA_036280075.1 Gemmatimonadaceae bacterium | reverse complement strand
GGCGCCAGGTCGTACGTCGCCACCTTCTGGCTCGGCACGAGCCGGCGATCCTCGCCGGGAAATGGCGGCTCGATGCCGCCATTGAAGAAGTAAGTCACATGCGCGTACTTCTCGGTTTCCGCCGTGCGCAGGTTCGTCATGCCCGCCTTCGAGATCACCTCGCCGACGATGTTCGCCATGGACTGCGGCGCGAAGGCCACCTGGACCCCCCAGCCGGCGAAGGTCTTGTCGTACTGGGTCATCGTCGCCACGCGCACGCGGGGGCGGTCCCGCACGTCGAAGCCGTCGAAGTCCGGCTGGGCGAGGGCGCGCACGATCTGCCGCATCCGGTCGGACCGGTAGTTGAAGCAGATCACGGCGTCGCCGTCGCGCATCGGCGCCACCGGGCTCCCCGCGGCGTTCACGATCGTGGTCGGGATCACGAACTCGTCGGTCTCCCCGCGCTCGTAGGCCTCGCGCACGACGTCGAGCGGATCGGTGGCCTTGGGCGGCGCGCCGATCACCGCGGAGCGGTACCACTTTTCCGTGCGGTCCCAGCGATGGTCGCGGTCCATGCCGAAGTAGCGGCCGCCCACGCTCCCGATCACGGCGCGCCCGTTGATGCGCCTGATCAGCTCCTGCAGGAAGCCGAGCCCAGACCGCGGCATCGTGTCGCGGCCGTCGAGCATCACCTGCACGGCGATGCGGGGCACCCGTTCGCGCTCGGCGAGGTCGAGCAGCGCGTAGAGGTGCGTGTCGATCGCGTGCACGCCACCGGTGCCGATCAGGCCGACCAGGTGCAGCGTGCCGCCCTGCTCGCGCACCGAACGGCAGGCGTCCACGAACACGTCGTTGCTGAAGAAGCTGCCATCGGCGATTGCCTGCGAGATGCGCACGAGGTCCTGCTTCACCACGCGTCCGGCGCCGAGGTTCAGGTGCCCGACCTCGCTGTTGCCGATCTGCCCGCACGGGAGCCCCACCGCCTCGCCCGACGCCTGCAGCAGGGTGCGCGGCGCACGCGCCCACAACCGGTCCCACGTCGGGACCTTCGCCATCGCGATCGCATTGCCCTCGCGCTCGGGGCGATAGCCCCAGCCATCGAGGACGACGAGGACGACGGGGGCGGGACGGGACACAGCGGCCATTGTCCGGGGTAGGAGTGAGGAGAGCAGCTTGCCGGACGCGATCACCGGCCGGAGCTTCAACGCCGGCGAAATCTACCCGGCCGCACGTCACCAAACCACGGGCGAGTCCGGTTCGGCATCACGCTTGCCTTGCTCAGCCCGCCCCGCGCTCTCCCACCGATGACGAATCTTCCAGGCCACGACGAATACGATCCCGGGCGCCGCTCCGATCCCACGCGCCCGCGAACCGACCGCCGTCGCGCGAGCTGGCGGGAGTTCCGGCGCAGCTATCCGGGCGTGATCGCCACCGCCACGGTCGCCATCGTCCTCTTCCTCGCCGCCGACGCGTGGCTCGTCATGCGCTACCTCCGCTACCGGCGCGAGACGGCCGAGCTGCGCGCGGCGATGACCGGCGTGGAGCGCAAGCGCACCGACGAGCTGCTCTCGCAGGACGAGAACCGGCTGAAGGTGATGGTGGAGCTGTTCAAGCGACAGGCGCATCTCGACGAGACGCTGCACCTCTCCGTGTCGCTCGACAGCAGCGTGATGTACCTCGAGCGCGACGGGGCGCTGCTGCGCGAGATGCCCGTCACCGTGGGACCGGAGAAGCGCGTCGGCGTGCCGCCAGATACCGTGCACGTCGCCGCGCCCCGCGGCAAGCGCACGGTGGAACGCATCCTCGGCGTCGACGACGCGTGGGCCATCCCGCGGTGGGTGTACGGCGATCGCGGGCTCGCCTCCGGGGACAGCGTGATGACCGGTGCCCTCGGCCCCGCCGCCATCGTCCTCGATGGCGGCACGGTGATCTACTCGCTGCCCACCGTCGGGCCCCTCAACGACTCCAGCTACGTGCTCCCCGGTGCCATTCGCGCGCGCGAATCCGACCTGCGCGCCATCGCACCGAACCTCCATCCCGGTGTAGCAGTCTACTTCTACTGACCGTTCCACAGGAGCAGCCAGGTTGGGCATTCCGCGTTTTTTCCGTAGTGGTGGCATCATCGCGTGGTCGCTCATCGGCGCCGTCGCGCTCCTCGCGGTCGCCAGCAGCGCACTGTTCGCGCGCACGGCACTCGTGCGCCATGAGCGCGACGTGAGCCGCATGGTGTTCAACGACAACGTCGAGCTGCTGGAGCGGGTGCGGATGGCGAGCGGCGCGGTGAACGACAGCCTGGAGAGCCTGAGCGCCAGCAGCGATGCCCTGCCGGCCAACAGGCCGTACATCGTGGTGAGCATCGAGGACCACCGGCTGTGGTACAAGCTGCGCGACAGCGTGCTGTTCACCACGCAGGTCGCCACGGGCAGCGGCAAGGTGCTCGAGTCCACCGCGAGTGGCAGCCATTGGAAGTTCGAGACGCCGCGCGGCCGGCTGGTGGTGCAGGCGAAGGACGAGGCGCCGGCGTGGGTCCCTCCCGATTGGCACTACGTGGAGCAGGCCCGCAAGCGGGGGCTCGGGATCGTCCGTCTCGCCCGCGGACAGACCATCGCCGCCAATGACGGGTCGCAGCTCACCGTGCAGGGGACCGACGTGGTGCGACGATACGCCGACGGCCGCGTTGTTCCGGTGGGCGCGGGGAAGGAGGGCCACGAGATCGTGGCCGGGGGCAACATCGTCATTCCGCCGTTCGGCACCAGCCAGCGCAAGTACAAGGGAGTGCTTGGCACCCACCGCCTGGTCCTCGGGGACGGCTATGCCCTGCACGGGACGGACAACCCGGCGAGCATCGGCCACTCCGTCAGCCACGGGTGCGTGCGGCTGCGGAACGAGGACATCGATCGGCTCTACTCCATGGTGGAGGTGGGCACTCCGGTCTACATATACTGACCGATCGGTCAGGCACCGTATGTCGTTGCCGGAGAAGGGTTCCGGTCGTCCGAGATCGGGATAGCTTGTGTAGCGGAGGTGGGAAGGTCAGAAGGTCCGAAGGTCAGGAGCTGCCTGGCCTTTCCTCGTTGTGACCTGCTGACATCCCGCCGTCCCGATCTCCCGTCCTCCCGTTTCCGACTCCCCGTGTCCTACACCGGCCCCGCCGACCGCCGCAGGTCTGCCAGTCGCCGCGCGCATTCGCGCGGGGGACGGGTCGGTGCCGTCGCGCTCGTGGCATTCGCCACCCTGGGAGCGGTGCAGTTCATGAAGCCGCCGGAGGACGCGCCGCCCACCGCCTTCGCGAACCTGAGCGCCGCCCTCTCGCCGGAGATCGCGCTCCCCTCCGCCGTCCCCACCGCGGACGCGTTCGGGCGAAGCGGCGAGGTGAAGGTCCGCTTCTCCATGCCAGGCGAGCAGGTGGAGTTTCCCCTCGCCATCGGCGGGCGCGCCGATTCGCTGGAGTACCAGTGGGTGCGCGTGATCGATTCCACGGTGGCGACCGATCCGCGTCCCCTTACCGCCGAGCCGCCGGTGGCGCCGAAGGAGGCCGGCTTCTATCAGCTCGCGGTCATCCGTGGCTCGGCGCGCGAGATCGTCGGGGAGCCCACCCTCGCCGTCATGGTGCCCTTCGACCGGAAGCTCGGCGCCTGGCTGAACGGCTACCGCATCGGGACCTACCTCGCCGAGCGGGTGCGCGGGCGGCACGACGTGCCCGAGGGATTCCTCGAGGTCCGGCCGGAGCTCCTCGACCTGCCGCTCAGCAAGCACCTGAAGCTCGCCGACTTCGTGACGCACGACGACCAGGAGAACGTCTGGCCGAAGTACGTCGCCCTCAACCCGCGCCTGCTCGACAAGCTGGAGCTGATCCTGGCCGACGTGGGCGGCGCGTCGCGCCCCGAGCTGGAGATCGACGTCCACTCCGGCTTCCGCTCGCCCGACCACAACCGCGAAGTCCGTCGCGCGGCGAGCGACAGCCGCCACCAGTACGGCGACGCGGCGGACATCCAGATCGACGCCAACGGGGACGGCCGCATCACGATGACGGACGAGATCCG
The DNA here is from genome assembly GCA_036280075.1 of Gemmatimonadaceae bacterium. Taxonomy (GTDB): domain Bacteria; phylum Gemmatimonadota; class Gemmatimonadetes; order Gemmatimonadales; family Gemmatimonadaceae; genus AG11. The sequence goes on along the minus strand of DASURL010000088.1, from coordinate 6,313 downwards.
CGTCATGCTGGCCGTGGAGCGGGTGGAGGAGGCCCACCCCGATCTCGTGGGCGGCATGGGGATCTACACCAGCCGCCGCTATCGCACGCCCTATCTCCACATCGACACGCGCGGCAAGCGCTCGCGCTGGCGCGGCTGAGGATTGGCGTTCGCGGGCCCGATCAGCGACGTTTACTGATCACCCGAGGAGCACGCCGATGAATCCCTACCTCCGCGACAAGCTGATCCAGAAGCTGGAGACCCTCTCCGACGAGCGCGGTTACCAGGTGCTCGACTACGTGGAGTTCCTCGAGTCGCGCTACGCCGACCGGTCGGCCGCGGCGGCGGCGGGGAATCCGCTCAGCCGCTTCGCCGATGCGGTGGAGGAGCGGATGCGCGCCGGGAAGGTCAGCGCCACTACCATTGCCGAGACGATGGGACTGATGAACCGCGCGATGGGCGTGCTGAATGGCGCGGCGGCGGCGGGGAAGTCGGTGGCGAATGACCTGATGAGCGCCACCTCGCGGGTGGTGGACGCCGCGACGACCGCCGCGAGCTCGCGCTCGGCGGGTACCACGAGCGGTGCGGCGCAGCCCGGTGCGGGCGGCACGACTGGTGCGAGTGACACCGGCGCGACGCCACCCGGCCAGGGTGCCGGCGGCGACAATCCACCGCGATAAGGAGAGCACGACGTGCGGCAGACGACAGCCAGGAAGACCCGGAGCTCGCGAGGCACCGGCGCGCGGTCGCGCGCGGCAGTGGATGGATCGCCGCGCACCGGTGCCCGCCGTACCGTGGTCTACTACATCACGCAGCTGCCCGCGTACCTGAGGCTCCTCGGCGGGCTGATCACCGATCGTCGCGTGAACATGGTGGACAAGCTGCTCGTCGCCGGTGCGATGGCGTACATCATCATGCCGGTGGACATGATTCCCGACTTCATCCCCTTCCTGGGCGAGGTGGATGACGTGTTCGTGCTGGTGATGGCGCTGCAGCGGCTGGTGGCGAACGCGGGACGGCCGGTGCTGCTCGCGCACTGGAAGGGCTCGGTGGAGGACCTGGCGGACATCAACCTCAAGGAGGCCCTCGCGGCGGCGGCGTTCTTCCTGCCGCGCGGGATGCGGCGCCGGCTCAAGGTGATCGGCCGCGGCTGACCTCGCCGTATTGCAGTTCACGGCGGACCCGCCTACGTTTCGCCATGGCGACCACGACACGCTCCAGATCATCGACGAACAACCAAGGGCCCGCTGCTCAGCGCACCGCTGAGGGCGGGCTTTCGCGTTCCGGCGCCGCGAACGGCGCCTCCCGCGTCCGCGAGGACGTCGCGCTCACCTTCGACGACGTCCTCCTCGCGCCCCGGCACTCCGTCACGCACCCGAAGGACGTCCGCACCTCGTCCTGGTTCACCCGGAAGATCGAGCTGAACGTGCCGCTCGTCTCGGCGGCCATGGACACCGTCACCGAAGCCGAGATGGCGATCGCGATGGCGAGGGCGGGCGGCATCGGCGTGCTGCACAAGAACATGTCCATCGACCGCCAGGCGATGCAGGTGGACATCGTGAAGCGCAGCGAGAGCGGGATGATCCTCAATCCCTACACGCTCCCCGAATCGGCGACGCTGCGCGAGGCGAGCAACCTGATGGCGCGCTTCCGCGTGTCGGGAGTGCCGATCGTGGACGGGGACGGACGGCTGGTCGGGATCATCACCAATCGCGACCTGCAGTTCGAGCGCAGCCTCGACCGCGCCGTCTCCGAGGCGATGACGAGGGACCGCCTCGTCACGGCGCCCGTGGGAACGACGCTGGACGAGGCGGAGCGCATCCTGGCGAAGCACCGGGTGGAGAAGCTGCCGGTGGTGGATGACGATCGCCACCTCAAGGGGCTCATCACGGTGAAGGACATCCACAAGCGGCGGCAGTATCCGGGCGCGAACAAGGACCAGCACGGGCGCCTGCGCGTGGCGGCGGCGATCGGGGCGGCGGGGGACTTCCTCGTCCGCGCGAAGGCGCTGATCGACGCAGGGGTGGATGCGATCATCATCGACACGGCCCATGGGCACTCCGACGGCGTGCTGCGTGCCACCGAGCAGGTGCGCGAGGCGTTCCCCGACGCCCAGCTCGTCGTCGGCAACATCGCCACGCGGGAGGGCGCGCGGGCGCTCGTGGAGCGCGGGGTGGACGCGGTGAAGGTGGGCGTCGGGCCGGGCTCGATCTGTACGACGCGAGTCGTCACCGGCGTCGGCGTCCCGCAGCTCACCGCCATCTTCGACGCGGTGGAGGGCGCGGGCGAGGTGCCGGTCATCGCCGACGGCGGCATCAAGTACTCGGGCGATGCGGTGAAGGCGCTCGCCGCGGGCGCGTGCAGCGTGATGATGGGCAGCATGCTCGCCGGAACCGAGGAGAGCCCCGGGGAGAGCTTCCTGCTCGAGGGTCGTCGCTTCAAGATGGTGCGCGGCATGGGCTCCCTTTCCGCCATGCAGGACGGCAGCGCCGATCGCTACTTCCAGGAGGGCGAGCTCTCGCCGAAGAAGCTGGTGCCGGAGGGGATCGAGGGACGGGTCCCCTATCGCGGACCGGTGGGCGACGTGCTGTTCCAGATGGTGGGTGGGCTGCGCAGCGGCATGGGCTACGTGGGCTGCGGCTCGATCGAGGAGCTGCGCACCGAGACGGCGTTCGTGCGGATCACGGCGGCCGGCCTGCGCGAGTCGCATCCGCACGACGTGACCATCACGCGGGAAGCGCCGAATTACAGCCTGTAGGACGGCGGAAGGTCGGGACGGCGGAAGGTCGGGAGGTCGGAAGGTCAGGAGGTCGGGATGTTGGGAGGTCGGAAGGTCCACCGGTGTGGACCATCGACTCCAGGCCATGGTCCATGGTCCATCAGCCATCAGACCATCCTGACATCCGCGCGCATCGCGCGCTCAGCACTCGCGCATCCCGTCGCGTATTTCCTTGACAACATCGTGCTCCTCCGCGAAGTTGTCGCGTTCTTCCGTCTGTATACAAACTCCCGCCTCCGACGGCACCTCGCCGCTCGGCCCCTCCTCCCCGCCTGGAGACTCCACGATGGGTTTGTGGTCCAGAAAGAGTATCGCGGTTCTGCAGCGCGAGGCCGCCGAAGAAGGCGAGCACGGCCTCCGACGCACGCTGACCGCGACCAACCTGACGTTGCTCGGCATCGGCGCCATCATCGGCGCCGGCATCTTCGTCCTCACCGGCAACGCCGCCGCACAGTATGCGGGACCGGCGGTCGTGATCTCGATGATCCTCGCCGGCGTCGCCTGCGGGTTCGCGGGACTCTGCTACGCCGAGTTCGCGAGCATGATCCCCATCGCCGGCTCGGCGTACACCTACGGCTACGCCACGATGGGCGAGTTCGTCGCCTGGATCATCGGGTGGGACCTCATGCTCGAGTACCTGTTCGGCGCCGCCACGGTGGCGGTCGGCTGGGCGGGCAACTTCGTCCCCTTCCTGAAGGAGTTCGGGATCATCTTCCCGGCCGCGTACTCCAACGCGCCCTTCGCGGTGGATGCGCAGAACCACTTCTCCACGACCGGCGCGGTGATCAACATCCCCGCCATGGTGCTCGTCGCGCTGATGACCGTCGTCCTCGTCATCGGCATCCGGGAGTCGGCGCGCTTCAACAACGCCATCGTCTTCATCAAGCTGGCGGTGCTCTTCCTCGTGATCGGCGTCGGCTTCATGTACGTCAACACGGCGAACTGGCACCCGTTCATTCCGCCCAACACGGGCCACTTCGGCGAGTTCGGCTGGAGCGGCGTGCTGCGCGGTGCCGGCGTGATCTTCTTCGCGTACATCGGATTCGATGCCGTGAGCACCGCGGCGCAGGAAGCGCGCAACCCGCAGCGCGACATGCCGATCGGCATCCTCGGCTCGCTGGTCATCTGCACGCTGCTCTACGTGCTCATGGCGCTCGTCATGACGGGCATGGCGCACTACACCACGCTCAATGACCCGGCGCCGATCCTCATCGCCGTGCAGGCGGCGGGTTCGTCGCTCGCCTGGCTGCGCTACGCCGTCGAGATCGGGTCGCTCGCCGGCCTCGCATCGGTGGTGCTCGTCATGCTCATGGGCCAGCCGCGCGTGTTCTTCTCCATGTCGCGTGACGGCCTGCTGCCGCCGGTGTTCAGCAAGGTCCACCCGAAGTACAAGACGCCGTACATCACGACGATCCTCACCGGCACCGTCGCCATGATCGTCGCCGGCCTCTTCCCGATCGGCCTGCTCGGCCAGCTGGTCAGCATCGGCACGCTGCTCGCCTTCGTGATCGTCTGCGCCGGCGTCTGGATCCTCCGCGTGCGCCAGCCGAACATCCCGCGCTCGTTCAAGACGCCGCTCGTGCCGCTCGTGCCCATCCTCGGCATCCTGAGCTGCTTCGGCCTCATGGCCGGCCTGCCGAAGGACACCTGGATCCGCCTCATCGTCTGGCTGGTTCTCGGGTTCATCATCTACTTCCTCTACAGCCGCAGCCACTCCAAGATCGGACGCGGCGAGACCGTGCCGGCCGGCATGGGCGACTGACCCTCGCCCGCACTAGATTGCAGCGGCGCCCTCCTGCGGGGGCGCCGCTCTTTTTTTCCTCCACCGCGCTGATCGTGGCCACCGACCTGCTCGCCGTACCGTCCGCTCGCCGAGCGGCCATCGAGACGCTTGCCCGTGAGTTCGTGCCTGGCCGGCGCGTGGCGTTGAGCACGCACATGAACGCGGACGGCGACGGCTGCGGGTCCGAGGCGGCGCTCGCGCGCCTCCTCTCGGCGCGGGGACTGGCACCGCACGTCGTGAACCCCACGCCGTGGCCGGAGATGTTCCAGTTCCTGCTCGGTGACGACGTGGACGACCGCACCGCGCGCGGGACGAAGGCGCTGAAGGCGATCGATCTCCTGGTCGTCCTCGACATCAGCGACGTTAAGCGGCTCGGCGTGCTCGCCGACAGTGTGCGCGCGCTGCTGGTGCCGAAGCTCGTCATCGATCACCACATCGCCTCCGACGACCCGCCGGGCGATGTCGTCGTTCGCGACGTGTCGGCCTGTGCCACCGCGGAGCTCGTGTATGACCTCGCGGTGGTGCTGGGCTGGCCGATCACGCCGGAGATCGCCCGCTCGCTCTATACCGGCATGCTCACCGACACCGGTGGCTTCCGGTTCAGCAACACGTCGCCGCGCTGCCTCGCGGTCGCCGCGCAGCTCCTGGCGTGCGGCGTGGACCCGGAGGACATGTACACGCGCATCTACGCGTCGGCGCCGGCGGGGCGCGTTCGCCTCATGGCGGACGTCCTCGGGACGCTGCAGGTGGACGAGGCGGTGGGGCTGTCGTGGCTGAGCATGCGAGCGGGTGCGCTGGAGGAGCATGGCGTGCGCGCCGAGGACCTGGACGGGATCGTGGAGCATGCGCGGTCGATCGCCGGCACGCGCATGGCGCTCTTCTTCCGCGACCTCGGCCACGGCAAGGTGAAGGTCTCATTCCGCAGCACGGGCGACACCGACGTCAACGCCTTCGCGCGACGGTTCGGTGGCGGAGGCCACGCCCGGGCGTCGGGTGCGCTGATCGCCGGGGAGCTGAGCGACGTGCGGGACCGGGTGGTGGAGGCGGCGCGGGAGTTTCTCTCGGCGGGATAGCAGGTCCCGACCGGGGGCTTCGCCCCTGCGGGATGACACGAGCGGCCCGTCGGCCGATTATCCTTCGGCATGTCCACGACAACCCTCCAGGAGCGACTCGCGCAGGCGCTCTCCCGCATAGCCAACCCTCGCACCGGCGCGGATGTGTTCTCCAGCCAGCAGGTGCGTGACATCGCCACCACCACCGATGGCCGCGTGCGCGCCACGCTCCAACTCGCCCCCGACGACGACCCTGCGCTCGCGCGCGCCGTGCGTCTCGCCATCCAGGAGGTGCCGGGCGTGACCGACCTCCAGCTCGAGGTTGCCAGCTCGCCGAAGAAGCCTGCCGGTCGCGCGCTCCCCGTGATGGACCAGGCTCCCGCCGCCCCGCCGCGGCCCTCGGCGCCCACGCCGAAGCGCTTCACCAACCTCGGGCGGGTGATTGCCATCTCCTCGGGCAAGGGCGGAGTGGGCAAGTCCACCGTGGCGGTGAACCTCGCTGTCGCGCTCGCGCAGGGCGGTGCACGCGTGGGCCTGATGGACGCCGACATCTATGGGCCGAACATTCCGAGAATGATGGGAGTCAGCGGCCAGCCGTCGGTGATCAACGAGAAGATGATCCCGCTCGAGGCCCATGGCGTGAAGCTGATCTCGCTCGGCATGATGATCGAGCCGGACCAGCCGGCGATCTGGCGCGGACCGATCGTGATGAAGATCATC
>DASURL010000087.1:0-5507 GCA_036280075.1 Gemmatimonadaceae bacterium | reverse complement strand
GGCGGGCTCCGTTCGTGTGGAAGACGGCTGCATCCTGGCCGGCCAGGTCGGGATCGCGGGCCATCACACCATCGGTCGCGGTGCGCGGCTCGCCGCGCAGGCGGGCGTGTTCGGCGACATCCCGGCCGGCGAGACGTGGTCGGGGTATCCGGCACGGCCGCACCGCGAGGCGCTGCGCGCGCATGCCGCGATGTTCAAGCTTCCGTCGCTGATTCGCGGCCTCGAGCGGCTGCTGGCCGCCGAGGAAGGGAAGAGCGGGCAGGAGCCGCGCTGATGCGTCGCACCATCGCACGGCCGATCTCGGTCTCGGGAGTCGGCCTCCACCTCGGCGTGCCGGTCACGCTGGAGTTCCGTCCAGCGCCGTCGGGCAGCGGGATCGTGTTCCAGCGCCGGGACCTCGAGGGGGCGCCACCGATCCCGGCCCTGGCCAGCCACGCCGTGCTGACTGAGCGACGCACCCAGCTTGGCGAGGAACCGAACGCCGTGCACACGGTGGAGCACGTGCTCGCCGCGGTGCACGCGCTGGGGATCGACGACCTCGTCATCGCCCTCGACGGGCCCGAGCCGCCGATCATGGACGGGAGCGCCGGGCCGTTCTTCAGCGCGTTGCGCGAGGCGGGGCTCGACGGTCATCCGGGGTGCACGCGCACCGGCCGGCTGACGGAGCCGGTTCGCCTGGTGGACGGGGAGTCGGTGTACGAGGCCTTCCCGGCCGACGCGCTCGAGCTGGACGTGACGATCGACTTTCCCCACGCACTGATCGGGGAGCAGCGGTACACGGCGCGCCTGGGCGAAGAGACGTTCGCGAAGGAGCTGTCGTGGGCCCGGACATTCGGCTTCGTGCGGGAGGTGGAGCCGCTGCGGCAGCGGGGGCTCATCCGCGGCGCGTCCACGCAGAACGCCGTGGTGCTGGACGACTCGGGGGTGGTGGAGAACGAGCTCCGCTCGCCAGACGAGTTCGTCCGCCATAAGATGATGGATTGTGTTGGCGACCTCGCGCTGGCCGGCGTGCGCCTCGCGGCGCGCATCGTGGCGCACAAACCCAGCCATCGCGGCACCGTGCTGTTCGTGCGGGCGCTGCAGGCGTCGTTGTCGCAGGAGAGTACCGTGATCGGAATCGAAGAGATCATGCAGGTGTTGCCCCACCGCTATCCCTTCCTCCTCGTGGATCGCATCCTCGAGGTGGAGCCGCAGAAGCGGGTGGTCGGGATCAAGAACGTCACGATCAACGAACCCTTCTTCCAGGGACACTTTCCCGGGCATCCCGTGATGCCGGGGGTGCTGATCGTGGAGGCGATGGCGCAGGTGGGCGGCATGCTGCTGCTGGGCGCCGTGCCCGACCCGGCGAGCAAGGTGGTCTACTTCACCTCGCTCAACAACGTGAAGTGGCGGCGTCCCGTGAAGCCGGGCGACCAGCTGCGGTTCGAGCTCGACATGCTCCAGGTGCGCGGGATGATGTGCAAGATGCAGGGCGTGGCCAAGGTGGACGGGCAGGTGGTGTGCGAAGCGGAGATGAGCGCGATGGTGCGCGACAAATGAGCGCACGCATTCATCCGACGGCCATCGTCAGTCCCGATGCGGTGATCGGCACGGACGTCGAGATCGGCCCATTCGCCATCATCGGCGAGGGGTGCACGATCGGCGACGGCTGCGTGATCGCGCCGCGCGCCACGCTGGAGCGCAACGTCACGCTGGGGGCGAACGTGAAGGTCGGCTCGGGGACGATCCTCGGCGGGGATCCGCAGGACCTCAAGTTCCGTGGCGAGCACACCACCGTGGAGATCGGCGAGGGGACGGTGATCCGCGAGTACACCACGATCAATCGCGGCACCACGCAGTCCTTCCACACGACAGTGGGGCGCAACTGCTTCATCATGTCGTACGTGCACCTGGCGCACGACTGCCACATCGGTGACGGCGTGATCCTGACGAACAGCGTGCAGCTCGCCGGCCACGTGAGCGTGGGGGACAAGGCGATCATCGCCGGCCAGAGCGCGGCCCACCAGTTCGTGAAGGTCGGCCAGTATGCCTTCGTCGGCGGCTGCTCGCGCATCTCCCAGGACGTGCCGCCGTACGTGAAGGCGGTGGGCAATCCGATCAAGCTCTACGGCCTGAACAGCGTGGGGCTGCAGCGGAACAACTTCCCCGAGGACGTGGTGCGCGAGCTCAAGCGCGCGTATCGCATCTTCTTCCGCTCGGAGCTGAACATGACGCAGGCCAAGGCGCGCGCGGCCACGGACCTGCAGCCGCTCCCCGAGGTCCAGGCGCTCATCCGCTTCGTCGAGGAGAGCGGGCGCGGGGTGGTGGCGTGAGCACGCGGGTGCGGGTGGGGGTGATCGGGGCCGGTGGCCTGGGCCACCACCACATCCGCATCCTGCGCGACCTGCTGGGTCCCGACTTCGCCGGCTTTCACGAGGAGCGCACGGAGCGCGCGGCGCAGGTCGCGAGCGAGCTGGGCGTGCGCGCGTTCGAGTCACTCGATGCGCTGCTCGACGACGTGGATGCGGTGACGATCGTCGTCCCCACGCCGGCGCACTTCGCGGTCGCCGAGCGGGTGCTGTCGCGCGGCATCCATGCGCTGATCGAGAAGCCGATCGCCGCCACGCTCGACGAGGCGGACGAGCTGCTGCGGCTCGCCGCCGTGCATGGCGCCCTCATCCAGACGGGCCACGTGGAGCGGTTCAACCGCGCCGTTCGGGCCGCGCTGCCGTACGTGGATGCGCCCCGGTTCATCGAGAGCAACCGCCTCGCACCATTCAACCCGCGCGGCGCCGACGTGGCGGTGGTGCTGGATCTCATGATCCACGACATCGACCTCGTGCACACCCTGGTGGGTGGCAGGGCATCGGTGGTGACGGCGGTGGGCGTCCCGGTGCTCACCCCGTTCGTGGACATCGCGAATGCGCGCCTGACCTTCGACAGCGGGGCGGTGGCCAACATCACGGCGAGCCGGGTCTCGCGCGAGCGGATGCGCAAGCTGCGGATCTTCCAGCAGAGCGGCTACCTCTCGCTCGACCTCGGCGCCGGCAACGGAGAGTTCTTCCGCCTGCGCGGCGACGTCGACGTCGCCGCGCTGGCGACGGCGCCGCTGGCGCTCGAGCAGTTCGTGGAGCGCATCCCGCTCGAGGCGGACGAAGGTGACGCGCTGCGGCTGGAGTTCGAGAGCTTCATCGCTGCCGCGCGTGGCGAATCGCCCGTGCCCGTCACGGGCGAGGCGGGCCGCGAGGCGCTCGCGGTCGCGCTGCGCATCGTCGCCGACATCGAGCACGGACTGCCGGCGCTGGCCGGCGGCGCGACGCTCCGCGCGCGTGCGTGAGATCCTGTTCGTCGCCGGCGAGGTGTCCGGCGACCTGCACGCAGCCGCGGTGGCGCGCGCCCTTCGGGAGGCTGGCGCGCCGTTCGCGCTCGTGGGCGTCGGAGGCGACGCGATGCGCGAGGCCGGCGTCGAACTGATGGAGCACACGGTGTCGTCGGCCGTGATGGGTTTCATCGCGCCGATCAGGCACCTGCCGCGCCTCGCGCGGCTGCGCCGGCTCCTGCGTGACCGGATCCGCAGCGGCCGAGTGGCGCTCGTGATCCTGATCGATTCGGCCGGGTTCAACATGGGGGTCGCCGCCGCCGCCACCGCGGCGGGCGTCCCCACGCTGTACTTCATCACGCCGCAGGTGTGGGCCTCGCGCGCCGGCCGGATGGCGGCGCTCGCCCGCACGGTGACGCGCGCGGCGGTGATCCTGCCGTTCGAGGAACAGCTCCTCCGCGACCATGGCGTGAACGCGACCTTCGTGGGACACCCGCTTCTCGACCGCGCGCGAGACCTGCCCGACCGCGCCGAGGCGCGGCGCGCCCTGGGGCTCGACCCCGGGAAGCCGGTGCTCGCGCTCTTCCCGGGCAGCCGTGCCCAGGAGATCGCGCGGCACCTCGATCCGTTCGTTGCTGCCGCGCGGGCGCTCCAGCGCCGCGATCCGTCGCTGCAGGTGATCGTGAGCTCGGCGCCGCACGTCGCCATTCCTGTCGCGCGATGCCCATTTCCGCTCGTGCACGCCGCGTCGTTCACCGTGTTCCGGGCGGCGGATGCGGCGCTGTGCAAGAGCGGCACGACCACCCTCGAGGCGGCGATCGCCGGGTGTCCCCTCGTGGTCGCCTACCACACGAGCGCGCTCGAGTACGCGCTGGCGAAGCGGATCGTGAAGATCCCGTTCATCGGGCTGGTGAACATCGTCGCCGGCCGCGCGATCGCGCCCGAGCTGGTGCAGGACGCGCTGACGCCGCAGGCGCTGACGCAGGCCGTCGAGCCGCTGCTCGATCACCACAGCGCCGAGCGGGCCGCGCAGGTAGAGGCGCTCCGCGAGGTGCGCGAGTCCCTCGGCGAGACCGGGGCGGCGACGCGCGTGGCCGCGATGGCGCTCGAGCTCGCACGGGGCGCGCCGGCTCCGGCGACCGCGTGATCGGGACACCATGAGCGACGAGAATCGCAAGCTCCGCTGGACGGTGCGGCTCGGCGCCGCGGTGCTGCGCCTGCTCGCCAGCACCTGGCGCGTGCGCGCCGTGAACGACGGGCCGTTGAACGAGGCGCGGCGCACTGGACAGCCCGTGCTGTTCGCCCTCTGGCACGGCGAGCTCCTCCCGCTGCTCTGGCACCAGCGCGGGCGCGGAGTGGCCGTCGTCATCAGCGAGCATCGCGATGGAGAGATCATCGCGCAGATCGCCCACTCGCTGGGATACCGCACCGTGCGCGGGTCGTCGTCGCGCGGCGCGAGCCGCGCGCTGCTCGGGCTCGTGCGCGTGATCGACGAAGGGCGCGACGGCGCCATCACGCCGGACGGCCCGCGCGGGCCGGCGCGGGTCTTCGCGCCGGGCGCCGCGATCGCGGCGCAACGCACCGGGGTGCCGATCGTTCCGATCCGCGCCAGCGCGTCACGCGCATGGCGGCTGAAGAGCTGGGACCGGTTCCTCATCCCGAAGCCGTTCGCCCGCGTGACGGTCACGATGGGCCCGCTGACGCGCGTCGTCGCCGAGTCGCCGCGAGCGGCGGCGGAGCAGTCCGGGGAACTGCAGCGCATCCTCGACGCGGTCCCCGGGTCATGACCGATCGCTGGCCCGAGCGCGTCTGGTACGACCGCTCGCTCGCGTCGCGGCTGGCGCGCGGCGCCCTCGCTCCCGCTGGCTGGTTGTACGCCGGAGCCACGACGGTGCGGAACCGCCTGTACGATGCCGGCGTCCTGCGCTCGCGCGCCCCTTCACTTCCCGTACTGGCCGTCGGCAACCTGAGCGTCGGGGGAACGGGAAAGACTCCGGTTGCGGCGTGGGCGGCAGCGCGGCTCCTGGAGGCCGGTGCGCATCCGGCCATCGTGCTGCGCGGCTACGGCGGCGACGAGCCACTCGTGCACCAGCAGCTGAATCCAGCCGCCGTCGTCGTGGCCGACGCGGACCGTCTGCGCGGCGTGGATCGCGCGCGCGCGGCCGGCGCCGATTGCGCCATCCTGGACGATGCGTTCCAGCATCGTCGC
>DASURL010000086.1:0-15668 GCA_036280075.1 Gemmatimonadaceae bacterium | reverse complement strand
CTCGCGATCCCCGTCGCGCTCGGCATGACGCCGCCGCAGGCAGCGCGGCTCACGGATGCCATTGCCGCTGCGGTCACCACGATCACGCTCGTGCTCGTCGTCGGCGCGGCAACGGGCCCGACTGCCGGCGTGCTGCTCGGTGTCGCCCTCCTCGCCACGCCGGCGATGGCGACGGTGCATCTCTCCGTGCTGAGCGAGCCGCTCTTCCTCGCCCTGCTCGCGCTCACCCTCGCGGCGATGGTGGACGCGCCCGATCGTCCGCTGCGCGCCGGCGTCGCCGCCGCGCTCGGCGCGATGGTGCGCTATGCCGGCGTGTCGCTCGTCGGGGCGGTGGTGCTCTGGTCGTGCGCGCGGCGCGCGCCATGGCGCGAGCGGGTGCGCCGAGCGATGCTCGCCGCCCTGCCGGCGGTGCTGCTGGAAGGCGCCTGGGTGGTGCGCACGCGGCTCGCGTCGGGCGGCCAGCACGCCATCCGGCACTTCGCGCTCTACGGCGACCTGGGTCCGACGCTGCGCGAGGGCGGTACGACGCTGCGCGACTGGCTCGTCCCGGAGACGGATGCGGAATGGCCGGTGCCGCATCGCGCGGTGATCGCGCTCGCGGCGGCGGCCGTGCTCGTGACGCTGGTCGTGCTCGGTGCCCGCGCCGCCCGCGCCGAGTCGCGCCGCCGTGCCTGGCGAACGCTGTGCGCGTGCACGGTGCTCCTCGCCTGCTACGCGATGATGATCATCGTGTCGCGACTCGTCGCCGATCCCGCCATCCCGTTCGACGAGCGCCTCCTCGCGCCATTCCTGCTGCTCGTCACCACCGCCGCCGCGGTGGGGATCACCTGCTGGTGGCGCACGACGGGCTCGCGCGTCGCGCGCGCCGCGGTGGGGATCGTGCTGGTCGGCTGGTGGGGCGCGAGCGCGAGGGTCGCGCTGGACGATGGGCGCTACGCCCTCGACTACGGTTCCGATTTCGCCGGCGAGGAGTGGCGCCACAGCCCGCTGCTGGAATGGGCGCGCACGAGTGGTGCGTCGCATCCGCTGTACACCAACTGGCCGGCAGCGGTGTACTTCCACCTCCACCGGCCGTCGTACTCGCTCCCGACCGCAGACGAGGCGGAGGCACTCGCCAGCTTCGCCACGGCCCTGCGTCGGCGTGACGGGCGAGTGCTGCTCTTCGATGCCCCGGATGCGGACGACCTCGCCGCGCCGTCGCTCGTCGAGCAGGCTGGTCTTCGCATCGTGGCGCGGACGAGTGACGGAGTGGTGCTTGCGCCGGTCTCAGGGCGGTAGCAGCGGCGGCCCCGTTCCAGCGACGGTGCCGGAGCACCGCCCCTGTGGTCGACGCCATCCCGGAGGGATCTCGTGCTCGCAGCGATCGCGTTCCTGACGCTCGTGTCGGCCCCCGTCACGCCGAATCCGCCGGTCGTGGCTGCGCCTGTCGCGCGTGTTGCCATCGCGACGAGGCAACCCCAGCTCGATACCGCGGTGTTCGCCGGCGGCTGCTTCTGGGGAGTCCAGGCGGTCTTCCAGCACGTGAAGGGCGTCGTGACGGCCACCTCCGGCTACGCCGGCGGGAGGGTCGCCAACCCGAGCTACGCACAGGTGAGCACCGGGCGCACCGGAAATGCGGAGTCCGTGCGCGTCATCTTCGATCCCGCGCAGCTGTCGTACGCGACGCTGCTCCAGCTCTTCTTCGACGTCGTGCACGATCCCACGCAGCTCGACCGGCAGGGACCGGACGTCGGCACGCAATATCGGTCGGCGGTGTTCTACACCGGCCAGGAGCAGCGCGCGGCTACGCTGCAGTACATCGCGTGGCTGCAGCGGAGCGGCACGGTGAAGGGGAAGATCGTGACCGAGGTGGCGCCGCTGAAGGATTTCTACACCGCGGCCCCGTACCATCAGGATTACACCGCGCTGCATCCGTACGAGGCGTACGTCCGCTACAACGACCTGCCGAAGATCGCGGCGTTGAAGCAGCACTATCCGCAGCTCTGGAGCGAGCAGCGCGCGGCGTACTGAGCCGTCGATGTGGGTGCGCTCCTTGCTACTTTCGCCGCCCCACATCAACCGGAGCACTGCACATGTCGGATCGCCACAAGCCCCACAACGGACGCGACCTTGACGGTCAGCACAAGGTGAAGCGAGCGGACGTCGAGGACCTGCGCACGGATCCGAAGGGCGCCGAATACATGGAGGACAATGTGCGCCTCGGCGGCGCGGTCGAGGACATCGGCGCCGATGCCGGCCAGCGCGCCGAGCGCATTCGCGACCTCGTGGACACGAATCGCGAGAACGTGGATCGCGTCACCGGGCGCGACCCGCAGGCCCGCCGCAACGCGCGCTGACGTCGCGGCGCGCTACTCCACCCGCACGCCGATGCGGAGGCCCTCTGCTCCGCGCGGCGCCGGGCGCACGAAGAAGTGCGCGTACCGGCCGTCGTGCCGGATGCGCAGCAGGTGCACCAGCGCCACGCCGCCATAGATCGCGGTGAGGTCGGTCTTCGAGAGCGACGAGGTGCGCGACATCAGGTCGATGTCGCTCACCGCGGCGCTGCGCCCGAGGGTCACGTAGAAGAGCGCCGTGCCCACTCCCGCGGCCAGCACACCGCGCTCGAACGGCGCACCCCGCTGGTGCGGGACGTCGAGGATGAGTTCGTCCAGCAGCGACTGGAGGTCGAGGCCCATGCTCGAGAAGAGGAACTGCTTGCGCGGCTCGGTGATGGGGTCGATCCCCGAATACACCGTCGGCCGGCCACGGTCGAAGCCGAAGCTGGGGCGTGCACCGAGGGCGATCGACGTGCCCACGTGCCCCGCTTCGTGGAGGAGCAGGCTCGTCGCGGCGCCGAGGGCGAAGTCGCGCCAGTAGTGGTCGCTGCGCGGCGTGCCGAGCGCACCCGGCGTCGGCAGCGAATCGGGGCCGGGAGGGTGGGCGCCCTGTGCCGGCAGCACGGCGGGCATGAAGAAGCCGGAGACGAGGAGCGCGATCAGCACCGGCACGCTGCGACTGGCGATGGTCATGGCGTGGAACGACGAGCGGGGACGCCGTTCGCCACGAGCGGCGGAATGCGGTAATATCATGGCCGTTCGCCAACTCTCACTCCCGCACTACCGCTCATGCCGGCCAGGCTGTCAGACCTCGAAATCCAGCGCGCCCTCGGCAGCCTGCCGGGCTGGTCGCGCCGCGGCGACGTGCTGACGAAGACGTTTTCCTTCCCACGGTTCACGGACGGCATCGACTTCGTCGTCCGGATCGCCCAGCTCGCCGAAGCCGCCAACCATCACCCCGACATCGACATCCGCTACACGAAGGTGACCGTGACCCTGTCCACCCACGATGCGGGGGGGATCACGGCGAAGGACCTCGACCTGGCGAAGGAGATCGAGAGCGGGTGATCTCCGACTGCGACAGCGACGGAACGGAAAGGGCCGGATCCGGGGATGTGAAGTCGGGCGCTCAGTGGGCGGAGCACTCATCGCGCGAGGGACGGATCCGGCAGTTTCAGGAGCGATCGGGCAGTTTCCGCTCCTGGCGCTCTTGGCCGGTAGACCGGAGTGCCACGAAGTAGTGCTCCTGCTCCCGCATCGCGAGGCGCTCGAAGCTGGCGCGGTGGACGTGCTGGGTGCGATGCGCCTCGAAGGCGGCGCGCTTCACCGGGAGCCACTCCGTCACGTCGAGGGTGAGGTCGATCGGCTGGCCTTCGGTGGATGGCTCGTCGCCCGGCGCGGGCGTCTGCCAGGTGGAGTACCAGAGCTCCTGCGGCCGGTGCGGTGCGAGGCCATCGGCCAGCTGCTCGGGGAAGGCCGTCGACGTGCCGGCGAGCAGGAAGGCCGCGGTGGCGAGGCGCGAGATCGCGCGGTGGTCGCGATGCCTGGTCGGCGCGCCTTCGGGCCCGAAGGTGATGACCACCTCCGGCCGCTCGCGGCGGAGCAGGGCGACGATCTCGCCCATCACCCTGTCGGGGGCCACGTCCTGCAGGCCGCCGTCGGGATGGCCGCCGCTCACCAGGGTACGGATGCCCAGCACGTCGCACGCCGCGCGCAGCTCGGCGCGGCGCAACGCTCCCAGCTCGGCGGGAGACGACACGGGGATGTCGGACGATCGTCCGGCATCCCCGTCGGTGGCACAGTAGAGCGAGCAGTGCGCTCCTTCACTCGTGTAGCGCGCGATCGTCCCGCCCGTGGCGAAGGTTTCGTCATCCGGGTGGGCGAAGACCGCGGTCAGCCGCTGCACGCGCGGCTCAGCTGCGACGGCGGCCTCCGCCGAGCAGGCTGACGATGGCGAGGAAGAGGTTGAGCAGGTCGAGGTAGATGTTCACCGCCGCCGGCACGTAGTCATCCGGGCCGTACGCCCCCGAGCGGACGATGCGCCAGGTGTCGAACACCAGCAGGCCGCTGAACACGAGCACCGTGCCCGCCGCGATCCAGAGGGTGCCGAGCGCGGTGGGGAAGAAGATGTTGAGCAGCGAGGTGGCGATGAGCACCCACAGCCCGACGAAGAAGAAGCTGCCCCAGGCGCTGAAGTCCCGCTTGCTGATGAGCGCGTAGAGCGACAGCACGCCGAAGGTGGACAGCGTGAGGATGCCCGCCTGGCCGACGATGCCCGGGCTCTGCCGCTCGGCGAGCGTCAGGAAGGGCGCGATGAACAGCCCCTCGATGAACGTGAAGAGCAGGACGAGGATCAGGTTGCGCGGATAGCTGTGCCGCGCGCGCATGGCCATCCAGAGCGGGGCGAACATGGCGAGCATCGTGATGATCGGATGCTCGATGACGGCCTGCATGAGCGCCGGCTGCGTGCGTGCGAACGCGACGCCGAGCGCGGTGACGATGACACTGACGAAGACGAGGCCGTAGGTGCGACGCACCAGCGTCGCCCGCTCCTCGCCCGAGCGAACGAGGGTCCCGGTCATCGAGACTCCCATGGGGCAGATCTCCGTTGGAGGTACGAGGAAATATACCCCGGGGACGGGGGAAGGAGCCAACGGGAGGACTGGAGGAACGGAGGACCGGAGGACCGAACGGGTAACGGCGAGGGGCACACCGGTCCGAGTCCGGTGTGCCCTTTCGGTCATCCGAGCAGCACGCCGCAGGCGTGCGAGCGAGTCATCCGGTCATCCAGTCACCGCTTTCTCAGCTCCACGTTCCCGTTCACCGTCGACAGCTTGATCATCGGTCCGCCCTTGCCGAGGGTGGCGCGGAGGTGGCGGGGGTCGATGCGGCCGCTGATCGTGACCGGCCAGTCGGTCTGGAAGCGGCCGTTCACCGTGCTCAGGTCGATGTCGGCGTCCACGTCGCCGGCGAATTCGGCGATCACGCTGCCGTTCACGGAGCTGAAGTCGAGGTCCTGGTTCCCGTCGAAGCGGCCCACGGTGGCGTGCACGCTCCCGTTCACCGTCTTCGCCTGCACCGGGCCGCCGGAGCTCATCGCGGCCACGCTGCCGTTCACCGTGCTCGCCCGGACCTCGCTCGTCGCGCCGTCCACGCTCACCCCGCCGTTCACGCTGTAGACGCCGACCTTCACGCCCTTCGGCACGCGGATGTCGAAGTTCACGGCGACGTCGTTGTTCCGGTCGCCGCGGCGCCAGCCGTCGCTGTGCGACTGGTAGCCGTTCTCGTCGCAGGTGGCGTTCTCGGTCCAGAAGGCGCAGACGAGGATGCTGCCGTCGCCGGATTTGTAGGTCTGGATGCGGACGTCCTTCGGGTCGCCGCGGCGCCAGGTCTTGGTCGCGGTGATCTCGACGCGGTCGCTGCTGGACGGGCGAACGCGCAGCTCGCCGTTGACGTTGCGGACACGGATCCACTGCCCGGCGGGCACGCGCTCGCTGAGCGTGAAGGCGTTGTTGTCGGTCTGGCGGTCCTGCGCCAGGAGCGCGGGCGGCGCGAGCAGCAGCGCGCCGAGGACCAGGGTGCGGAGGTGCGGCATCGCGAGTCTCCTCAAGGTGCGGCGCGCCTAGCGGCGACGCGCAGTGGATGAAAGGGTGATCTCGCCGCTGAAGGTGCCGGCGACGATGCGGGCGGAGCCCTGCCCGAGGGTGAAGTTCAGGCGCTTGGCCTGGTTCGCGCCGATGCCGTGCTCGCCGGCGCGCAGCGTGATGGGGAAGTCGCTGTCGATGGTGCCGTTGAAGGTGGAGATGCTGAGCTGCGCCCCCACGTCCGGCGGGAGGACCAGGTGCACGTCGCCCGAGTGGGTGTTGAACTCGTAGCGCCCGTCCCCCTGGATCTGGCCGGCGAACGAGACGTCTCCGCTGGTGGTGTGCGCGCGCACCTGCTTCGCGTCGACGTCGCGCAGGGTCAGGTCGCCGCTCACGGTTTCCAATTCCACGTCGCCGCGCGCGCCGGTGAGCAGCACGTCACCGCTCACGGTGCGAATGGCGGCATCGGATCCCACGCCCTGCACGGTCACGTCGCCCGACAGCGTTTCCACGTCGAGGCGTCCGCCGGCGTCACGCACCGTCACGTCGGCGCTCTGCGAGTGGACGTCGGCGTCGCCGCGCACCCCGCGCAGCGCAACGCTGCCGTTCCAGCTGCTGGCGGACACGCGCGCGCCGGAGGGAACGGTCACCTCGAAGCGGCCATCCTCGCAGCGGCGGCCGGCGGCGGGCTCCAGGATCGCGCGCGATCCGGTGCTGGTGAAGCGGACCGCGCCGCTGCCGGTGCGGGCACGCACCCGCACCTCGTTCGCGCCGCTCGCGGTGACGATGACGTCGCCCGCCGGGCAGTTCACGATGACCGTGCCCCGCGCGTCGAAGGTGACCGCGGTGTCGAGCGAGCCGGCGGCGTCGCGCAGGCGCTTGTCGCGCTCGCGCTGCTCGCGCACCTGCTGGCGCGCCTGCTCGCGGGCGGCGCGTGCCTGCTCGCGCGCCTGCTCGAGCTGACGCTGGACGTCCTCGCTCGAGGTCTGCGCCGACCCCGGTGCGGGAGCCGCGATGACGAACGCGGCGACGATGAGTGCAGTGAAGCGGTTCATTGCAGTTCCCTCAGGTACGCGACGGCAGCAGCGCTGCGGTGCGCAGCAGCTCGACCTTCTTCTCGAGCGAATGATTGAGTTGGGTGGCGAGGAACCCGCTTGCCGGATCCTTCGCCAGCGCGGCCCGGCTCTGGGCGATGGCCGAGTCGATGACGGCGATGCTCTGCTCGAGCACCGCGACGGTGCTGGGGTCGAGCTGCGAGCGCCGCTCCTTCACGATGGCGCGCAGCTTCGAGATCTCCTGGTCGTAGACGGGCTGTGTTTCCTTCATCACCGGCACCGCGCTCGCGAGCTGCGCGGCGGGGGTCGTGCTCGCCGTCGTGCGCGTGGTGCCTCGCGCTTCCGTCTCCGGTCCCGACGCCTCGAACGCGCCCAGCGCGCCGGTGCTCGACGGCGACACCTCGCTGGCCGGCGGCGAGCCGGCCGGCGTGCCGACCTGCGCCACGCGGGACGCCTGTCCGCGGCCGGTGGCCAGCTCGTCCGACTCGATGGAAGCGCGGGTGAAGTAGTGCGTCACGCCGGCGGTGAGGAGAATGAGTGCCGCTGCCGCGAGCGACGGCCGCAGCCACGTCCGGCGCCGGACCACGGCGCGGGCCCGGCGTGCGTCGTCCAGCGCCACGACCGGTGCGTCGATGCGCGCCGCGATGCCGGACCACAGGTCGCGCGATGGCTCGAGCACGGGCAGCGCGGCTGCCTCGTGCCGGATGGCGTCGAGGTCGGCCAGCAGCGAGCCGCACTCGGCGCAGGAGGCGGCGTGCGCCTCGAGCGCGAGCCGCATGGGCTCCAGCAGCTCCCCGTCCAGGTAGCTCGGGAGCTGGTCGGCCACGGCGTCGCAGGTCATCGGTTCGTACGTCATCGGTTCAGTGCCTCCCGCAGGAGCATCCGCGCGCGATGGAGCTGCGCCTTCGTCGCTCCCGTCGTCACGCCGAGCATCTCGGCGATCTCCTCGTGCTTGTACCCTTCGATGTCGTGGAGGGTGAACACCCGCCGGGCACCCTTCGGCAGCCGGGCGATGGCCGCCTCCAGATCCATCCGGTCCCCTGGTGAATGCGACCGTGCCACCAGCAGGCTCACGCCATCCCCATCCTCGTCGTCCTCGTACCGCGACCGCTGCCGTCCGTCGGACTTCCGTGCGTTCAGCACCAGGTTCACGGTCATGCGATGCAGCCAGGTGCCGAACGCCGATTCGCCGCGGAACAGGTGAAGCTTGTCCCAGGCCCGGACGAAGACGTCCTGCGTGAGCTCCTCGGCGCGGCCGCGGTCGTTGACCATCCGGGCGCAGAGGGAGAACACGCGGTTGACGTGCTGGCGGTAGAGCCGCTCGAACGCGACACGATCGCCCGCGGCCGCGAGGGCCACGTCCGGGTCTACACCGAATGGCGAGGGTGCTGTCGTCGGTTCGGGGAGGGCCACTGCCGTCATCAATCGTCCGGGTTCCCAGTGCACTGGATGGGATAGCCGGAACAGGGGAAAGGTTTGAAGAGAATCTGGAGCTGCCCGCCGGGTGGGGATAGGGCGGGGGCTGGGGACAGTACGGCCGGGAGAGAGAGGGTGATTCACTGAATGTCGAGAGGGCCAGCCACTCATTGGAATGGCCGGCCCCCGGGTCTGGATACGAAGTACGAACTACGCAGTACTGCAGTTGCAGTCAGCTACCTGGCCTTGTCCCGGTTCCTCATCGCCTGCAACTCCGCCCGATGCTGCTGCAGGAACCTGATGTTCTCGCCGAGTGCCGGTGTGGGCGGCGCGGCCTGCGGATTGTCGAGGAAGCGCTCGGCCTGCGCGATGGCGATGGAGGCGACGAAGTAATCCGGCACCGACATGCCCGTGGCCACGATCGCGTTGTTGATCTTCGCGTTGGACTCCAGGTGCTTCACGCCGGCGTCATAGCCCGAGACGTACGTGCCGGTGGCCGCGTCGGTGATCTGCTCGTTGAGCAGCGCGTTCACCATGCCGTCGTGCTGCCGCAGCACGGCCAGGCTGTCGCTCGCCTTCACGAACTGCGCGAAGCTCTCCGGCGTGAGCTTGTACTCGGTGGCGAGACGGACGCTCTTCGCATCGGTCGCCGTCACCTGCGCCGCGCCGCCGGCGGCGGGCGTGACGCTGACCGGGTGACCGATGTCGGCGGCGTCGGTCGTCACCGCCCCGGAAGCGGAGTCGGCAGTGGTGCGAGAGTCGTGGCTGCACGCGCCCACGGCGACGGCGGCAGTGATCAAGGCGAAGGACCGAACGGTGAACATGCGGGCTCCTGGGCACGGGTTGCCGAGTCCGGCGTCGCACGGCGCGTGCCGACGGGCGCACGGCAGACGCCCTCGCCGCGGCATTCGTCGCCACCTGCAACCAGCGCCCCTGTCAACCCGTTGATCGCGTGGCGCGACGTGATCAGCTTGCGCCTCCCGCCGCGCGAACCTCGCGCAACTCCTCCTGCGTCGTGCATCACATGTCGTCCTCGTCACCCGCCTCCGCGCTCCTCCCCCTCCCGCAGCTCGCTGCCGCCGTCGCGGCGGAGCTCGCACTGGCGCCCCGCAACGTCGCGGGTGCGCTCGCCCTGTTCGATGAAGGAAACACCCTCCCCTTCATCGCCCGCTACCGGAAGGAAGCCACTGGCGGCCTCGACGAGACGCAGCTTCGCGCCGTGCAGGAGCGAGCCGACTACCTGCGCGAGCTCGCCGAGCGCCGCGCCGCCATCCGCAAGTCCATCGAGGAGCAGGGAAAGCTGACGCCCGAGCTCGACGCGCAGCTGACGGCGGTGACCACCAAGCAGGCGCTCGAGGACCTCTACCTCCCCTACAAGCCGAAGCGCCGCACCCGCGCCACGATCGCGCGCGAGCGCGGTCTGGAGCCGCTGGCCGACGCGCTGTGGGACGGCACGATGGACGACGCGTCCGCGCGCGACGGCGCTGCGGCGTACGTGAGCGCCGAGCGCGAGGTGCCAGGCGTCGATGAGGCACTCGCCGGTGCGCGCGACATCCTGAGTGAGCGCGTGGCCGACGACGCGGGACACCGCGGCTGGGTGCGCGAGCTGACGCGACGGAAGGGCGCCGTGGCGTCGCGCGCCATGACGGGGAAGGAAAACGAAGTCGGGAAGTTCCAGGACTACTACGACTTCTCCGAGCCGCTCGGCACCATCCCGTCGCACCGCGTGCTCGCGATCCGCCGCGGCGAGGAGGAAGGCGTGCTCGCGTGGAACGTGGCCGCACCGGCGGAGGAGATCGTCAGCGGGCTCACCGAGCGCGTGACGCAGGGCCGTCGCGCCGCCGGGCAGTTGATGCTCGTGGCGCAGGACGCGTACAAGCGGCTGCTCGCCATGTCCATCGAGGTGGAGCTGCGTCTCGAGCTGAAGACGCGCGCCGACGAGGAGGCGATCGCCATCTTCGGCCGCAACCTCGAGCAGCTCCTGCTCGCCGCACCGGCGGGCGAGCGCCTCGTCATCGGCCTCGATCCGGGGTTCCGCACCGGCGTGAAGGTGGCCGCCGTCTCCCGCACCGGGGCCGTGCTGCACACCGACGCGTGGATGCTGCACCAGCCGGATCGCTTTGCCGCCGCACTGCTGCGGCTCGTCGCCGCCACCGGCGCCGAGCTGATCGCCATCGGCAACGGCACCGCCTCGCGCGAGACGGAGGCGCTGGTGCGCCAGACGCTTCGCTCGGCGAACCTCGCCACGCCGCCGCAAGTCGTGGTGGTGAGCGAGGCGGGCGCGTCCGTCTACTCCGCCTCCGAGGTGGCCGTTGCCGAGCTGCCGAACCTGGACGTGTCGCTGCGGGGCGCGGTGTCCATCGCGCGCCGGCTGCAGGATCCGCTCGCCGAGCTGGTGAAGATCGACCCGAAGTCCATCGGCGTGGGGCAGTACCAGCACGACGTGAACCAGCAGCGGCTCAAGAAGCGGCTCGAGGACGTGGTGGTGTCCGCCGTGAACCATGTCGGCGTGGAGGTCAACACGGCGTCGGCCGCGCTGCTGTCGCACGTCTCGGGAATCGGGCCGGCCCTCGCCGAGAACATCGTGAAGACGCGCGACGAGCGTGGCGGCTTCGGCTCGCGCCGCGACCTGCTCACCGTGCCTCGCCTCGGCGCGAAGGCGTTCGAGCAGGCGGCGGGCTTCCTGAGAATCAGGGGCGCCGCACACCCGCTCGACGCGAGTGCCGTGCACCCCGAGCGCTACGCGCTGGTGGAGCGGATGGCGTCGGATCTGGGCGTGCCCCTGGCGGAGCTCATCGCCGACGAGAAGCGCCTCGAGGCCATCGACCTCACGCGCTACGTGTCCGATGACGTGGGGCTGCCCACGCTCCGCGACATCATCGCCGAGCTGCGCAAGCCGGGCCGCGACCCGCGCGCGGCCTTCGAGGCGCCCGCGTTCCGGGACGACGTGACCGAGCCGAAGGACCTGCGCGAGGGCATGGAGCTGGAGGGCGTCGTGACGAACATCGTCGCCTTCGGCGCGTTCGTGGACGTGGGCGTGCACCAGGACGGGCTCGTGCACGTGTCACAGCTCGCCGACCGCTACGTGAGCGATCCCAATCAGGTGGTGTCGGTGGGCCAGCGGGTGAAGGTGCGCGTGATGAGCGTGGACCTCCAGCGGAACCGCATCGCCCTCACGATGAAGGCGCAGGCGGGCAGTGACTCGCGGCCGCGGAGCGGGGATCGCGGCGCGAAGGCGCCACGCGCGAACGGCGCCACGCCGAAGGTGGAGAGCGCGAAGCCGTTCACGATGCCGACGTCGGGCACCGTGGCGCCCAACGGCATGCGGTTCAAGTAGGGTCGTCCACCCGGGGCCGGCACCGGAATGCCGGCCCGCTGGCAATCCTCTGCGGCATCGGTGATTTTCCGCCCTATGCCGACTCGCCCCTACATCCTCGCCGAGAGCACCTGGAAGACGGTGGACGCCACCCCCTACGAGGTGGCCGTGCTTCCCTGGGGCGCCACGGAGGCGCACAACTATCACCTGCCGTACGCCACGGACAACATCCAGTGCGATGCCCTCGCCGCCGAAGCGGCACGGCGTGCCTGGGAGCGGGGGGCGAAGGTGGTGGTGCTGCCGTGCGTTCCCTTCGGCGTCAACACGGGGCAGCTGGACATCAAGCTCTGCCTCAACATGAACCCCTCCACGCAGGCGGCGCTGTTGTCCGACCTGACGCTCGCCCTGGAGGGACAGGGGATTCACAAGCTGGTCCTGTTCAACGGTCACGGCGGGAACGACTTCCGGCAGATGATCCGCGAGCTGCAGCCGCGCACGCGCGTATTCCTGTCGCTCATCAACTGGTACAGGATCGGCGACCGGAGCGCGATCTTCAGCGCGGCGGGCGACCATGCCGACGAGCTGGAGACGAGCGTCATGATGCATGTCGCGCCGAACCTCGTGCGACCGCTGGATGAAGCCGGGGACGGACGCGAGCGTCGCTGGAACATCGGCGCCCTGCGCGAGGGCTGGGCGTGGGCGCCGCGACGCTGGACGCAGGTGAGCGCGGACACGGGCACCGGCAACCCGGCGCAGGCCACGGTGGAGAAGGGCGCGCGCTACGCCGACGTGGTGGCGTCGAAGGTCGCCGACTACCTGGTGGAGCTGGCAGCCGCTGATCCGGCGCGGCTGTACGCCGATGCGTGAGCGTGACATGGCCGCGCCGCCGCCCACGCCGCCGACGTCCACCTTCGTTCGCCCCGCCATCGGACTGATCGCGGGCATCGGCATCTCGCTCCTGGTGATCGCCGCCGGCACGGTGATCGCCGGCCTGTTCACGCTCCGCGGGCCGAACGCGCTGAGCACCGCCTTTCCTGCCTCCTACGTGTGGGGCAAGCTCGTCGCGGCCACGGCCGGCGCGCTCGCGGGCGGCTTCGCCACGTCACGCATCACGGCCGGTCGCTCGATGTACACCGTATTGCTGCTGGCGCTGATCCTGTTCGTGGCGGCGGCCGGCCCGGCGCTGCGCGGCACGAACAGCTTCCCGAACGATCCCTCGTGGTTCCCGCTCACGCTCGCCGGCGTGGAGCTGATCGGCGTCGTGATCGGCGGGCTGGTGGAACGGGCGCTCGACCGCGCGGGAGCGAGGCCATGATCATCGACGTGCGTCCATTCGCCGGGACGGCGCGGCAGTCGCGCTGGCGCTTCTGCGTGCCCGGGCTGCTGTCCGTCCTGCTGCTGCTTCCCGCCGCCGCGAAGGCGCAGCGCGAGGACGCCACCTCGTCGCGCCTGGTGCCGGCGTTCGGCGTTCATTACGGCACGCCGCTGCGCTTCTCCGTCTCGGCGGGCGGCGCGCTGGACCTCAGCGATCGCCGCAACGAGGGGGTGGTGGCGGTGGTGGAGCAGGGGCAGCACGGCAACGAAGTGTCCGCGGGCTACTACCGCATGATCGGTCGCTTCGGCTCCGGATTCTCGTTGCGCGCCGCGGCGCTGCGCACGAGCGGCGAGCCGTGGAACGCCGATCCGCACACGACGTACGTCGGCGCCGAGGCGCACCTGATGGTCATCCTCGGCGTTGGTGGGCGCGCCGGCTTCATGCGCCGCGCGAGCAAGGTGGTGAACGGCTCGCACGACAGCATCGTCACCCTCGGCATCTCCATCGGGTCGTGAAGGACATCGACTGGCCGCTCGCCATCGTGCTCGGCGTCGCGTTCGTGGTGATGAGCGTGGTGCGCTGGCACTACTTCCAGTCGCGGGCGCGCCGCCGGCGCCAGCCGCCGCGCGAGGGACCGCCGCCGGGCTGACCCGGGCGCGAGTGGACGCCCGACCGATCGCACATCGCGGCACCACTGTCACGGTTCTTGTAAGACCGATCCGCATGGCCATGCACGAAGTGGAGCAGGTGGAGGTCCGTTCACTCGGGGAGCTGATCGACCGGGTGACGCCGGAACGACCCGATCCCATCACGGGCCGCCGGCGGGACACCTGCGTGTACCACGGCGCACCGGACGCCAGTCGCCACCTGCTGACGAGCCTCGACCGCCTGGGCGGCGTGACGCCGCCGCACGGCAAGACCGGGCTCGAGGAGCACATCCTCCGCAACTTCGCTCGGTACTCGCGCCCCTTCGTGCAGCAGGCCGGCAACGAGTGGGAGCTCATGGTGACGGCGCAGCACCACGGCGTTCCCACCCGGCTGCTCGACTGGACGTATTCCCCGCTCGTCGCCGCGCACTTCGCGACGCGCGGCACGCTGGAGCGGGACCGCGCCATCTGGCAGCTCGACTGGATGAAGGTGCACCGCCACTTCGGCTTCCCCGAGCTGGCGCTGCTGATTCACGACCTCGCCGAGCTGGTGGGGCGGCGCGGCGAGTTCACGCCGTGGCGCCTGATCGGTGAGGGAGACGGCGGCAAGCCGTTCGCCTGCATGATCGAGCCGCCCACCCTCGACACCCGCATCTCGGCCCAGTCGGCAGTGTTCACCCTCTGTTCGGACACGTCGCACTCGTTCGACGAGTTCCTCGACGAGCACGGATTGCTCGATGCCCTGACACGGTTCGTGATCCCGAAGGAGTCATCGAGCTACGTGCGCGACCAGCTCGACATCGCCGGCTTCGATGAGCGCCGGCTGTTTCCCGACCTGGACGGCGTGGCGGCGCAGTTGAGGCGGTATTACTCGTGAGGATGGGAGAGTGGCGGAAGGGGAGAAGGGGAGAAGCGCGGTTCCCCATCTCCCCATCTCCCCTTCTCTCCGTCAGTGCGCCGGTTCACCGCCTCTCGGCTTGCGCAGCATCCACCTCACCAGCCACACCACCAGCACGATCGGCAGGACGATCTTGATCGCCAGCACGCCGAGGGCGAGCAGGCCGGCGAGGCAGGCGAGCAGGACGCCCCCGATCCCGAGCACGAGCAGCACCGGGAGGCCGATGGCGGCCAGCAGCAGGAAGAGCGGCGCGCCGATCACGCCGAGCACGATGAGGAGCGGCAGGCCGATCACCTTCAGCACGCCGGCGATCGGGACGAGCACGAGCAGCAGCGTGGCGAGCAGGCCGCCGATCGTGCGGCCGACGGCGAAGCGCAGCGCGAGTCCCTTCAGGAGCATCCACATGTCGTCGTCCTCGGGTCGGCAGTAGCGCGGCGGCAGGCGGCGCCGTCGCTCGCCTGATCCTACGCGGGGCCGGCACGGCGGTTTCGCCACCGTGACTCCCGGTGCGCTGGCGCCGTCCTCGGGACATGAACGCCGTCATGGTGCGCCGGCTCTTCACCCTCGCCCTGCTGGCCTACGGGCTGTACGACCTCGCCCACCTCGGGCGCGGCACGCTGCTGGACGGGGTGGACCTCGCGATCCACGAAACGGGACACCTGGTGTTCGGGCCCTTCGGCGAGTTCATCGGCTTCGCCGGTGGCACGCTCTTCCAGCTCATCATGCCACTCACGTTCGTGGCGTACTTCGCGCGTCGAGGCGACGGTCACGCCGCGAGCGTCGCGCTCTGGTGGGTCGGGCAGAACTGCGGCCACATCGCGTACTACGTGGCCGATGCGAGGGCGATGGCGCTTCCCCTGGTCGGCGGGGGCGAGCACGACTGGAACTACCTGCTCGGTGAGCTCGGAGTCCTCCGACGAGACCAGGCGATCGCGCACGCCATCGTGGTGGCGGGCGTGCTGCTCGTGATCGCTTCGAGTGCGTGGGGACTGCTGAGCGCCGGGCGCGTTGCGGCAGTGGATGGGGAGGCGATTGCCGGGATGGAGACCTGATAGATTCCGCCACCCCGTCCCGCTGATCATGCCCGTCATCCTGCGCACCGCCGGCCTGCTCGTCCTCTCG
>DASURL010000085.1:0-7146 GCA_036280075.1 Gemmatimonadaceae bacterium | reverse complement strand
GGCGAGCTGCGCGCCACGCGCATGGCACGCGGGCGCATCCTCGTCATCGTCTCCGCGATGGGCGCGCTGGTGTTCCTGAGCGCGGTCGCGGGCGCCACGGTGCTGAGCGGACTGGAAGGGGGCGCGATGGAGATCGTGCTCTCGTTCGGCGCGGCGGCGCTGCTCTATCTCGTGACGGAGGAGCTGCTCCGGGAGGCACACGAGGAGCGCGAGACGACGGCGGGGACGGCGATGTTCTTTCTGGGATTCCTGCTGTTTCTCGTGGTGGGGATGAAGCTGGGGTGGGGAGGAGAGGCGGGGCGGATGACTGCAACGGCGAGTACCGGGTAAACGCTGTACTGCGTACCGGGATTGGCATACTGCCTCCAGGAATGCACCGACGCTCACCCGCGGCGACTGTCTCTGACCGTCGCAGCGCGTGGATGCTTGGCGGTGGCGCGACGATTCGTCCACAAGCAGCCGCGAATTCGTGGGGCCAGTATGCCAGTCTTCGTACCCTGTACCGGGGTTACCCGCGTACTCGAAGTTGTAGTAAGCACTCTTGCCTTCCCCCTCGCCCGCCCCGCAACTTCGGGCATCCCTTCGAACAGGACCCGAAACCACAATGCTCCGCCCCCTCCTCGTCGTCGCCCTGCTCGGCGCCGCCTCCGTCGCCGGCGCGCAGGATCCCGGACAGTCGGTCACCGACTTCGCCGCCAAGAAGGGCGGCAGCGAGAAGATGCACTCGCTCGCGCACGTCGTGTCGCATCCCGGCGCGTGGAAGGCGGCCGACATCGAGATCGAGCAGGATCGCAACCGGCCGTACGTCTACCTGTCCGGCTTCGTCAACTTCGACGCCCAGATCTACGACATCAGCAACCCGTCGGCGCCGAAGAAGATCTTCGACTGGACGATCGAGAACCCGGAGCTCCACCGCGGCATCGGCGCGATGGACGGGAAGTACTTCAAGATCGGCAACCGGTACTACTACGCGCAGTCGTACCAGTTCATGCAGGGGGGCCCCGACACCGACCTCGGCGCCGTGATCTTCGACGTCACCGGGCTCCCCGATCCGAAGAGCGTGAAGGTCGTCGCACGGATCCGCTACCCGAAGTCGCCGGGCGGATTCCACAACACGTTCGCCTACAAGGCGTCGGACGGGCGCACGCTCTACTTCGCGACGATCAACGACTCCAAGGCGCTGGTGTATGACCTGGCGAAGGTCGTGAGCGGCGCGCCCGAAGATACCTGGCTCATCGGCGCCGTGCCGAACCCGACGCCCTTCCGGCAGATCGGCGCCGGTGGCTACCACGACTTCTACGTCGGCTACGACCCGGCGACGAAGCAGGACAAGTTCTACGGCGCGGGGCTCGGCGGCTACTCGGTGTGGGACGTCACGAAGCCGGAGACGCCGAAGCAGCTCTTCACCATCACGAGCCTCGGCATGGACATCGCGCACACCTTCACGCCGTCGCCCGACGGGCGCTACGCGGTGACGGAGACGGAGTACCAGTACACGCCGCTCCGCATCTGGGACCTCGAGCCGGGCCAGACGGGGAAGACGCAGAACATCGACATCCCGATCAGCGCCTGGACGGCCGATTGGCGCGACCTGTCGCACAACCATGAAGTGCGCTGGCCGTACGTGTTCGTGTCGGCGTACGAGGACGGGCTGCAGGTGTTCGACATGCGTGACCCGAAGCACCCGAAGACGGTGGGGCACTGGTTCACCTGCGAGTGCGAGCACGAGCACGGCTTCGGCGGCACGCCGGACAACGGCTGGCAGAGCACCACGAGCGTGGAGCAGGGCGCCTTCGGCGTGGACGTGCGCAACTACGACGGCCTCATCGTCCTCTCGGACATGCGCAGCGGGCTCTGGATCTTCAGGATGGACGGTTTCAACGGGTGGAACGGGCACGACTACGGTATGCCGAACATCTCGAGCGTGCAGGACTACGATCACGGCCCGGAGAAGACCCCGCTCGTTCCGTGATGGTAAAGCTCGCGCTGATGTTCGCCGGTCTTCTTGCCGCGTCGTCGCTCGACGGCGCGGCGGGAGCCGACGGCCCGTACGACATCAAGCTCCATCCCACGGCCGCGGCGCCGGGAGCGAGCGGACAGGCGCGCCTGGTCTGGGCGCCGTCGCCATTCGGCGTCGCCATCACCGCCGACGGGCGCGCGCGCTACGACATCCAGGTCAGCGCGGCCGGCCTCCCGGACACCGCGTCTTCGAGGACCGCCGGCTACGTGGCGTGGGCCGCCTCCACCGACCTCACGAAGTGGGTCCGGCTCGGCACGGTGAAGAACGGCACGACGACCGTGGGCCACGTGGACATGAACAAGTTCCTCCTCGTCATCACCGCCGAGCCCGACTCGGCGGCGGCCACGCACGCCGGCCCGACGGTGCTGCACGGGACCTCGCCGAGCGGATGGCTGCAGAGCTTCCTGTCGCACCCGCTGTTCCGCGGCATTCCGCAGTGAGGCGCGTCCTTTCGCTCGGCGCGGCGGCGCTCGTGCTGCTCGGCGCCACTCCGCTGCACGCGCAGATGCCCGGCATGAAGATGCAGGCGTCGCAGCACGACACGACGGCGCACGCGAAGCCGAAGCCGAAGCCAGCGCGGGCAACAGCGGCGCGAGGCGACACGACGTCTCACGGCATGAAGCACGGAATGCAGTCCGACACCACGTCGCACGACATGGAGCACATGGCCGGCATGGAGGGCATGCCCGGCATGCCGATCCCGATGCCCCCCGGCATGCCGATGATCCCCGGGCTCGTCGGGCTCACGCCCGGCGCCGGTGCCTTCCTGCCGGGGGAAGGGGTGAACCCCGCGTCGGTTCCGCGCGTGAAGCCGAGCCGCACGGTGAAGCTGCGCGACGGTGACACGCTGGACCTGACGGCCACACTGGTTCGTCGCACCATCCGCGGGCGCGAGTTCGTGATGTACGGCTTCAATGGCGAGGTGCCGGGGCCGCTGATCCGCGTGCCGCAGAACGCGACGATCGTCGTGCGCTTCCACAACCGCATCGACCTGCCGAGCACCGTGCACTGGCACGGCGTGCGGCTCGAGAACCGCTTCGACGGCGTGCCCGGCCTCACCCAGGAGGAAGTGAAGCCCGGTGGCGAGTTCACCTATCGCGTCCACTTCCCCGACGCCGGCGTCTACTGGTATCACCCGCACGTGCGCGAGGACATCGAGCAGGCGATGGGGCTCTACGGCAACATGCTCGTGGACTCCCCCGAGCGCGACTACTACTCGCGGGTGAACGCCGAGCTGCCGCTCGTGCTGAGCGACCTGCTGGTGAACGCCGATACGCTGATCCCCTTCGGTCGCAGCGAGCCCGACTTCGCGCTCATGGGGCGGGTGGGGAACGTGCTGACGGTGAATGGCGAGCCGGGATGGAGGACGCGGGTGAAGCGTGGCGCGGTGGTGCGCTTCTACGTCACCAACGTCGCCAGCTCGCGCACGTGGAACGTCAGCTTCGGCGGCGCGCCGATCAAGGTCGTCGCCAGCGACCAGAGCAGGTTCGAGCACGAGGAGATGGTGCCGAGCGTGGTGCTCGCGCCCTCGGAGCGCTACGTGGTGGAGGTGAAGTTCGACAAGCCGGGCCGCTACGCGCTCGTGAACGCGGTGCAGGCGATCAACCATTACCGGGGCGAGTTCGAGCAGGAGGTGGACACCCTCGGTTTCGTGACCGTCGATGCATCACCCGCCACGCCGAGCTACGCGAAGCAGTTCGGGACGCTGCGCACCAACGCCGCGGTCGTCGCCGACGTGGACAAGTATCGCAAGGAGTTCGAGCGCGCGCCGGACAGGACGCTCCGGCTCACGGTCGCCGTGCAGTCGCTGCCCCTGGCGACGGTGCAGTTCATGAACGTGGACACCGCGTACTACGCGCCGGTGGAGTGGGTGGACGGGATGCCGGACATGAACTGGCTGTCCACGGCGAAGCAGGTGCGGTGGATCATCCGCGACGAGGCGACGGGCAAGGAGAACGAGGCGATAGACTGGACGGTGAAGCGCGGCTCGGTGGTGAAGCTCCGCATCTTCAACGACCCGAAGTCCTTCCACCCGATGCAGCACCCGATCCACCTGCACGGCCAGCGGATGCTCGTCATCGCCCGCGATGGCGTGGCGACGCGGAACCAGGTGTGGAAGGACACGGCTCTCATACCGGTCGGATCCACTGTGGATCTATTGATCGATGCGTCGAATCCGGGGGACTGGATGCTGCACTGCCACATCGCCGAGCATCTTGGGGCGGGGATGATGGCGACGATGCACGTTGTGCAGTAACTGCAAGGGCGAGTACGCGGGTAGACACGGTACCTCGTACCGGGATTGGCATACCGGCTCCAGGAATGCGCCGACATTTCCTTGCGGGGACTGCCGCTGACCGTCGCAGCGCATGGAGGCTCGGCGGCGGCGCCCCGATTCTTCCGCACACAGCCCCGAATTCCTGGGGCCAGTATGCCAGTCTTCGTACGATGTACCGTGTTTACCCGCGTACTCGCCGTTGTCGTTGCGCCTGTACGCTAGAACGCCGTCCACAGGTACAGGTACAGCGTGCTGTTGTCCCCCGCGCTGCGCCCGCCGTCTACGTCGTACGCCGACGCCGCGCCGTTGAAGCGGTTGTAGTAGACGTACTGGACACCGAGCCGCGCGTTCTGCCAGGGGTTCCAGGTCACCTCGCCGATCGCGCCCCGCGTGTTCGGGCTCCCCGTCCGGCTCCCCGTCTGCTCGGCCGGCGCGTAGAGCAGGGCATCGGAGGTGCCGGTGGTCTGGAACCAGCCGACGGTGACGCCATGCCTGAGGTTCGGCAGCCAGGCGAGGCTCGCCCGCGTCGTCCAGAGGGTGTGATCGGCGCTCGCCGCGCCCCCCGCCGTTTCGGTGGCGACGAGGTCCTGATGCTCGTGAATCACGCTCGCCCGCGCGATCCACGCGGCCCGACCGTGGCGCCGCTCCACATGTCCGTCAATGGCGACGTCGGTGTAGTGGTCGCGTGGTCCCGATACCCCGACGGGAAAGAGATGCGCATCGAAGCCGAAGGTCCCGAGCATGAGCGACGTGTTCGGCGTCTCGTGCTGCAGCGCGATGCGCCAGTAGGGAATCACCTTCGACACGACGTCCTGCGCGCTGGTATCGAGCGGCATCGTCATGCCCTGCGGTGACGAGCGGTATGCCGTGAGCTCGGTGTAGAGCAGCCGGTCGTAGAGCGAGTAGGCGCCCAGTCCGACCACCTGCTGGCCGAGCGTACCGTCGATCAGCGTGCCGGCGATGGAAGACGGGGCGCTCGAGGAGCTCATGAAGGGGAAGCCCCATGCCGGCACCGTGTTCCACACGTCCTGCACGGTGGGGTTGTTGTGCAGGGTGAGTCCGTAGATCAGCTCCCTGTCGCTGAGCGTGGTCCGGTTCGCGTAGCGGATGTCGACGTTGTCGATGCCGATGGCGCCGTCGCTCGCCGCGTACGTGAACTGGGTGAACGCCCCGACGTGCGGCGTGATGGCGCCGGCGACGAAGAGGCTGAACTGGTCGGGAAAGGCGGTCGTCCAGTTCTGCGCTCCCGGCTGCGCGGCACGCGTCTGCGTCACCGAGGCGACGATCATCGCCGACATGGGCGGGATGGACGCGAGCCGCAGGGATTCCTTTCCTGCCGAGTCGCCGGCCTGCACGATTCCCGGCATGCCGGACAGGGTGTAGCCGTTCAGCTTGAACTGTCGCCCGAATGGCGTGAGCGCCGGGAACTGGTAGTGACACGCCGAGCAGGCGAGTCCGGTCTGGCGCGAGAATGACGGTACCGCGCGCTGCACCTTCGCCAGCGCAGCATAGAGTGCCGCCGGCGCGACGACGTGATTCTCCGCGACGCCGACGATCTCGCCGAGCGCCGCACGACGTTCACCGGCCCGATGGGCGATGATTCGTGGCGGGCCGCTCACGCGCGCGGAGGCGGTCGAGGGGAAGGCGATGACGACGAGGGCGGACAAGAACGCGGGGACCAACTGGTGCGTCGCGCGAATCCAGTCACTGGCTGGCTTCGGAGGCTCGATACGACGTCGACGGTGCGAGACCATGAGTCGTTCCTCCATCTGTCGACAAGCAGCGCAGCGGGGTGGGCAGGAGACACATCTCCCTCCGCGCGACGGGAACGTACCGCGACCAGAGAACGCCGGCAAATCCCTGCGTGACGCTGAGCTTGCCAGAAGTTTCTCCAGTGGTGTACACCAACCGGAGGTTGAGCCCCCGCGCTGGCTCCCCAACGCACGGGGGTGCACGATTGCAGTCATGATGAACGGCCGCGCCGGCGGATCCCGGTCGTCGCTCGCCTTGCAGGAGGCCCAGATGTTCATCCCCCGTCTCGCGCTCGTCGGCGCGAGCACCCTCGCGCTCACCTTCTCCAGCTCGTTCACCGCCCGCGCCCAGGACGCCGCGCCACCCCATACGATCGTCATCAGGCTCACCGACGACGGCGGGCCTCAACCCTACGGCTTCGAGCCCGGGGTCATCTCGGCGCGCCGCGGGGACACGCTTCGCTTCGTCCAGGCGGGGTCGACGATGCACAACGTGCACTTCGTCTCCGTGCCGAAGGGCGCGAAGCTCGGCAACCTGGCGACGAGCGATTACTTGACGACGAAGGGTCAGGCGTTCACCGTCGTGCTGGACTCGCGCTTTCCCGATGGCCGGTACGAGATCGTGTGCGATCCGCACCTGGCGGTGGGGATGCGAGCGATCCTCACGGTGAGCGGGGGGAAGGAGTGATCGGAGCGCGCTGAGTGCTTTCGCGATCCCCTGTCGCCACTTCCCGGTGTGCGACAGGGGTTCGGCGCGTTCCGGCAGCGGGCGCTGGAGTGTATATATGTGGCTCCCAGCCTCCCCCAAATGCGACATTCCGCTCTTCGTGCGAGCGCCATGGCGTGCGCCATCCTCGCGCTCACGCATGCTGCGCTCCTGCCCGCGCAGGCCCCCGCCACCGGCGCCACTCGTGCCACC
The DNA here is from genome assembly GCA_036280075.1 of Gemmatimonadaceae bacterium. Classification (GTDB taxonomy): domain Bacteria; phylum Gemmatimonadota; class Gemmatimonadetes; order Gemmatimonadales; family Gemmatimonadaceae; genus AG11. The sequence continues at coordinate 178 of DASURL010000085.1, read as the reverse complement.
GGTGCCACCACCTTCGACTCGACCCGCTTCGGCGGCGTGCACTGGCGGAGCATCGGACCGTACCGCGGCGGCCGCGTCACCACGGTCACCGGCGTTCCCTCCGCACCGCTGACCTTCTACATGGGCGCCACCGGCGGCGGCATCTGGAAGACGGAGGACGCCGGCGGCACCTGGCGCA
>DASURL010000084.1:0-9572 GCA_036280075.1 Gemmatimonadaceae bacterium | reverse complement strand
CTGCGCGATCGGTTTCCGCACCCCTATACAGAAGCGGATGCCATCGAATGGATCGAGGACGCCCAGTCGCGCCAAGTGCAGACGAGCTTCGGAATCGACGTGGATGGACAGGCCATCGGCAGCATCAGCCTCGTGCTCGGCGAGGACATCGCGCGGCGTACGGCCGAAGTGGGTTACTGGATGGGCCGTGAGTTCTGGGGGCGCGGCATCATGGTCGATGTGGTCCGGGCTACCACGCGGTACGCCTTCGAAGCGCTCGGCCTGGTCCGGGTGTTTGCCGTGCCGTTCGTCACCTCCACGCGTTCGAGCCGGGTCCTTGAAAAGGCCGGGTACGTGCGGGAGGGTCTGATGCGGCGCAGCGCCGTGAAGGAGGGGGTAATCCTCGACCAGTTCCTCTACGCGGCGTATAGTGACCGTCCGCTCTCAACGCCGGATCACCTAACTGAGCGCTGCACCTGACGGGCGGCTGCGGATGCTCGCTTCGCTCGCCATTATTGGATCGCCCGCAGGTGAGCTTGGGCGTTAGGCGTGTACCACTATCTCGTGCAGCAACTGTGAACCGCAAAGTGTTATTCGCGAGCATAGCCTTGACTGCAGTTGGCGCGTGCGGTTTTCGTAGCCCGTACGCATCGCCTCAAGGATGCGGGCTGCGCGCGGAACTTCTCCGGTCGGTTGGCCGCAACGCAGTGCGCGCTGACTCGGTGCTGCGCGCCGCCAACCGCGCAGGACTTGTTGTCCAAGTCTGGGACTCGAGTGGGCACGAAAGGCGTCCGCTACGCAGCGTGGATGTCTCGATTATCGACCGCGACGGCGGTCGAGGTTTCTTGTATGCCGACAACGCTGGCCCAGCCGCGGTGCAGTCGTTCGATGGTCTGGTGGCGGGAAGATTGGTTGCCGTCCTGCGCCTGGGAGACCAGATAGACAGTGTCGCGCTCTTCGCACGCGCTGGCTACCGTGACACGCTGGATCTGCTTTTGGCGTCGCCACACTGCACGGCCTCTCAGTCCTCATGAGCCGATGCAGAAGCGTGTCCGGACCGCCTAACGAGGCGCTGCAGCCGACGGGCGATTTGCTGACGCTCGCTGCGCTCGCGAATATTGGGCTCGCCCGCAGCTGAGCTTGGGCGTCAGACCACACCCAGATGAGTCGATGAAGCAAGCAGGGCGCGTTCGGCGTCGGCGGACAGGGGTGCTCCTGCTGTTTCTCTCGTCGGCATGCGTGCATCGAGGACCGGCTTCCGCTCGCTGCCCGTTGTCGCCGGAGCAACAGATTCCCGCGGCCGCGGGTCGCAATGAGCGAACTTGGGTTCGGACCGACAGCGCGGGAGTGGTTGAAGGACGGCTAGAAGACTGGACGACCGGAGCACCCCTCCCGGATCTTCAGGTGTTCCTGCTTGGAGCGAGACCTATCGGCAGCGTCTATTCAGACCGCGATGGGGAGTTTCGCTTTGCGGGCCTGACGCCTGGTGCGCACGTCGTGCTCGTCTGGGGGCGGTACCCCGAGGTGCGGGACACGCTCGTGCTACTCCCGGGCAAGGGCATGCGCGGACGCGTACGGCTCGAGCCGTCGCATCCGGTCTATGACTGCGTCGTTGAAACTCGATGAGGCGTGAACAGCCGGAGAGATAGGTGACACTTTAGTCTGAGGAAATAGGTTACACTTGCTGGGTGTCAGCCGCGGACGATGTAATCCCTTTCCTCGACCGTCGCCCGCTGTCGAGCTCTGAAGTTCGATCGCCAGCCGGGCGTCCACGCGCTAGCTTCCGCCTCCATGTCTGACCCCCTCCCTGCCGCGAGCTGCACGGTAGCGCGCCCTACACCGCGCCAGCGCCTCGCTCTCTGCTTCGCGCTGCTCTTCGCCCTCAAGTGGGCGCTGGGCGCCACTGCGCTGGCCCCGACGCCGCGGGCGCTTCTCCTGGCCACGGGCGCGACCGTCGTCGTGGGCGCGCTCTGGGCCCGCCGGGGAGCCAGCTGGCGCGTGCCGCTCCTCCTCAGCGGGAGCCTCTGGCTCGCCACGTTCGCAAAGCTGGCACTCCACTAGCCGACCAGAGTTGCGCTTTCACTTCCGCCGCAGCTGAGCGCTGGAGCCACGCCACGGCGACGATCAACGGAGGGGTCCGTGCTTTTCGGTCGCACCAAAGCTGCGTCCGCGTTCGTTCGCGGCTGCCAGGTCTATGTCTCGGAGCAGCATCAGGTCGCCCTCGTTGCGCCGATGGTCAATCACGCCGGTCTGTTTGCGGAGCGACCCGGCGCCGTGCTGGAGACGTCGATCCGGGAGGCCGCTGAGCTGGGCCAGGCGACGCGAGTCGCACTCGAAGGATGCCTGTGGCAGCCGGAGCTCAACGGTCGCGGTCGCAAGCTGACGGATTGGCCGGCGTTCCAGCAGTCGGGTTGCCGCTCCGTTCGCGAGTTCCAGAGCGCCTACGACGCCATCCACGTGGGTGGCGCGAACGAGGCGAACCTCATCTGGGAGGTGCGGAGCGGAGGCATCGGCCGCTTCGACATCGGCGCGGTCGGCACGGTCTCGGCGGGGTCAGTCGATAGCGAGCTCGGTCAATGCGTGCTCGCCGTGTGGGAGTCGCATCGTCAGCTGCGCGAGCGGCGCGCCGCGGGACCTGCGGCCTGACCTGATACCACCTCGGCGTCGAGCGCGAATGCGATCCGCTCCAGCAGCTCGAGCGCATTCGGCAACGCCGCTCCGCTCGCCGTGTTGTCGAAGATGCACCAGAGCTGGGCAGCGCTGCGCGTCGCCTCCGCGACCTGACTCGCCAGCGCGGTGAGCCACGTCTCGTCGTAGCGCGACCAGTACACGCGCGGCGAGCCATGCAGCCGGAAGTACGCCAGGTCGCGTGCCCCGCCAGGCACCGCCGCTGCAGGGACTCGCGCCGGATCCGCCGCCACGCGGGCGACCCTGTACTCCGCCATCTGCGCGCCCGCGTCCGCCGAGAACCAGGTGGCATGCCGAGGCTCGAGTGCCGCGGGACCGTCGTACAGCGCGCGGAGCACCTCGAAGAAGGCGCCGGCGAGGGAGGCATCGTACTCGAGGCTCGGCGGAAGCTGGACGAGCAGCGGGCCAAGCTTGTCGCCGAGCGCGGCAACCTCGTCGAGGAAGGCCGCGAGCGGTTCCTCGCTGTCGAGCAGGCGCCGCTCGTGCGTCACCGATTTCGGCACCTTCACCGAGAAGCGGAAGTCACCGGGCACTGCTGCGGCCCACTTCGCATAGAGCGCCGGGCGCAGGGAACGATAGAAGCTCGCGTTGATCTCGGCGCCGCGCAGGAGGTGCGCGTAGCGCTCCAGGTGCGTGCCGTCGGCAGGGAAGCGCACCTGCTCGGCACGGGGCAGCGACCAGCCGGCCGTTCCGACGAAGACGAGGGCGCTCACGGCCGGAGTGTAGCCGGCGGGCACGGCGGCGGTCAACGAGCGCTGCAGATGCTGTCTCGCCGAGGCATCGTCACGTCCGTAACTTCGGACGATCGGTCGCCCTCTCGCCGCACTCGAACGCATCCGCCTTCCATGAGAATGAACGCCTCCTTCCTCGTTCGAGTGCTCGTGCTCGCGACATGTGCTACAGCAGCGGCCGGCGCACAGCGATCGCCGACGGCAATCCCGATCACCCGCGGCATGGTGATCACCCATTCGGTGCGCATCACCCCCGGCACCTGGCGCATCGCCGCCCCCGCCTCGCTCGATTCCGCCGTCATCACCGTTCGAGGCGACAACGTCGTCATCGACTTCGGCGGCGCCACGCTCGAAGGCCTGCCAGCGAATGCCGATCCCGACCAGGCGGCCGGCGTCGCGATCCGGATCGAGGGTGGAGGCAACGTGACGATCCGCAACGCCCGCGTGCGCGGCTACAAGGTCGGCATCCTCGCGCGTGGCACGCACCAGCTCTCCCTCCTCGACAACGATCTCAGCTACAACTGGAAGCCGCGGCTCTACAGCCTGGTGGAGCACGAGAGCCTGGTGGACTGGCTGTCACACCACCACAACGAGCAGGACGAATGGCTGCGCTACGGGCCGGCGATCTACCTCACTGACGTGAGAGGCGGCAGCATCCGCGGCAACCGCATCACCCAGGGGATGGAAGGGCTGATGCTCGTGCGCAGCGACAGCCTGCGCATCTGGAACAACACGATCGAGTTCAACTCCGGCGTCGGCATCGCGTTGTATCGCTCGAGCTTCAACGAGATCCTGCACAACCACGCCAGCTACAACGTCCGCGGCTTCAGCAGCCACTTCTACCGCCGAGGCCAGGACTCGGCGGACCTGCTCCTGTACGAGCAGAGCTCTCACAACACCGTGGCATTCAACTCCATGACCCACGGCGGCGACGGCCTGTTCCTCTGGGCGGGGCAGTCGACGATGGACACGGGCGCCGGCGGCGCGAATGACAACCTCTTCTACGCGAACGATTTCAGCTACGCACCGACGAACGCGATGGAGGCGACGTTCAGCCGCAACCTGTTCATCGCCAACCGGGCGAACGGCTCCGACAACGGCCTCTGGGGCGGCTATAGCTACGACTCGAAGGTCATCGGCAACGAGTTCAGCGGCAATCGCACGGGGATCGCGATCGAGCACGGCCAGGGGAACGAGATCTCGGCGAACCGCTTCCTGAACGACTCGGTGGCGATCCGGCTGTGGGCGGTGCCCGAGCAGCCGAGCGACTGGGGGTATCCGAAGCATCGCGACACGCGGAGCCGGGACTACGACATCACTCGAAACGTGTTCGCCGGAAATCGCGTCGGCCTGCGCGTGGCGCAGACGGTCGGCTCGCGCCTCACGGGCAACGAGTTCGTGAGGGGGGATTCCACGATCGTCGTCACCGACTCGTCGAAGGTCGAGGTGACGGTGAACGATACGACCCGACGGCACCCGCCAGTTGCCGCGGGGCAGTGGCCGCCGGCGGCGCCCGCGTGGACGGCACCGCCGGGCGTCGTGCTTCCAAAGCGACTGCCCGACGGCCTCGATCCAGCCAGGGACTCGCTCGCGCAGCGCGACATCTCGGCGATCATCGTGGACGACTGGGGACCGTACGACTGGCGCTCGCCGAAGCTCTGGCCGGTGGACAGCTCGCGCTCCACGCCGCTGGCGCTGCGCGCGCTCGGCCCGGCGGGCACCTGGAAGGTGAGCGGCGGCCGAGGGATCGCCGCACTCTCCAGGGAGCGGGGCAGGATGGGCGACACCATAACGGTGACGCCGAGCAGGGGGTTCGAGAACGACTGGCAGCTCGAGCTCGAGTATCGCGGCGGCAGCATCACGAGCCCGCGCGGCGTGAAGCACGCCGCAGGGGCGCCGTATGTGTTCTCGTACGGTCGCTTCGATCCGATCGGGCCGTGGCAGGTGTCGTTCTACGCGCTGGCCGACAGCGTGGCGCCGCGCACGCCGATCACGACGCAGGTCGCGCCGCGCCTCGACTACATGTGGTATCGGCCGACGGTGCCCGGCGTGCCGCAGGCGAACTTCCGCATCTCGGCCACGGCGAGCGTGACGCTCGGCGCCGGACGGTACACGCTGCGCACGATCAGCGACGACGCAGTCCGGGTCTGGGTGGATGACCGGCTCGTCATCGACAACTGGAAGCCGCACGAGTCCGAGGTGAACGTCGCCGACATCGCGCCGGGGACGCACCGGCTGCGCGTCGAGTACTACCAGCTGGATGGATGGACCGAGCTGCGCGTGGAGGTGGTGCGGAACTGACCGCGCGCACCTGCTAGGTTTCTGCCGTGCTGCTCCCCCTCCTCTCCGCCTTCCAGATCGCCGCCGCCGCGCAGGGCCTCGGCCCGGCCGGCATTCACAACGGCCGTCTCGGCCAGACCAGCGTCGCGCCTCCCCGGATCGACACGACCGTCGTCGTGGACGGGCGGCTCGACGAGCCGGTCTGGTCGCGCGCCGCGATCCTCAACGGATTCTCCCTCTACGCCCCCGCCGACGGCCGGCCGGCGCCCGATTCCACCGAGGTCCGCGTCTGGTACTCATCGGACGCGATGTACTTCGGCATCCGCGCCTACGCCGACTCGGGGACCGTGGCCGCGACGCTCGCCGACCGCGACCGCATCGGCAGCGACGACAACGTGGAGATCCACCTCGACACCTTCCACGAGCGCAACCGCGCCTTCGTCTTCATCGTCAACCCGCTCGGCATCCAGGCCGACGGCACGAAGAGCGAGGGCGGCGGCTTCATCCCCGGCTCGAACGTGGGGCCGGGCCAGAACGACCTGAGCGCCGATTTCCTGTGGGAATCGCGCGGCCGGCTCACGGCGTGGGGCTACGAGGTGGAAGTACGGATTCCATTTGCTGCCCTGCGGTATCCGATCTCGATGCCGCAGACGTGGGGACTCCAGATCGACCGCCACGTGCAGCGCAATGGCTACGAGGAGACGTGGACTCCGGCGCGCAAGGCGTCGGCGTCGTTCATCGCGCAGTCGGGGACGCTCACCGGGCTGACCGGGATGATTCACGGCCAGACGGTGGAGCTGAATCCCGAGCTCACCAACACCACCCTCGGCGCCGCCTGCTGCACGCCCACGCTCGACCGGTGGCGGTACTCCTCGAACCCGCAGCTCGGCGGCAACGTGCGCTGGGCGATGGGGAGCAACTTCGTCCTCAACGGCACCATCAAGCCGGACTTCTCCCAGGTGGAGGCCGACGCGACGCAGGTCGCCGCCGACGAGCGGTTCGCCCTCTTCTATCCGGAGAAGCGTCCCTTCTTCGTCGAGGCACTCGACCAGTTCAACGTCCCCAACCAGCTCGTCTACACCCGCACCATCACGCAGCCCGACGCGGCGGGAAAGCTGACGGGCAAGGTGGGGCGCGCGGACGTCGCATTCCTCTCGGCGCGCGACCAGGGGCGGCTGGTGGACATCGTGCGACTGCGGCAGGCGATCGGCGAGCAGTCGCAGGCGGGACTGCTGTACAGCGGCCGCACCGGCCAGGGGCGCAACAACAACGTGGTCGGGGTGGATACGAAGATCGTCTTCGGGCGCATCTACTTCGCGCAGCTCCAGGCGGTGCAGAGCATCACCACCGAGAACGGCGTGACCACCTCGGGACCGATGTGGGAGGCAGTCGTCGACGCCACCAATCGCGGCTGGGGATTCCACTACAACGTGCTCGGCATCTCTCCCGACTTCCGCACCGACAACGGCTTCCTGCCGCGGGTGGGCTACGTGAAGCCGAACGCGATGAACCGGCTCACCTGGTATGGGCGGCCGGGCGCGCTCGTCGAGCGGTTCAACGTGTTCCTCAACACGAACGGGCTCTGGCGGTACGACGACTTCCTGCACGCCCGCTCGCTGCTCGAGGACGCGGCGTCGGCGAACATGCAGCTCACCCTGCGCGGCGGGTGGAGCGTGGGGATGACGCCGAAGGTCGGCAGCTACGCCTTCGATCCGACGGACTACGCGAGCTACGGCGGCGGGTTCATTCCGTCGGACCGCATCGCGGTCGGCACCACGTCGTTCAGCATCTCCACGCCGCAGTTCCAGAAGATGAATGCGAGCGTCTCCACCAACATCGGCAACGACGTCGACTTCCTCGAGACCTCACGCGTGCGGCGGCTGGACTACTCGGCGTCGCTCGACCTGCGGCCGAGCGACCGGCTGCGGGTGAGCACCACGTACCAGGCGACGTCGTTCACGCGACGGTCGGACGGCCAGCGCTCGGCGTTCGCGCGGATCCCGCGACTGCGGGTGGAGTACCAGCTCGCGCGGCCGATCTTCGTGCGCGTGGTGTCGCAGTACACCGCCACGCGGCGCGAGGCGCTGATCGATCCGCGCACGGGCAGCGTGATCGTGCTCGGCTCGGGTCCCTCCACGGCAACGAGCAGCAACGTGCTGCGGACGGACTGGCTCTTCTCGTACCGGCCGGCGCCGGGCACGGTGTTCTTCGCCGGCTACGGCGGGAGCATGACGGAGGAGGACCCGCTCGCCTTCCAGCGCCTGCGACGGACGAGCGATTCCTTCTTCGTGAAGGGGAGCTACGTGTTCCGGTTCACCGGGCGGGCTCGCTAGCGCCGTGAGTCGGCGAAGCGAGCCCGCCGCGGATCACGCGGGCTGCTTCATCGTCATCACGTGCTCGGCGAGCTGGTCGAGGGCGATGTCCGTCCCCTCCTTCCAACCCGATTCCTTGTTCTTCTCCAGGTCCGCTTCGTCGCGGTGCAGCGCGGTGAAGACATAGCGCGTCCCTTCACCCACGCTTTCCAGCGTCATGATGGCGGTGATCGGGATGTCGTCGAAGACGGCGGGTCGGTAGCCGGGGAAGAGCATGGACGTCCAGACGAGCCGCTCCATCGGCACCGCGTCGAGGACGCAGCCGAGGTTGGGCACCTCGCGGCCGTCGCCGACGGCGATGTCGATGCTGAAGATGCCACCCGGGCGCGCGTCCAGCTCTGCCCGCGCCACGCGTCCCCACTCGCGGGGCATGTACCACTCCTTGAGGTGCTCCGGCTTCGTCAGCGCCTCCCACACGAGACGGCGGGGCGCGTCGATGAACCGCTCGAAGACGATGTCGAGCTTCGGGTTGACGGTGAATTGCTTGTTCATGAGCCTGATTCCCTCTCCTTGAGTTGTCTGACGTACTCATCGAACCGGTCGAGCCGGGCTTCCCACTCCTCGCGCCGCGCGCTCAACCAGCTCTCGGCGACCTTGAACCGTTCGGGCACGATCTCGTAGGTCCGCACCCGTCCCTGCTTCCTCGACTTCACCAGCCGGCTCCGCTCGAGCACGGACAGGTGCTGCACGAACGAGGGAAGCTTCATGTCGAATGGCGCTGCCAGGTCGCTCACGGTGGCCGGCCCCGTGGACAGCCGCTCGAGGACCTTGCGGCGAGTGGCGTTGGACAGGGCGTAGAAGACGTCGTCGGTTGTGGCGGCTTGCACCATGGCAGGACCGGTCGAGTGGTTGGGTAACGCGAGCCGAAAGAGAGTCTACCACCGTCGAATACTTAGGTCAATACCTAAGTTTTGTTGGGTCCGGTGAATCGAGCAACTGGACGAGCGCCAGCGCCGGCACGATGTTGGACCCATCTCCAGCCCGGATTCCGATGCCCAGCCGCCGCACCTTCGTCGCGTCCATGCTCGGCGCGAGCGCCTCGCTCCCCACCATGCGGGCCGACGCCTTTCGGCATCTCCTTCGGGCCGGCGAGCGTCTCGGCGGCGTGGCTCCGGCCGCGGCCGCCGAGGACGAGGCATACTGGGGGGAGATCCAGCGCGCGTTCGACATCGACCGCACGATGGTGAACCTCAACAATGGCGGCTGCTCGCCCGCGCCCACGCACGTGCTCGAGCAGATGATCCGCGACCTGCGCTTCTCGAACGAGCTGCCCGTGGATCACATGTGGCGGGTGCTCGAGCCCCGCATCGAGTCGGTGCGCCGCGATCTCGCCGCCGAGTTCGGCTGTGATCCCGAGGAAATGGCGATCACGCGCAACGCGTCGGAGGCCAACGAGACGATGATCTTCGGCACCGACCTCGCGCGCGGGGACGAGGTGATCTTCACGACGCAGAATTACCCGCGCATGCAGAACGCCTGGCGGCAGCGCGAGCGTCGCGAGGGGATCGTGCTGAGGCGGGTG
>DASURL010000083.1:0-3907 GCA_036280075.1 Gemmatimonadaceae bacterium | reverse complement strand
CTCGCGGCGCGCATGGGCCACGTGCTCCCGGCGAGCGCGGTGGCGCTGCTCCCCTACCTCCCGCTCGCGCTGGCGGTGGCCCTGCTCCCACTGGGAACGGCGTTCACCTTCCCCTGCGTGACGGCGATGCTGTCACGGGTGATCAGCAGCCGCGAGCGCGGGCTGTACATGGGACTGCAGCAGACCTTCGGCGGGCTGGCGCGGGTGGTGTTCCCGATCCTGTTCGGGTTCCTGTTCGACCGGTCGGTGCCGCTGCCCTTCCTGATCAGCGGGGCGATGGTGGCGGGGACGATCTACCTCGGCCTTGGCATGGAATCATACGTGGCGAAGAAGCCCGCTCCTACCAACTACTAGTTGACGGTGGCCAGTCGGGGGTGCGCACGGCGCAGCTCACAGTGAAAGCTGAAAGCTGACTGTTTCACTTGCAGCTCCCCTCGCAGCGAGAGCGGAGCGGCGCTGGGGTCACAATGGACCGGTGGGGCGGAACGACGAATGGCGTCGGGGACCTCGGGACGCCCGTCCCGCCAGGCCGCTTTCGGGGCCTCGCAGGCGCAGTCCGCAGTTCCCGCCGTCGATCCTTTCCCTCCGTGGCGAGCCGAGCGGTCAATCGGTGAGGAGCGACGAGTCGAGCCGACAGCTTACAGCTTTCACTTTCAGCTGCGCCGTGCGCACTCCCGACTGTGCACCGGTCACCAGCGGTCAGTGATCCGCGGTCAGCGGTCAGCCCTTCATGACTCCTTGTCCATCACCCCAGGTTCGGACGCCAGCACCGCCCGCGCGATCTCCACCATCGGCACCGACTTGTCCTGCGACGTCCGCTGCAGGATCCGGTAGGCCTCCTGCTCCGACGATCCGGTGCGCCGCATCAGGATCCCCTTCGCGCGCTCGATCGTCTTGCGGTTCTCCAGCGCGCCGCGCGCCGCTTCGGCGTCCTTGCGCGCCAGCGAGATCTCTCGCGCGCGGGAGACGGCAAGGCGCAGCGTGGAGTCCAGGAGTCGCGGCGGCGTGGGCTTCGGCAGGAAGGCGATCGCCGCCGTCGCCGCCACTTCGCGCTCGGTGAGCTGCACCGACTCGTCGCCGCTGAACAGCACGACCGCCACGCCCGGCACCTGCGCCGTGATCTGCTCCGCGGCCTCGATCCCCGAGCCGTCGGGCATGTGGACGTCGAGGAGCACCACGTCGGGCACCACGTCCTTCGCGCGCTCGATCGCCTCGCGGCCGCCGCTCACCTCCGCCACCACCACGTGCCCCATCGTGTTGAGCAGCTCCACGAGGAGGGTGCGGGCATTGTCGTCGTCCTCGGCGATGAGGATGCGAATGCTGTTCGAGTCGGGCATCGGGGCCGGGGTTACTGCGAGAGGGTGGGAGCCGGCACGCCGTCGCGCCGAACGTGAGTGAATTCTGACGGGTTCACCCGTCGCCCGCAATCTTGTCCAGGAGGTCGCCGGCGCTCACCGGCTTGCGCAGCGTGAAGTCGCACGCCGGATCCTGCTCGTTGCGCGGCTCCCACCCGGTCACCACGCCGATGCGCAGCGCCGGCCGGCGCCCGCGCGCGAACGCCACGAGGTCCCACCCGCTCCCGTCCGGGAGCCCGATGTCGGTGAGCAGCACCTCGTAGTAGGCGCCGGCCTCGCGGTCCAGCTTGTCGCGCGCCTCCTCCACCGACTTCACCGACTCCACGTGGTGGCCGTCGGTCTCCAGCAGCGCCTGCATGAACTCGCGGCTGTCGGTGTGGTCCTCCACCAGCAGGATCCGGCGCTGCGGACGCGTCCGCTTCACCGGCGACTGGCTCATCGCGGGCGTCGGCTCGTGCGCGCTCGACGGGAACACCAGCCGCACCGTCGTCCCCTGTCCGGGGGCCGACTCGATCTCGGCGCGGCCGCGGTGCCGTCGCGCGATGCCGTACACTTCGGCGAGGCCGAGCCCCGTGCCGTTCACCCCCTTCGTGGTGAAGAAGGGCTCGAACGCGCGCTCGCGCACCTCGGCCGACATGCCGGTCCCGGTGTCGGCGACGGAGACGCTGATCTCGCGCGCGTCCTTCGTCGTGCGGATGCGCAGCGTGCCGCCGCCGGCCATCGCATCCAGTGCGTTCTGCACCAGGTTGAGCAGCGCCTCGCGCAGCTCGCCGGCGATGCCGCGCACCATCGCGCCCGGCGCCAGCTCCTGGTCCAGCTGCACGACGCCCCCCTTCGCGCGCTCCTGCCAGAGCGGGCGCGTCATCGCCACGACCTCCTCCACCATCACGGAGAGGTCCACCATGTCCTCGCGCGCGCCGAGCAGCGGCTCCTGGCGGATGAAGCGCCCGACGCGGGCCGCCGTGGCCGCGCCCGTCTCCGCCGCGCGCGCGATGCGCACCGCGTAGTCGCGCACCGCGTCCGGGTTGCCGGCGTTCATCTCCAGGAGATAGGCCGCCGCCATGATCGGGTTGAGCGCGTTGTTCACGTCGTGCATCACGCCGGCGGCGAGCTGGCCCACCGCGGCGAGGCGCCGGTCGCGCGACGTGGCTTCCTGGAGGGCGAGCAGCTCGCGGGTGCGCTCCTGCACCATGCGCTCCAGTCGCTCGGCTTCCGTCTGCACCTGCTGCTGCAGCCGCGTGCGCTCGGTGACGTCGCGCTCCACGGTGACGGCGCCGCGCACCCGCTTGTGCGGATCGTAGAGCGGGTTCGCGTTGAGCTCGATCACCGCCGGCTCGCGGTTCGGGCCGCGCCGCACCTCGAGCGTCTCGCCGCGCACCGTCTCCCCCCGGAGTGCCCGGGCGGTGGGATGCTCGTGCACGAACAGCGTGGTGCCGCCCAGCGTGCGCGGGTGGTCGAGCTGCCAGAGCTCGCGCAGCGACTGCGGGTTGCTCGACGCGTGCTCCTGCTGCGCCTGGGAGTTGGTGCGCACGGTGCGGCCGTCGGCGTCCACCACGCGCACCGAGTCGGGGATGACGTCGAAGATGGACTCGAGCTGCGCCACGCTGCGGGCGAGGTCCTCACGCAATCCTTCGCGCTCGGTGACGTCGCTCCCCGTGAACAGGATCCCGCGTCCCCCGCGTCCGTCCACCACCGGCGCGAAGGTCGCCTCCACGAGGCGCCGGCCGCCGCGATGCTGGAAGGGGACGCGCACCGACACCACCGGCGCGCCGCCGGCGGCGATGTCCACCTGCTCCGTGAGGTCGGCGAGCGCGTTGGGAAAGGCGTCGTAGATCGGGCGTCCGCTCGCCTGCGCCATGTCGAGGCCGGTGAGGTCGCGATAGCGCGCGTTCGTCGCCACCAGGGTGAGCGCGCCGTCGAACAGGGCGACGGCGAGCGGCACCGCCTCGAGCAGGGCATCGAGCCGCTGCCGTTCGGCGGCGGGCATGCCGGGCGCGAGGTCGAGGGTGGCGAGGGGGAGAGACATCGGAGGATGACTGGCGCCGAGGGGCGCGCGTCACGGGGGAGAACGGCGGCCTACGTCCCCCTGATGGTACCATCGGGGCGCGGCTTTGGCGCCCCCGCCTCCGCCGCCGACACCGGGTGCCCCGCCTCACGCAGCTCCCGCGTGAGGAAGAAGTTGAGCGCCGTCCGGATCACCGCGATCGCGCCGAGCTTCCCATGGCGCCAGCGTCCATCGACTCGGATTCCTCCCATCCGATTGCGTCGCCGACGCGAATCACCCCGCCGTCGAGCACCTGGGCGAAGACACCAGCGCGCCAATCGGGGCGCAGGGCGGCCTGGAGGCCGGGATGCACCTCGTCCATTCGCTCGCAGGGCGTGAGCTCGCCCCCGACGGCGAGGCGGACGTCGCCGATGCGCAGCACGCGGCCGCGGGTGCGGGCGAGGGCGATCCCGCTGACGACGATGTTCGCGCGGCGGCGCGACGGATCGGCGTCGCTTCCCACCTCGGCCGTGCCCTGCTGCCAGTTCTCCAGCTCGAGCAGGGTGAC
>DASURL010000082.1:0-2336 GCA_036280075.1 Gemmatimonadaceae bacterium | reverse complement strand
AGGAATTCGACGCGGGGCGCCTCGCCGGTCACGGCATCACCTCCGTCGCCGAGGCCGCCAATTCACCTCGCCGACCGCTTATGACGTGAACCGCCACGTCGACCTTGTCGTCGCCGGTTGAAAACTGGACCACCTACGCCGGGTGAAAACTGACCCACCGGGAGTGCTGTCCGGGTGGGTCCGGACGCTGGCGCGGTCGAGTGTTGATCGCGGCCAGGAGGAGTGGGTGATCAGCGTGCAGCAGTGGGCGGAGATCCGTCGGATGCACTTCGTCGAGGGCTTGGGGATCAGGGAGATCGGTCGTCGGATGGGCGTGCACCGCGAGACGGTCCGGCGGGCGTTGCGGGCGTCGACGCCGCCGCGGTATGCGCGGCCGGCGAAGGGGTCGCTGCTGGATCCGTTCAAGGATGAGGTGCATCGGCTGTTGCGCGAGGACCCGGAGATCGAGAGCCAGCGGATCCGTGAACTGCTCGCCGAGCAGGGCTATGCGGGCGGCAAGACGATCACCGACGACTACGTGCGAGAGGTCCGGCCGTTGTTCGCGGAGCAGCGGACGTTCCAGCACACGGTCTACCGGCCGGGGGACGTGATGCAGTTCGATCTCTGGCAGCCCAAGCGTGAGATCGAGGTCGGCTACGGCCAGACGCGCAAGGGCTACGTGGTGGTTGGCGCGCTCGGCTTCTCGCGCGTCGGCGCCGGCGCGCTGGTGTTCTCCAAGGAGGCGCCCGACGTGTTGTGGGGGATGTGGCGCTGCCTGCAGCGGATCGGCGCGTTGCCGCAGCGGCTGGTGGTCGATCGCGAGGGTTGCCTGCACGCGGGTGGGGGACGCCCGAGCGCGCCGTTCGCCGGCTTCTGCGGCCAGTTGTCGGTCGGCTGGCGGATCCTCGATCCCGGGGACTGCCAGGCCAAGGGCATGATCGAGCGCCTACAGGGCTATATGGAGACCAGCTTCGAGCCCGGCCGCTCGTTCGCGAACGAGCTCGACTTTCAGGACCAGCTGGACCGCTGGTTCGACGAGCGCGCCAACGTCCGGCTGCACCGCACGCTGCGCGAACGCCCGCTCGACCGGCTCGGGCGCGAGCGCGAGGCGTTGCGGGCGCTGCCCGCGCCGGGACCGGATCTGGATCGCCGGATCGTGCTGCGGGTGCCGCCCCAGCCCTACGTGCATGTCGATCGCAACGACTACTCGCTCGATCCGCGGCTGGTCGGCCGGCGCGTCGAGGTGCGCGTTGGCCAGCGCCAGATCACCGCGGTCGCGCTCGACAGCGGTGAGCTGGGCTGCCGGCACCGGCGCGTGTTCGCTGCCGCTCAGCAGCTCACCGATCCCGCGCACCAAGCCGCGCTGGATCGCCTGCGGCTTGAGCGCTACCGCGGCGGGCGGCCGGCGGGCGAGGACGTCCAGCGGCGCGACCTGGCGGTCTATGACCGCCTTGCAGCGTGATGCGCGCGCAGGCCGAGCTCGCGCATCTGTTCCGCGCCCTGAAGGCGCCGGCCGCCGCCCGCGCGTTGCCCAAGCTCGCCGAGCGCGCCCGCGCCGAGGAATGGAGCTACGAGCGCTTCGCGCAGGCGCTCTTGGAGACCGAGGTCTCCGCGCGTGACAGCCACGGCGGCGAGGCGCGCATCCGCCAGGCGCGCTTCCCGGCCAGAAAGACCCTGGAGGAGTTCGACTTCACCTTCCAGCGCTCGGTCAAGAAGACGGTGATCGAGCACCTCGGCCAGCTCGACTTCCTGCACGCCAAGGAGTGCATCGTCGCGTTGGGCCCGCCCGGGACGGGCAAGACCCATCTCGCTATAGCGCTCGGCATGCGCGCCTGCCTGGCCGGCCACCGGGTCCGCTTCGCGACCGCCACCGAATGGGTCGCGCGCTTGGCCGAGGCCAAACGCGAGGGGCGGCTCGAGGACGAGCTCGCCACGCTGGGCCGGATCCCGTTGCTGGTGGTCGACCTATGCCGAGACCGCGACTATGCCGAACGTGTCACGTGTCGGATATTCAAAGGGCCTGCTAATCGATTGGTTCTTGGCGCTCGCGCCGGCCCGGATGTCGGCATAGTCACAGCTCTTCGAGGAAGGCGAGGAGGGTGTCCGGGGGCTTGTAGCGTCCCGGCTTGACGTCGGGCGGGGTGACGAGCGCGAGCGCTTTCTCTTTGATCGTGAGGTCGGCGTGGAGGTAGGGCTGGGTGGAACGGACGTCGGCGTGTCCGAGCCAGAGCGCGATCACGGTCGTGTCGACGCCGGCTTGCAGCAGCGACATGGCGCAGCTGTGGCGCAGGACGTGCGGGTGCAGTCGCTTGTTGTTCAGCGAGGCGGCGCTGATCGTTGCCGTGTGGGCGTGGGTG